>JAJRVX010000334.1:0-13523 GCA_024277095.1 Chloroflexota bacterium
CCGGGAGAGGGTGCCTACCGCCTGGAACTGCGGGATGCGACGGGCAACGTCCTGTTCACACGCTACTTTGAGCCACAGCAGTACATCGCTGACTCCGACACCTCAGAGCCCCGACGCTATTGGATAGAGGTGCTACCATTCCCAATCGGCACGCGATCGATCGTCCTTCTGCACGGAGAGAAGGTCCTGGACACCCGCCAGGTCAGCCCCAATCCGCCCACGGTCACGATGGACTATCCCAATGGCGGCGAGGCGCTCGACGGATCGATAACAATACGCTGGCATGGCAGCGATCCCGACGGCGACCCGCTCGTCTACACTTTGCAATACAGCATCGACGGCGGAGGGACATGGCACACCATGGCCGTGAACCTGACCGAGACGAGCTACACGGTCGATACATCGGAGATCGGCGGCTCCGACCGGGCCAAGGTGCGCGTGCTGGCGAGCGACGGGGTGAACACCGCCGCCGATGAGAGCGATGGGGTTTTCTCCGTGCCGAGGAAGCCGCCCCTGGCGGGCATCCTCGTCCCCACGACCGGGACCTTCTTCCCTGTGGGTTCGCCGATCTATCTGAAGGGTTATGGGACGGACATCGAGGATGGACCGATCGAGGCGGATGCACAGCTGCGCTGGCACTCCGACATCAGCGGCGACCTGGGCTCCGGTTCGAGCCTGGAGGTCTCCGATCTGCCTCCAGGCCATCACACGATCACCCTGACCGCCATCGATAGCGATGGCTTGACCGGCAGCGCCTCTGTGACCATCACCGTCGGCGAGTGGCCTCCTGTGCAGATCTTCATGCCCGCCATAAGCCGGGAATAAGGGGGGAACGATGGATTCTACGTCTCCAAACTGGGCGATCTTCTGCCTGGCGTCCGTCTGCCTGGCCGGGCTGGGAGGGGTGGGGCTTGTCGCGCTGATCCTATGGCTGATCCGCCGGTGGCGTCGGGCCGTCACACACCTTCGCCCCTGGCCGCCGGAGAGCCTGGAGGATCTGTCCGCCAAGTGGGAGTCCCGCTGGGTGAAGCTCCCTCGACGGGTGCGCGGCCAGGGCATGATCCATAGCGTGCATGACCCGAAGGGGCCCGCATGGATCGCCTTCACGTTCGATATACGGGGGGGGCGCGAGACGACCCGTGGGACCCTGGAAGCCCGCACCACGGAGCAGACCTTCTCCTATGAGATTACGCCGGAGCGCACGACGATTCACATCGATGGGAAGTTGTGGGGCGCGGTCCTGCCGGACGGGACGTTACTCGATTCGGCGGGAGAGGCTGTAGGAAGCGCCCCGCGAGTGGGAGGGCCGCCCATCCTGTTCGTAGCAGGAGCTCAGGCAGCCCTCGGGGAGAAGCTCGGGCGGCCTCATACGGTGATCTTGCACGGCCGGGAGATCGGCCGCCTGGCCAGCTTTCAGGATCGGCGGAAGTGGCACCATAGCCCGGCCGTATTCCCGGCCGGGTCGCTCTCAGAGGAGGAAGCAACCTGGCTGCTAGCGCTGACCATCCTCCTGATCGCGGGGCACAACCTCCCGGAGGACGCGTGGATGGAGAGAGCCTATCCGTCATGAAAGTGGTGGCTTCCTTTAGCTCCTCTGTCTTCTACGGTGGAGCGAGGGCACCCCGGCAATGTGCCGAAAGCGCAGAGACTCTAAGGTGGCGCAAATCTCAAAGTTTTGATATAATTTTCTAAAGTTTCAGTCTAATATTTCGGGAGACGATTGGAGATGTGATCGAGTATGCACACTTTTCACATTCGATTATTCGGCGCGATTGAAGTGTCGCGGGAGGGAAAGCCGGTAACTGGATTCCGCTCACAGAAAACGCTCGTTTTGTTGGCTTATCTGATCTGCCAGAATCGCCCTCTGACCAGAGCCCACCTGGCGGGATTGTTTTGGCCAAATGTGACAGAGTCACGAGCCTTGGGCCATTTGCGCCGCGCCCTGTACAACCTTTCTAAAAATCTGCCCGGCTGCCTGGACGTGAATCGGCGAACGGTCGCGTTTCATCCCAACGCACCAGTCATTGTAGACATCTATCAATTCCAGGCTTTGGCGAAACAAAACGGCGTCGAACTTGCGGCCGTGGCCCTGGCTCGGGCGCCGTTTCTGGAAGGGGTTTATGACTCCGACTCGTCCGAATTGGAACGATGGATAGAACAGGAGCGAGAACGGTGGCGGCGGGAAACGATCCGCCTGTTGCAGAGGCTGACCGACGTGGCCCGACGGAAAGGCCGGTATGAGATTGCCCTCTTCTACACCCAAAAGCTGATCGCTCTGTCCCCGTGGCAGGAAGAAAACCATTATCGGCTCATGCAGCTCTACGTCAAGACGGGGAGGCGTCACGCCGCGCTGGCCCAGTATGCAGCCTACCGCGACCTGTTGGCCGCCGAATTTGGGCTTTCCCCTTCACCTGACCTGTCTGCCCTTCATGAGCGCATTCGCCAGACGCCGGGCGTTTCTCATAATCTACCGCCATCCACCACCCCGTTTATCGGTCGCAAACAGGAATTGGCGACGCTGAAAGCGATGCTGGCCGCCCCAGATCACCGCCTGATCACCATCGTCGGCCCCGGCGGTATCGGCAAGACCCGGCTGCTGTTAGCCGTCTGCCGACAAAGTCTCCACCATTACCTGGAAGGCATCCGTTTCGTCCCACTGGCCAGCATTGCCACGCGAGAGGGAATGCTGACGGCCCTCTGTGCCGCGTTCGATCTGCCCGTCGCGCCGGGTGAGGATCCACTTCACCGGTTGATCGACCACCTGCGGCATAAGGAGCTGTTGCTGGCGTTGGACAGCTTTGAGCATTTGACTGACATCGCGCATCTGCTGACCAGCGTTCTGGAAGAGACTGCAGCCATCACCCTGTTGGTGGCCTCCCAACGGCCGTTAGGCCGGCAAGAGGAGTGGGTTTTCGACCTTGGAGGGCTGGCTTACCCCAAGCCGGGATCGAAACATGCCTCGGCCGCCCTCCAGTTTACCGCCGACCTGCTGGCGTATGAGGCGGTCCAATTCTTTTGCGAATCAGCGCTCCGCCGCAGTCCCCGGTTTAACCTGGCAGGTAAAGAGAGAGCCGTCCTGGAGATATGCCGCCTGACGCAGGGGAACCCGCGGGCACTGGAGCGGGCGGCGTACCTCTGCCGCGACCTTCCCTGTTGGGAGATCGCTGCAGAGATACGCCGCAATCCGGACATCCAGCAAATGTCCCTGCGCGACTTGGATGCATCCGTCCGCCGCGATTATGCCAGATCGCCATGGCAATACGGAATTATCGACGGATGAGCGGCAGGAAGAGTCGTCGCCCGATCAGGATGCGCACCGAGGCGGAACCCTTAGCCCCACTGCTATCCTTGGCCGTCAGGGTGATGGTATGCCATCCAGGTTCCAGGCCCACGGCCTCCACCTGATTGCCCGAGCCCAACGTGCCCTGGCGATCTGATGACCAGGTAAGGTGACTCTCGTCCAGCGGCCCGTCTTCCAGATCGCTGGCGAGCCCGTCCAGAGTGACGGAGACGTTTGAAGGGAATGCAGCGCCGTCTACAGGATCGAGGAGGAAAACCTGGGGCGGCTTTTTGGCGATCTCGAAGTCGCCGTCGGATATGTCGCTGGCGGTGTAGAAGCCGTCCGAAGCCAGGACACGCAGGCGGGCCTTCGAACCGCCTGGCAGAAGGGCAAGATTCACCGTAGTCTTTGATTCGGTAAGGTTGATAGCCACCACGCTCCAGGTGACGCCGCCGTCCTGCGAGATTTGAAGTATGTAAGTAAGCACATCATTGTCCGCATCCTCCGCTTCCCAGGCGACGGTCCTGGACCCCGTGGCGGGCCATCGCTCGCCCCCATTGGGGCTGAGCAGCCTCACCGTCGGGGGATGCGCGCTGGCCGCGCGGTCAAGCAAGACCGTATCCCCGCGAGTGATCTGGACCCTCACCGTACCGGGAATCAGAGGCACAAACTCGTGGATGGGGCCCGGATATTCCTCATGCCCCTCACCCCCCTCGCCATGCGGCTCATCTTCCACCTGGAAGTAGCGCACAAAGAGAATCGTGCCGTCTTTGTCCAACAGGCGGATTTCGTGATTCCCCGTGCCGTAGTTGTCATAGCTACCCGCGGGCAGGGTGACACGGACAAAGGGGTAAAGTTTCGTCACCGCACCATCCTTTATCCGGCCCAGAATGATCAGATAGTCCTGATCGGATGCCTGTTCGCCCCGTGCCTGGCCAGCCCCAGCCGCGGCAGCGCTCCCGGCTGAGGGTCTGAAGAAGTGGGACCAGCCCCAGTCCCAGGTGTACTGGGATATCCAGTTCTGACCGCAGTAAGACATGAGGTCCCATGAGGATTCCGTTCTGTAAAAGGTCATGGGATCGGTGCTGATGTCCACACCGGTAGAGTCGAGATTGCCGGTAGCGTTGGGGTATTCGTCGTTGATGGTACCTGGAACTCCACACACGTTTCTACCATCCACCATGTACACCGAAGGCGCATGAGGGAGCCCCATGTTGTGATACAGCTCATGGGCCACAGTTCTTCCCGCTGCGTTGCGATTTGTAGAGGTCTTGCCAGCAGCCACATTCCCTGGACGACTGCCACATCCACCGGCATTGGCGGGGACATCTGCATGCATCAGGCCGTAGACCTTCAATCGATCACCGATGCCATAGGCACTCCTGGTCAGGTCTCGAATCCAGTTCATGTCATCCAACAGGTCGTTCCAGGCGCTGCTGCACACACCCGGCGATGGGCTGGGTCCGGTGAAATCGTAGTCCACCGCCCAAACGCTTGTGGGGGAGAGGTAGAGGGTGATCCTGTCCACAGGCAGAAACTTGCGCATGAAGCGCAGGGTTTCCACCAGGTCTGTGTAGCTCGGGATAAGCCCCGCCGTCTGTACGCGAGGGATGGCGATGGGCAGGTTCAGAGCCGCGGAGAATTGAGCACGGCCTGTCATCGTGGCTATGTTGTTGCTTCTGCATATGGGCACGGCGCATTCCCTCGCCCGGCCGTTGTAATTGATCCACACGGAAAGTCGGTAGTCACCCCGCAGCCATGAGGCCGGCAGCTCGAAGTTCAAGGTACGGGTGCTATCGTATTGGTTTTCCCTCCAGGTTCGGGTCGGATCCACCGTGACGCTGTTTACTGAATCGATGCCCTCGTACCATTCGTCAACGCCCAGCCGGATGAGTCGAGCGGTCACGTTGGAGACGGTGGTAGTTGTGTTGCGTACGGCCACGTAAACCCGTATAGCGGTGCGCTTGCCCTGGATCTTGCGCGCGTTCAGGTTCGATTGGATGACTTCATAGCGGTTGTCGTAGTAGAGATCGGCGGTGATGGGCGGGGCCGGCGTGGGCGTGGGCGCGGGAGCGAATCCGAAGTTGACCGCGTCCCAATGGGTAAGATCATCCACCCATCCCCCCCAGCGGCTACGGTATGTTGGCCCATACCCGGCCGGGAGGCTGAACGGATCGGAAAGGATATCATACCGGCCCGGCGGGAGATCTCGGAAAGAATAGCTCCCATCCGCGGCACTGAACGTTGTCTCCCACACAACCCGATCGCGGACCAGGTCTAATCTGACGTTGGCAATGCCCGGTTCCCCAGGATCCCGGCGGTCATCTCGATTGATGTCGTACCATGTCCAGCCCGCCACGTATCCGGGCCCGGGCGTAGGCGTGGGCGTGTCAGTGGCCGTCGCGGTGGGAGTAGGGGTTGGCGTATCGGTGGGGAAGGGTGTACGGGTGGGCGTGTGAGTTGGCGGTTGTACTCCCGTGGGGGTGAGTGTAGGGGTAGCGGTGCGTGTTGCGGTGGGGGTCCTGGTAGGCGTAGGGGTGCGCGTGGGTGTTGGGGTGGGAGCGGTGTAGGAAATAACCAGCTTGGGAACGGCCCAGGAGAGGCTCTCTCTACTGGCAAACGTATAACCGTCAATGTTCACATTCTGCTTTCGCACAGCGACGCCGAGGTTCGTCGCGCTGCCCGCGTACCATTGTTGTACCAGGGACGTGATCTCCCAGGCGTAGTATTGGGCTGTCAAGTTACCCACTGAAGTGCTCCCCACCACCGCACCCAGAGCCGGTCTGTTCGACCATTTCACTGTGTCTTCCCACCAGGGGGAAGTGACCTGGTAGACCAGGACGTTTTGCGATACCACCTGCCCGAAGCGGCTCTTCAAGTATAATTGAAGTTCGGCATGGTCGATCACGGCACCGGGCGGCAAAGTAGGCAGACTGAATCTTACCAGCGCGTAGGCTTCCTGCAGGAACTCCGTGTGGCCGACATTCAGGCTGGTAGAATATCTGTAGTTCGACGATGGAAGGCCCTCCTCTACGTAGCTATCCGCAGTGGCGTTGCCTGTCACCGTTGTGGCCCGGGGGCGTTGAGCGGTCTCTGCCTGGGCACGTGATGAGCCAAGGAAGGTCAGGATCAGCAGCAAGGAGACCAAGGCGTAAAAAGCGGCTCGCCTTCGGGACGAAGAAGTTGCCAAGCGCAAAATAATACCTCCTGGACTCTGGCGGATTTGGATTCGTGGGGAGAGGGGTCCAAACCCTCAGTTTCTCAGGCCCTCCGGTGCGACATTGTGTACAGCAAAGATGGCCTGTGGAACATCGATCTTGTCAGTGAGGGGGAAAGGGGAATTTATCTGCCGCCACCTACCTGTGGGCAGGGGCGATTCATGAATCGCCCCTGCCCCGGCAACATCCATGAGGGAGACTACCACTACCTCCTATCCTTCATAGTACCATACCATGCGGGCGTCCTCTCAACGTCCGCAGTGCTACTGTTGCCTCTCGTCTCCACGGATTTGAGAGGGAGTTCCAGCCATGGTGCGCGGAATGATTCGCTCGTAAGGGGGATTAGAACAGCTTGGTGATCTCATCGACGGGGAATTGCGGCAGCGGGCGCCGGGTCTCGCCCTCACGCAGCCAGAGGCCCTCGTCTGCCTTCAGCACACGGCCGATCACGGTGACGGGGAATCCCTCGCGTTCCAGGGCAACCTGGAGGGCGGGGATCTCATCTGCCGGGAGGACGACCAGCAGGCTTCCGGAGGCGATGGTGCCCAGCGGGTCCAGGCCGAACTCCTCGCAAAGCCGCTCTCCTTCCGGCAGGATCGGGATCGCATCCCTGGACACCTCCAGGCCCACATCGGCCGCCCGGGCGATCTCCCAAAGCCCGGTGATCAGCCCACCCTCGGTGGGGTCATGCATCGCGTGCACATCGGCGACCTCGCGAGCCCGCAGCGCCGGAGCCACCACGCTGATCCCCGGATCGTAGAGGAATCCGGCGACGCGATCCAACCAGGCGCCCTCGTAGCCGCGATCTCGCAGCACCTGGCGCTTTTCGCGGGCGATCAGGGAAGCGCCTTCAATGGGGATCCCCTTCACCAGCACGATTGCGTCGCCCGGCCGCGCCCCGGCTGTCGTCACCATCTGTTCCGGATTCACCTCTCCCAGCATCACGCCAGCGATGATGGGGCGATCCAGCCCGTACGTGATCTCCGTGTGTCCCCCCGCCAGCGTGACGCCCAGTTCCGCGCATGCGGCGTGAATCTGCCCAAAGAGGGCATCCGCCATCTGCGGAGTCGCTTGTCCCTCCGGCAACAACATCGTCGCCAGAAACCACATCGGTCGCCCCCCCATGGCGGCGATATCGTTCGCGTTGACGTGCACGGCATACCAGCCGATCTCATCGGTCGCGAAGGTGATCGGGTCCGTCTTTGCCAGCAGATAACGATCGCCGAAGTCAATGACAGCCGCATCCTCACCCGCCCGAGGCCCGACCACAAGTCGGGGATCTCGGCCTCCGTATCGGTGCAGCAGCCTCTCCAGCAAATCCGCTGGCAGTTTCCCCGCGGGCAATGTAGTTGAAGCTGACTCCTGCATGATCACCTCCAGGCCGCACAGTTTGGTGGTCGCAGTATAGATGATCCCTCTCGCTCGCGTCAAAAACACGCAAGATCAGGCATTCGGCCCCATGCGCAATGCGAATTGGATCGCTCCATTTGGTGGCGTTTGGCACTTGCGCATCACTTGGTATGGGATAGAATAGAGGAAACCCGACGCGAGGAGGTGGAGCATGGGACGGCAGCTGAACCCGCTGGCGATTGCGGTGATCGCCATCATGACCGCGGTGACGACCGTGTTCACTCTGGCCGTGCGCGTCCCCGTCCCCGCCACCAATGGCTACGTCAACCTGTCCGATGTGGCCATCTACTTCACCGCCTTCGCCTTCGGCCCCTGGGTTGGGCTCATCGCCGGGGGTGTAGGAACGGCGCTGGCCGATCTGATAGGCGGGTACGCCCAATTCGCCCTGTTAACCCTCTTCGCCCACGGACTGCAGGGATTCGTGGCCGGATGGCTGGGGCGCGATCGTCAATTCACGGGGATGGTGGTGGCCTGGCTGGCGGGTGCGGTGGTCATGTGTGGATTGTACCTGCTGGGCGAGGGTCTGGTGTTAACCGGATGGGGACCCGCCCTGTGGGAGCTGCCGTTCAATGCCTTCCAGAATCTAGTCGGAGCCGTGGTGGGCATCCCTCTGGTGCTGGCCGTGCGGAGGGCTTACCCCCCGCTCACCCACATGCTGAGCCGACGAGCCTGGCGGGAGGAGTGATCGCTGGATATCCTGGCCGTTGAGGATCTACACTTTGCGTATCCCCCGTTACGGGATGAGGACCCCCCGGAGCGTGTGCTCCGGGGGGTCAGTTTGCGCGCGGGCCAGGGGGAATTCATCGCCCTCCTGGGACGAACGGGCGCAGGTAAGACCACGCTGTGCCTGTCCTTCAATGGATTGGTCCCTCAGGCGACCGGCGGGGCCATCCGGGGGCGCGTCCTGGTCAGAGGAAGGGACACGCGACGCTTTCCCCCCGCCTCCTTCGCTTGTGATGTGGGCATGGTCTTCCAGGATCCGGAGAGTCAGCTCTTTCAGCTCACCGTGGAGGATGAGATCGCCTTCGGGTTGGAGAACCTGGGCGTTCCCCCGGATGAGATCGATCGCCGCATTGATTGGGCGCTATCGCTGGTCGGCATGGAGGGATTTCGCCGCCGATCCCCACGACAGCTCTCCGGGGGACAGATGCAGCGTATTGTGATCGCGGCCGCCCTGGCCCCCCGCCCCGCCATGTTGGTGCTGGATGAGCCCACCGCCCACCTGGATCCCAGGGGGAAGGCGGAAGTCTTCCAAAGCCTCAACCGCCTCCGCCATACCCTGCACACCACGACGATCATGGCCACTCAGGATATCGAATGGATCTCCCGAGGGGCCAGCCGGCTGGCCGTGCTCCGGGAGGGACGGATTGCCTCATGGGACATGGGCGAGTGGCCTTCGCGCGGGGTCGACTCGCTATGCGAATGGGGCGTGGGCGCCCCTCAGATCGCCCGGCTGGTGAGCGCTCTCCGCCCGGCTTCCCCCAATGCACATCGCCTGCCACTCACCGTGTCGGAGGCGGCCCGGATCCTCGCCCCCGCACGATGGCGCTCGCAGGATTTCCACCCTTCGCCCGGCCGCCTCACCGCGTCACCTTCCCGTCCCATCGTGACCATTGAGCGATTGAGCTTCGCGTACTCCAACGGCGTGAGGGCGCTGACGGACATCTCCTTGCGCTTTCATGCCGGTGAATACATCGCCCTGGTCGGTCCCAACGGGGCGGGGAAATCCACGCTGGCACGCCTGATCATGGGGCTCCTCCGCCCCACAGCGGGACGCGTGTGGGTGCGGGAACACGATACTCGGACCACCCCCGTCCCCGGGCTGGCCCGCATCGTCGGGTACGCCTTCCAGAACCCCGATCATCAGATCTTCGCCCCCACCGTGCGGGAGGAGATCGCCTTCGGCCCACGGAATATGGGATGGCCCGCCCAGGATGTCCAGAAAGCCGTGGACGAGATGTTGGGGCGCTTCCACCTGGAGTCGCTGGCCGACGTCCCTCCCGCCGTGCTGGGGTATGGCCTGCGGCGCAAGGTGGCCATCGCGGCGATTGCGGCGGCTCGCCCAGATGTGCTTATCCTGGACGAGCCCACGGGAGGGCTGGATTGGGCCACCGCGAATGAACTGCTAGATTTTCTCGATGAGCTCAACAGCCGGGGAATCACCGTTGTGTTGATCACCCATGACATGACCATCGTGGCGGAGCGGGCTCAACGTAGCGTCGTCCTGGTGGACGGGCGGGTGATCTTCGACGGCTCCCCCCGGGAGCTGTTCGCCCGGTCGGATGTGTTGGAGGCGGCCAGCCTGTACTCGCCCCCCGTCACCCGGTTGGCCCACGCGTTGGGCGCCCCGCCCGAGATATCACCCGTACTCACCGTGGACGATTTCCTTCGAGCGTGGGCGGGAGGGCCTCATCATGGGCGGTGACTACGACCTGTACATGCCGGGAGATAGCTTTCTTCATCGGCTGGATCCCCGGGTCAAGCTCCTGCTGGTAGCCGAGGCTATCGTCCTGCTCTTCCTGTTCACGCATCTCCTCACGGCCGTGATCGCGTTAGTCCTGGCACACGCTCTGATCTTGAGCGCCGGGGTGCCCATGCGGCGTGTGCGGGGCGTCTGGCAACTCATGCTGCCGCTCACTCTGCTGATCCCGGCGCTGTGGTGGATCTTCCAGCCCGGGTCAGGGCCAGCCCTCATGACGCTTGGCCCCCTCCGATTGACCTGGGACGCGCTGCTGCGAGGGATCACGGTAGCCCTCCGCCTGGACGCGCTGGCCTTCGTCATGTTCCTGTGGTTATTCACCACCGACCAAGCCACCATGGTACGGGGGATGGCTGCGCTGGGCCTTCCGTACACCTGGAGCCTTACGCTGTCCCTGGCGCTGCGGTACCTCCCCACCGTCGCCGAACTCTATCGGCAGGTCGTCGATGCGCAGCGGGCGCGCGGCCTGGATCTGGACACCGGGTCCCTCTGGCGCCGCCTTCGGGCCCATCAGCCGATCCTGGTGGCCGTCATCATCAGCGCCCTGCGCACCAGCCAGAGCCTGGCCTGGAGCCTGGAGGCCAGGGGATTGGGTGCACCGGAGATGCGACGGACGCAGTTCCGCCGATTGCGCTTTAACTGGCTTGATTGCCTGGTCACGACCCTCCTCCTCATGCTGTTGGCGGGGAGCCTGTTCATTCGTTGGCGAGGTTGAGTGGGCTGTGGGGATGCGGGTTCCCTGCGAATAGCCCATTGACTACACGAACACCCCACCCCTTCCTCGTGGAAAGAAGAGGGCCTGCTCTCTCCCGAGCAGGCCCTCTCGATTCGACTTCTGACCCAGCAGGGGATCTCCTCTCATCCGCCGCGGTACATCTTCAGCAACCGTTCCATGCGGCCCACGCTATCCGCCAGCCCGCCGATCCGGTTGCGCGCCAGCCACAGCCGTTTGTATTCGGCGATGATCGCCTCCAACTCCTCCGCCAGCGACGCTCGCGTCTCCGCCGGGATCTGAGCGATCTCCCCGCCCTCCGCCTGAAGCCGGGCGATCCCCAGTCGACAGGCATGGCGCAATAGCGCCGCCGCATTGCGGAACTCGTCGGCGATGAGATCAGCGTCGGGGCGCCCCATGCGGGCATCCGGCAGCCGGGAGATCACCCGCCCCACGTACTCATGCGCCCGCTCCAATCCCTCGACCGTCAGCTCCGCCAGCCGCCCCTCATAGAAGGGACGACTCGGGCTCAGCAAGAGCAGGGCCATCGCAGAGCTGTTGGACGGCGTTACACCGGGCACCTTGTACGCGTTCCCCAGATCATAGGCCAGCTTCCCCATCACGCCCGCGGCATCCCGGAACGCGTGCAGATCCAGGGCCCGCGGCAGATCGATATCCCGATTAGCCTGCGCGGCCCAGCTGACGGCCGCCCCGTACGCATACCCTAGGAAGGAGATGGGCAGATGTTGCCAGTGGCCGTTATCCCCCCAATCGGTGTTCAGATAGCCGATGGCGCCATGGGCCAGCCCATTCTCCGCCGCGTTTCGTAAGTTGCCGATCGCGTTCTCCGTGCGCCCAGCGATGGTGTTCCAGCTGGACGTGCCAGGACAGACGTAGTACGGGACGCCCGCCCGGGCGAATTTCTCTCCGTTCTCGGCAAAGGGATGGGTGGCCTCATATCCCCACTCCAGGGCGACGATGTCGCCCGGCAGCTCCGGGATAAGCTCCGGATGGTGCAGGATGATATCCCCCCAGAACTGCATCGTCCGGCCCTGCCGCTGCACCAGGTCGTGGATCTTGAGCAGGAATTCCAGGTAGACCCGGCCGACGCCCCGCTCCTCACAGGCTTCCTTGCTCCGCCCCTGCCCCAGGTCGAAGGTCTCATCGCAGCCCACATTGAACTGTCGGCTGGAGAAATGCGGCAGCAGCTCGTCGTACAGCTCAGAGATCAACCGGATAGAGCCGGGGTCCAGCGGGCAAAGGCTAAACGGCTCGTCGTTCCACTCCCCCCAGGGGGACTTCCAGCCGTCCGGGCACTCCGCCAGTGGCCGATATCGATCGTGTTTCAGCCAGCGGTGCATATGTCCGAAGGAGTTCTGGTTGGGCACGAGCTCTATGAAGCGTTCGCGGCAGTAGGCGTCCAGCGCCAGGACTTCCTCTCCGGTCATGGGAGAAGCGTTCTCCCATACCTCCCGATGGTTGCGATAGGCAAAGGTGTGCTCCGTGTAAAGCTGGAACTGATTGACCTTCCACTCGGCCAGCATATCCACCAGGGCGTACAACGTCTCCATGGTCGGGACCTTATCCCGGCTGATGTCCAGCATGACGCCCCGATTCGGGAAATCCGGCCAATCCGCGATACGCAGGCAGGGCAGCTCCTCAGATCCAGCGGTCTGGCGGGCGATCTGCCGCAGCGTCATAGCCGCATAGAAAGCCCCCGCCAGATCGTGCGCCACGATCCGGATCTGATCGGCCCCAATGGTCAGATGATATCCCTCCCGCTGCGGCACCTGGGCGGGATCCACATGCACCGTAGCCCCCAGGCGGCTGAGATCATCTCCTCGCGCCGCCGTCAACTCCCACCGCCGCCCTACCGCTGAAAGCGCCTCCTGGACGATCTGCCCCACGCGCCACAGGGCATCGGACACATCTCCCGCCAGCCAAATGAAGCGATCGGGCTGCAGATGATGGCTGCCCGACAGCTCCTGCAAGCGCTGGGGGGAAGGTAACAGCACCAAGTTACGGGACATCATCGACCTCCTAAGCGTAATCTCTTGAGAAAGCGAACGGAATCGACATCGACATCTCCATCACCGATGCGGGCCGCATTATAGCAAAGGGGATCATCGCCTGTCAACGCGAAACACGCGATGTAGTGTATCCAAAATGGTGGGAATTCCGCGAGGCCCATCGCAAGCCCACAGGGGAGGTGCGGAGGGACCTCCCTCCGCCAAAACATCCTCTCTTTCCGCTTTGCACCTGTCCTTTCCCGGCCTGATTCGGGTGGGCAAGGCCGGGCAAGGCAGGTGAGGGGCGGAAACCGGGAAGCCTCTTTTGAGGGGCTGCGCCCCTCAAAGCTCCCTGCTGTATTTCCACCGAAAAAGATACACTACCACACGCGATGCGAGCTTCCCAAAGAGCAAA
>JAJRVX010000335.1:0-2646 GCA_024277095.1 Chloroflexota bacterium
CGCGTTGGAACACCATCTCCATCAGCGGATATCACCTGCGAGAGGCGGGGTGCACGGCCGTGCAGGAGGTGGCCTTCACCCTGGCCAACGCCATCGAATATGTGCAGGCGGCCATTGGGGCGGGGCTGAACGTCGACGATTTCGCCGGGCGCCTGTCCTTCTTCTTCAACGCACACAACAACTTCTTCGAAGAGATCGCCAAGTTCCGGGCGGCGCGACGCATGTGGGCCCGCATCATGCGGGAGCGGTTCGGCGCCCAGCGCCCCCGCTCGTGGCAGTTGCGCTTTCACACCCAGACGGGGGGGTCTACCCTCACCGCTCAGCAGGTGGACAATAACATCGTGCGGGTGACCATCCAGGCGTTGGCCGCCGTGTTGGGAGGGACCCAATCCCTGCATACCAACTCCAAGGATGAGGCGCTCTCCCTGCCCACGGAAGAGTCCGTTCAGCTGGCGCTGCGCACCCAGCAGATCATCGCCTATGAGTCCGGGGTGGCCGATGTGGTGGATCCGTTGGCGGGCTCCTACTTCGTGGAGTATCTAACCAACGAGATCGAAAGGCGAGCTCTCGAGTACATCGCGAAGATCGACGAGATGGGGGGCGCGCTGCGGGCCATCGAGCGGGGATACATCCAGCGGGAGATTCAGGAGGCGGCCTACCGCGCGCAGCAGGCGATCGAGCGCGGGGAGCAGGTCGTGGTGGGGGTGAACCGGTTCGTCACCGAGGCGGAGCCGCCGGCGGAGATCCTGCGTGTGGATGAGGAGGTGCAGGCCGCGCAGGTCCGGCGGTTGCAGCAGGTGCGGGCCGGCCGGGATCACCATAAGGTGGCCGAGCTGCTGGGGCAGCTGGAGGCCGCCGCCCGACAGCCGGATGCCGAGCTGATGCCCCTGTTCGTGGAGTGTGTGGAGCACTACGTTACGCTGGGCGAGATCTGTGATGTGCTCCGTCGTGTGTTCGGCGAGTACCATCCCGAGATGTGGGTGTAGGACGGGCCTCTGATGAGGCCGGGCCGCGCGTCGGAAGGGGAGTGCCATGGACATCTCGTTGCTGGTTACTATCCTCGTCATCTTCGCCGCCGCGCTGTTGGGCTCGTATTTGCGCTCCATCCAGCGCGATCGGTGCCTGAAATCCTTTGACGGGTTTCACGTCTTCGTCGAGATGAAGGATGGTCGCGTGATATGGGGTACTATGTCCCTGGAATCGACGGGGATGGAGCTGTTGTATCGGGATAGCGTGCATGATGATCAGCACATCGAGACCAGTTACATCCTCTATCGGGACGAGTATGGGAATATCCAGGCGATTTATCGCTATACCGATCAGCTGACGCCGGAGAACACCGAGCGGCGCAATCGGGATCTGGAACGCAGCTTCCATCCGGGTCTGTTCCGGCGCCTGGGGCGCAAAAGCCGCGACTTCATCAACACGGCCAGCGATTCCGTCAACGAGGCGTTGAACCTGGTATTGGGCCGCGTGCGCGCTCCTACCGTCCCGGTCATCACGGATACCAGCCAGAAGTATCTGACCCAGGTGGGGAAGAACATCATCGGCTATGTCGGCACCCGCTACGACCCCCTGTTGGAGCGATACGTGGGAAGCCGGGTGGTCATCGAGGTGGTCGAGGGGGATACGGTAAACGAGTACGTGGGCGTCTTCAAGGAATATTCCTCCGATTTCCTGGAGCTGTTGGACATCTTTCACCCGGAGCAGCACACCGTTGCCGTGTCGCCGGAGGAGCCGGAGAAGATCCAAAGCGATGTGGAGGTCCGGTTGGATGGGGCACATCTCACCCTATCCAATCATCACGCTCAGCCGGTGCTGCTGGAACGGCTGGTGTGTGGGGAGGATGAGAGGGAGCTGAACGTGGTTCTGGACCCTGGCCAGGATGCGGCGCTCACTCTGGAGGAGGGCGCCGAGGCGGTCCAGGTGGAGTTCAAGGTGGTGCGCAGCGTGGACATGATCGTGCCGCGAGCGCACGCGTTGGTGCGTCACCGGGCTGAGCGGCATGATCCCGAGCGCTTCTTCGATATCGGCGTTTTGCTCCGCTGGACCAGCGAGGCCGCGCGGCGGGAGCAGCGACTGCGTCGTCTGCTCGCCCAGGATCCGACGGACGCCGCGTCGGCCAGCGCGCTGGCGGGCCTGCTGATTCAGCGTGGGGAGTGGGAGGAGGCGCGCCGCTGGCTGGAGCAGGCGCTCATGTACAGCGATAAGCTGCTCGATCATGGCAAACGGGCCCGGCAGCAATTGCAGCGGGTGGAGAACGAGCTTCAGGCCATGAAGCGGGGTTGAGGGAGATCCCCCTGCAGGCTGAAGGCGGGCAGGCCGACGGCCGGCTGATCGGGAATCTCCCCCACGCACCTTCCCCTGTGGAGCACGCTGCCGGGGGATGCTCTCAGGCATCTTGTCGGTGAAAAGTTGAACGGTCTGGAAATCAGCGGATAGAGCACATCCAGGAGCGGCGATGATTCGACGTATCGATCATGTGGCGATCGTGGTGAATGACATTGAGGCGGCCCTGCGCGTCTATCGGGACGCGCTGGGCCTGACGCTCGACCATGTGGAGACGATCCCCGAGCAGGATGTGAAGATCGCCTTCCTGCCCGCGGGGGACTCGGAGATCGAGCTGTTGGAGCCGATCCATCCCGA
>JAJRVX010000336.1:0-6457 GCA_024277095.1 Chloroflexota bacterium
CAACCGGGAGCTGGCCCTGCAGGTCCAATCGAACGAAGCGTACCGCCTCCTGGCGACGATGTTCTGGCAGGATTGGGCGGCCGCGGAGCCGTGGTATCCCAGCGCCACGCCCTGATCCCGCTACGATTCCTCATGTCCCACTGACCGCCCGCCGGGGCAACGCCGCCCGGCGCCCCACACCGCACGAAATCGCTGTCCTTCGACTACCCTCTCTGGATTTCCAAACCCTCTGTGAACAGATCGACCTTCATGGATCAAAACAACCAGAAAGAATTTATGTTAGAAACATGGTTGACAGGTGGAAAATGCCGGACTATAATATTCTATAGAATTGAGAGACGTTCTTTCCCCTCTCAACTCCTCCCGAGTGGCATGTGACGAAGTCCACTGCCCAGCAATGCTGAGACCACCAGCTAGGAGAATACCCGCAAGGCCTTCATGAAAGGAGGTGATGTCCGGGTCAACCGCTAAGGCTGCCCAGCTTATTGGCGCTGCACACGAACGTTTTCCGACCCTTCCAAACATCACTTCTCAGGAGGTCAACCATGACTACCAGGCGTGTCAGTACCCTCTTCAGTCTGATCGTCGTCGTGTCCATGATATTGATCGCGTGCGCGCCACCCGCAGCTCCCGCACCTGCGGCCCCAGCCGAAGAGAAAGCCCCGGCAGAGGAGATGTCCTGGTGGGCCAAGGCGGCCGAGCCCTACAAGGGCGTGACGATCAAGGGCATCTCCGAGAGCACACCCCCCTCCAAGTACATGCAGCAAGTCCTGGCTCCAGCCTTCGAGAAGGAGACCGGCATCAAGGTCGAATTTGAGGTCACATCCTGGGACCAGATGTACGACAAAGAGATCAAGGACATGGAGTCCGGCACGGGCATCTACGACTTCGTCTACATCGAGCAGGATATCATCTACGCATACCTGGCCCGTGATTTCCTGGTCGATCTCACCGACTTCATGGACGAACACCCCGACCTCGTCTACGCAGATCTGGATCTGGACGACTTCACCTCCTTCATCGACTACTTCAAGGATGATCAGGGCCACATATACGGGCTCCCGTTCGAGGCGTTCCTGAAGGTCTACCTGTACCGGAAGGACCTGTTCGGAGATCCTGAGGTTCAGGCGGCCTTCAAGGAGAAGTACGGTTGGGATCTGCGCCCGGCGACCAACTTCGACGAGTACGCTCAGATCGCGGAGTTCTTCACCGAATGGGGCCAGGAGAAGGGCCTGGAGCTGTGGGGCACCACGGTACAGGCCGGGTCGCATCCGGCGGCCTTCTACGAGATGGCTGAGACGATCTGGCCCTCATGGGGCGTGTACAACTGGGGTATCAACATGGAGACCTGGAAGGCGACCACCGCCAATGGCGGCTCGCTGGACAGCGACAAGGCCAAGGCGGCGCTGGGATTCTGGGTCGGCATGCTGAAGTACGCCCCGCCGGAGGCCACCAGCAGCACCTGGGATGAGGTCGCGGCGACCTTTGCGGCCGGAAGAGCCGCCCAGGGCTGGGTCTACGGCGAGAACGCCGCCTGGATCGCCACGGACGAGACCCGCTCCAAGGTGGTCGGCAACGTGGGCGTCGCCCTGCCGCCGACGGCCCCCGGCGTGATGGAGGAGGCGGAGGCGGGCACGGGCTACATCGGCTACTACGACGGCGGAGCCCTGGGCATCCCGCACTCGTCCAAGAACAAAGAGGCCGCCTGGCTCTTCCTCCAGTGGGTGAGCCGCAAGGACTTCCAGGGCGACTTCGCGGCCGCGGCGGCCCGCATCGTCCGCAAGTCCACCTTTGACGATCCAAAGGTTAAGGAGCTGGATCCCAAGGTGGATGGCTACTTCACGCTGATGAAGGAAAAGGGATACCTGTTCGCCGGTGCGCCACCCTTCCCCTTCCACGCCCAGATTCGGGAGGTCATCCTACCGTACGTGCTGAAGGCGATCTCGGGTGAGATGACGCCGGAAGATGCCCTGGATGCGGCGGCACAAGACGTCGACGCCGAGCTGATCCAGCTCGGGTATGGTCAATAACGATCATGCCAGCTGTCATGCAGGGGGTAGAACCTCAATGAGATCAAACCGTACAGCGTGGGGGCTTCTGGCCCCCACGCTCCTCGTTCTCGGGGTCGCAGGGCTTCTGCCCTTCTTTTATGTCGTCTACGTCGGATTTTTCGACTGGAACGTGTTCTCCAAGACGGGTGAGCTGGTATGGGCGGGCGCCAACAACTACCGGCGGCTGGTCTTCGACACCGAGTTCCTGGCCGCCCTCAAGCGGGGCATCGTCTTCACCCTCTGGACCGTCACCCTGGAGATGGTCCTGGGCATGGCGCTGGCCCAGCTCCTCATGCGGGAGTTTAAAGGCAAAAGTTTCTTCCGGGCCGTACACGCGCTGCCGTTGACGGTAGCCCCCATCGCAGTCGGCGCCACCTGGCGCCTGATGACCATCCCCGGCCTGGGACCTCTCCCCTACTACCTGCGCCGCATCGGCATCGACTACAACATCGGTCGGTATGCGGGACAGGCCTTTGCGACCACGGTGCTCATGGATGTGTGGCACTGGACCCCTTTCGTCACCCTGACCCTGCTGGCGGGGTTGACCGCCCTACCCCGCGAGCCCTTCGAGCAAGCCATGGTAGACGGCGCCAACCGCTGGCAGATCCTGCGCCACCTCACCCTGCCCATGCTGCGCCCTGTAATTCTCACCGCCCTCTTCCTGCGCATCATGGACGCGCTGCGCATCGTGGATGAGGTGTGGATGCTCACGGGCGGGGGGCCGGGCACGGCCACACGATACGTCGGCATCCACGTCTGGCGCGTGGTCTTCCCCAAGACGGACTACGGTTACGGCTCCGCCATGTCGGTGCTGCTGCTGTACTTCACCATCGTGCTGTGCTGGCTGCTGTTAACCGCCATCACGCAGGCGCGCAGGGAGACCGACTGATGAGACCCAACCTACGCAAAAGCCTCTCACAAGCGATCAACTACATCGTCTGGACCTCGCTCACCCTGATCACGCTGTTTCCCATCTACTGGATGTTCCTGGTCTCGGCCCGGACACGCGTGGAGCTCTTTGACAAGCCTAAGCTGTATCAGACGAGCTTCTACGCCGAGAACTTCATCCGCCCGCTATTCCGAGACGTCTACGGGCGTTATCTGCTGAATTCTTTTATCATCTACACGGGGAACATGCTTTTGGTAGTCGTCCTGGCCATCCTGGCCACATATGCCCTCTCGCGATATCGCATCCCGGGCGATCAGAACATCTTCTTCTGGACCATCACCAATCGAATGGCGCCGCCCGCCGCGTTCATGCTGCCGATGTTCCTGTTGTACAGTCGCGTTCTGCGCATAGGTGACTGGCGTCTGTTCGACACGCACATCGGCTTAATCCTGGCCTATTGCGTCTTCAACCTGCCATTCGCCATCTGGCTGCTGAAGGGGATCGTGGACGGTATCCCCATCGAGCTGGACGACGCGGCCATGGTCGATGGGGCCTCCGTCATGCAGGTCATCTGGCGCATCATCGTGCCGCTGGCCGCCCCAGGCATCGCCATCACGGCACTGCTGAGCTGGATCTTCGCCTGGAACGAGTTCCTGTTCGCCGCCACCCTGACCAGCGTGAGGGCCCGCACCATCACCACCGGCCTGTCGGAGTTCGTGACGGTGGTGGGGACCAACTGGGGGGAGATGGCCGCCATGGCCATCGTATGCCTGGCGCCCGCCATCCTATTCCTGGCGCTCGTGCAACAGTACATCGTAGTCGGCCTGACCTTCGGCGCCGTGCGTGAGTAGGAGGCGTACATGACACGAACGCAGAAGCCCCCGAGGCGTGGATTCCTGCCGATGGAGACGAACCTGTTCGACCGGATCTTCATCGGCGTCGTCCTGTTCGTAGCCATCCACTTGCTCTGGATGCGATTTGTGGAACAATATATCCCACTGACCGTGGCCACGATTCTATCCGTGGTCCTCATGTACGTGATCGCCAAATGGGGGTAGGAAGACATGGTTCCCAAGACGATGAAGGCCGTGGTGGTGCACGGCATCCGGGACTACCGGCTGGAGGAGGTACCGGTCCCACAGATCGGGCCGGGCGAGGTATTGGTGCGCGTGCTGGCCACCGGCATCTGCGCCAGCGACGTGAAGACGCACGAGGGATATCGCGTATGGGGATCCGAGGAGATCCCGGCCTATATCGAGGCCCCCGTGATCCCCGGCCACGAGTTCGTGGGCCAGGTGGTGGCCCTGGGGGAGGGCGCCGGCGAGAAGTACGGCCTGCAGGTGGGCGACATGGCCGTGTCCGAGCAGATCGTGCCATGCTGGCAATGCCGATTCTGCAAGCGCGGCCAGTACTGGATGTGCCAGCAACACGACATCTACGGCTTCAAGAAGGGCCGGGCTGAAGGCTCCTGGGCGGAGTACATGCGCTTCCCCGCCAACGCCATCAACTACAAGGTGCCCTCGGATATCCCGCCCGAACACGCGGCCCTGATCGAGCCGCTGGCCTGCGCCATCCACGCCGTGGAGCGGGGCGATATCCAGCTGGGCGACGTGGTGGTGATCGCCGGGATGGGGCCCATCGGGCTGTGCATGCTGCAGGTGGCGAGGCAGAAGGGGCCGGGGCTGCTCATCGCCCTGGACATGAAGCCCAAGCGCCTGGAGCTGGCCAGACAGCTCGGGGCAGACCTGGCCATCGACGTGAGCCGGGGGGACGCCGTGCAACGGGTGTTGGACCTGACCGACGGTTACGGGTGCGACGTGTACATCGAGGCGACGGGAGCGGGTCCGGCCGTGGGGCAGGGGCTGCAGATGCTGCGCCGGCTGGGGACGTTCGTGGAGTTCAGCGTCCACGCCGGCCCCGTCTCCGTGGACTGGTCCGTCATCGGCGACGTGAAGGAGCTGAACATCCACGGCTCTCACCTGGGGCCGTACTGTTACCCGCTGGCCATCGAGTATCTGCGCAATGGCGTGGTCAACGGCGGCGCGCTCGTGACCCATCGGCTTCCTCTGGAGAAGTTCGCCGAGGGGTTGGAGATCGCCCACCAGGGCGATGAGTCCATCAAGGTGGTGCTGACGCCGTGAGGCGGGGAGCGTGGAGCGTGCAGTGGAGAGCGGGGAGCGACGATCGTCAGCCCTTTACTCTTTATGTTTTACGCCATTACTCCTTACCTTTCGCCTCTAACGGAGGTCAACCATGGGCATCTTGGATCGCTTCCGACTGGACGGCAAGACGGCGCTGGTGACCGGCGCCGGGCGGGGAATTGGCCAGGGCTACGCTCACGCGCTGGCCGAGGCCGGCGCCGATGTGGCCATTGTCGACATCGATGCGGAGGCGGCGCAGAGGGTCGCCGAGGAGATCCGGGCGCTGGGTCGCCGCTCCCTGGCCATCGTCGCCGACGTGACCCGAAAGGCCGACGTGCAGCGGATGGTCGATACGATCGTACAGGAGTGGGGGAAGCTAGACATCGGCGTGAACAACGCGGGCATTGGCGGCTGGGCCAACGCCGAGGATATGACAGAAAAGGAGTGGGATCGCGTCATCGAGGTGAACTTGAAGGGGGTGTTCCTATGCGCCCAGGCTGAAGCCCGGGTGATGATCCCCCGCCGCTCAGGGAAGATCATCAACACGGCCTCCATGTCGGGCACCATCGTGAACCGGCCACAGAACCAGGTCGCATACAACGCGTCCAAGGCGGGCGTCATCCATCTGACCCGGAGCATGGCGGCCGAGTGGGCCAGGTATGGGATCTGCGTGAACTCCATCAGCCCGGGATATACCTACACGCCGCTGGTCGAATCACCGGAGGTGCGGGACATGATCCCGTTGTGGTTGAAGGACATCCCCATGGGCCGCATGGCACAGGTGAGTGATCTGCAGGGGGCCGTCGTATACCTGGCGTCGGAGGCCTCGGATTACGTGACCGGGCACGATCTGGTCATCGACGGCGGGTATACGGTGTGGTAACCGGGCCTTTCCCTCCGGTCGATCCCTCACCCTCGAGCGCCACACCCACATCACAGCGCCGAGCTACCACGAACAAGCCGGTACGAGAGGATCGCGCCGCCTGCCTCGGGATGGTATCCCCATCCGGCGCAAACGAGGCAGGCGGCGTCGTCATGTATGACCACGGCAAACATACGACATATAGGGGTATCCGCCCGCCTGGATACAAAATAGCGGAAAAAGGAATCCCCCGAGGCACGATCGGCCGGGCCATGTCCACCGTCTATCCAGCGCCCCATTCGCATCAACTGAACAGCATGGGCGAGGCCCTTGCCTGTCGCTTTTTCCCTCCACAGGCGGTCGCACCTGAAAGGGGAGGCTCGGAGGGGCTTCCCCTCCGAGCCTCCCCGGAGATGTGGGGCCACGCTTCCGTATCGCTTAACTTGATATCAATGCCTTCATTTCTCCAGCGCCCCTACCGCCCGTGCAACACCAGGGGCAAAAGCACCTGAGG
>JAJRVX010000337.1:0-3197 GCA_024277095.1 Chloroflexota bacterium
CATCTCCTCCGCGATCAGCAGATACAGGTTGGAGACGCCGATATACAGATCGATGCGTGGCGTCCCCACGAACCCCACGCCAAACCAGGGATACTCGGAGATGAGGCGCAGCGCGTCCTTGTACTCCCCGAAGCGCATCTGCGTCGCCCGGTCCTGGCCGCGCAGCCCCGCCAGGAGATGGGCGACGTATGTCTGCGCCTGGGGCAGCAGCAGGAGAAGCCCGCCGCCGATGATCATCACCAGCAGCAACCGGCGATAACGCACAAGCCCCAACAGCAGCAGCGCGGCCGCCAGTCCTATCAACGAGCCGCGTGAGTAGGTCAGATACAGGCACAGCCCCTCCGCCGCCAGCATCACGGCGATCCATCGTCGCGGCAGCAAGGGAAAGCGAGCAGCGATCTGAGGCGCCGTCACCGCCGTCACCAGGATCATCAGTCCGCCCAACACGTTGGGATCCACGGAGGTGCCGATGGCGCGCATGGGATTCGTCGGATTGTCCTCAATGTACCGCAACGCGCCGTAGCCCCCGGGATAACCGAAGCGCCCCAGCGCGTTGAGGATCCGCACGGTCCATGCCTCCGGGATCGTATAGAAGGCGATGCCGATGACGGCCGCCCCGAAGCCCGCCAGTAACAGCACCCGCATGAGGCTCTCCACCTGCGAGAGGCGACGCACGTTGTTGACGACCAGGAAGAAGAGGGCAATCCCCAGGATGATCTCGATGAAATGGCGGAGCGCGGTGGGGGTCAGCCGGGCATGAGTTAACCCCCGAGCGAAGGTCGCCAGGGCCAATCCCACGAACAACAGCACCAGCAGCCCAATAGGCGAGGCATCAAATCGCTGCTCCCGGCCGGTGGCCAACCGGGCCAGCCACACGAAGAACAGCACGACCAGCGCGGCGTCCAGGAAGGTGGGCGTGAAGCCGATCTTGAAGGGAAACGTGGCGAAGGGCAACAGACAGACGATGCCGATGAGGGCGTACAGGCCCCACTGGATCGAGGTGATCATGAGCGTTCCCCCGATCAGGGCGATGACGCCCGCCAGAGCGTATAGGGGTCCCAACGCGGCCACGTAAGCGGCCACCACCAAAGCGGCCAGGAGGCATATCCCCCACACCGCCAGACGAGCCTTCCTCCGGTCGGGACCGAACACCAGCGCCTGCAAGCGCGCCAGATACGCGTTGACCATACCTTGCCCTTAACCCCCATAGTAGGAGCGCAGCGCTGCTACGCCTATTCGCATCAACTTAGCGGCAACACCAATATGCCTCACATCACGGGTTTGGTCAACCCGGCGCGAGCCCCGTCCGCTCCCGACTACGGGGAGGTGGCACCGGAGATCACCATCACCCGCCCCATTGTGACGAAGTCGCCGCCGGTGGAAACGGGCAGACGCTCCCCCGTGGCCGCATCGTACATCCCCAGAATCAGCGTGTATGCGCCCGGCGGCAGGTCCGCCGGCAGCAACACCCCCAGGTGATCCTCCACAGGCTCGCCAGGAATCCAGGAGGACGTCGGACGATATCCACCCACGGGCGGGGAGTCCCGCTGAGCGCGCAGCCGCCCCTCCCCATCCAACAACTGGGCGAACACCACATAATCGTCCTCCAGCGGCTGCATCGCCACCCATCCCAAGGCGATCCGGATCCCTCCGCCGGGCGATAGTTCCACCGGCCCCATCGCCGCGTCCGCCAGCTCGATCCGATCCCCAAATACCGCTCCCGAGATCGGTGCGGACGTCATTCCCGGCGCCGGGGCCAGATAGCACACCAGCCGGAAATCACCAAACCACTGATCGCTGGCCTTATACGCCCGCTCGGATAGCCACCGCTCGACGCCGTTGCTGGGATCGGCCGGCGGCAGCCCGCCGGTGATCAGCCATACCCGGGGAGCTTCCTCCAGCAGACGCGACAGCACCTGCATCGTCTCCGAATGCAGTGGCTCCTCCTGAGCATATCCGTAGATCGGCAGCCGGCCCCGATAGTGATCCATAGGCACGTGATAGTGATAGGGCGCCACGGTGACGATGGCGTCCTCCGGGCCCGCCTGCGCCTCGATGACCTCCAAAGCCGCCCGGTACCCCTCGCCCGGCCGCCCGAAGCGCGGGTCCCCCGATGCCTCCGCCAGCGCGTATCCCCCCCAGAGCAAAAACACGATCGCCAACGTCGGGGCCTCCCACCCCGCTACCTCCTTCCGGACCAGGCGCCGCAGCAACAGGCCGGCCAATATCAACACCACGAGCCCCCCCAGGGGGACGCCCCAGACGATCGCGTCAGGTCGCAGCCAGAACAGATCGGCGGAACCGCGCAGGTCCCGCGCCAACAACCGTATCTGCCCCAGGATCGGAGAGTGCAACGGGTTGTAGAGGGCCGGCGGCCCGTATCGCAGCGGGTCCGACCAGTCGGTGGGATAGATATCGCGTAGCTCGATCTCGTATTGAGCGTAGTTGGCGATCACGGCCAACACCTGCACCCCGACGGACAACCCGATCAATCCCAGAAACGTCCAGCGGGCATATGGAGACAGCTTCCCCTCGAACAGGCGCCGCCACCAGGGCGCCAGCACCAGCGCCAGGAACGGGCACAAGGGGACCAGGAAGCGAGGTCCCCAGGCAAACCCACCCCACCACATCCACCACAGGCTGTACAGCACGACCAGGACCAGGACGACCCCCTCCACCAGCCTCGCCTCGGCGGGATGCTCGCGGCGGAACGCCCACCAGGCCGCCACGGCGCCCACACTCAGCGGCACGTACCAGATGAGCCCCCGATACGGGCTGAACAACAACCCCCACAGCCCCTGCCACAGCGGCGTGGTCCAGCCCTCCCCCGCCCCGAAGTGATAACCCGTCTGGAAGGGGTCGCCGAAACGCGCCCAATTGTAGGCAGCCAGCGCCAGCGCCATGGCCACCAGCGGTCCTGCGAACGCGATCACCGAACGCCGGTCCGGGCGCTGCCAACGCCCGCCCCCATTCCACAACGCGTAGAGGATGTAGGGCAACAACAAAAGCGCATGCGCCATCACCGTCGCCACGGCGAGGGCCAGCGCCAGGCCAGCGGCCAGGGCCAGCCTCGTCTTCCCCTCCTCCCGCCACATCGTCAACGCATAGCCCGCCGCGACGAGGGCGAGGGCCGACGTCGGCTCGCCGAAATAGTGCGTGGCGTACGGCCACGCCAGGGTCCCCAGCCCGAAGCTCAA
>JAJRVX010000338.1:0-4056 GCA_024277095.1 Chloroflexota bacterium
CCGATTCCACATATGTCTCGCCTCTGGCGCAGCAGGAGGCCCGCCGTTTCGTCACCGAGCGATATGGGGAGAACTACCTGCCGCCCAAGCCCCCCGTGTACCGCACCCGGGTCAAAGGGGCGCAGGAGGCGCATGAGGCTATCCGGCCCACCTCGGTGTTCCGCACTCCGGAGTCGGTGGCCCCCTACCTGACGCGGGACCAGCTCCGGCTGTACGATCTGATCTGGCGGCGGTTCGTCGCCAGCCAGATGGCCCCGGCGATCTACGACACCATGCGGGTGGATGTGGTGGCCGGGCCGGAGGAGGGGGATCGCCCCTACCTGTTCCGGGCCAGCGGATCGGCCGTGCGCTTCCCGGGCTTCCTGGCGGTCTACGAGGAGTCCCGTGACGAGGACGCCCCGGCGGATCAGGAGGTCAAGCACCTGTTGCCGCCGGTCGAGCAGGGGGAGGTGCTGGATCTGCTCCGGCTCATCCCCGAGCAGCACTTCACCCAGCCGCCGCCTCGCTATACGGAGGCGACGCTCATCCGCGCGTTGGAGGAGCACGGGATCGGGCGGCCCAGCACGTATGCGCCCATCATGTCCACCATCCAGCAGCGCGGCTACGTGGAGCGCATCGACCGGCGGCTGCATCCGACGGAGCTGGGGTTCATCGTGTGCGACCTGCTGGTCAAGCACTTCCCCGACGTGTTCGAGGTGGGTTTCACGGCGCGGATGGAGAACGAGCTGGATCGCATCGCCGCCGGCGAGGCGGAGTGGGTCCAGGTGCTGCGTGACTTCTACGGGCCGTTCTCCCAGCGGCTGGCTCAGGCGCAGCGCACTATGGAGCATTATAAGATGGAAGATGAGCCCACCGGCGAGATGTGCGAGCTGTGTGGGCATCCCATGGTGGTCAAGTACGGCCGATATGGGAAGTTCATCGCCTGTAGCAATTATCCGGAGTGTCGGAACACCAAGCCGTTCCTGGTAAAGATCGGGGTCGCGTGCCCTAAGTGCGGCAGCGACCTGGTCGAGCGTCGCAGCCGACGAGGGCGCGTGTTTTACGGTTGCAGCGCCTATCCGAAGTGCGATTTCAGCACGTGGCGGCGTCCGCTTCCGACCCCTTGCCCGCGTTGTGGCGGGATGCTGGTGGTGGTCGGCAAGAAGACGGCGCGTTGCCTGCAATGCGAGGAGCAGTTCGCTCTAGATGAGGTGCAGAAGGCGCCGGCTGTGGAGACCGCCTGATGGGGGATGGGTGCATCGTGGCGACCGTTTCGGGGGATCTTGATCACGTAACGTATCCTTATCCTAGGAGAGAAGAGAGAGAGATGGAACAAGAGCGTGACCGATTCATCGAGCACCTGAAGGTGCAAAACCAGCCTGCCGACTTCGTGCTGCGGCAGGCGGAGCATTGGCTGGAGGAGTTCATCCAGTTTGCGCGCAGCGAGTATGTGACGACATGGGATGATGTGAGCGCGCCTTTGATCAAGCGATGGCAGGCGCAGTTGATCCGCATGGGGCATGATCGGCCGTCCATCAGCCATCATATGGCGACGCTGCATCAGCTCCTGGAGTACCTGGTTCGGGAAGGGCGTCTGGAGGAGAATCCGATGCGACGCACCAACCTGCCGACCCAGCCGCGCCTGATCTTTGAGACGCTGGCTCCTGAGGAGGTGGCCCAGTTGCTGGCCACGCCGGATACCAGCACCCCGTTGGGGTTGCGCGACCGGGCGTTGCTGGAGCTGATGTACTGCGGCGGGCCTCGGGTCAGCGAGCTCATCTCGTTGAACGTGGGAGACGTGGACCTGGAGCGCATGCAGGTCACCGTCTGGCGGCAGACGTTGCGTCGCCAGATATTGCTGGACGAGGCCACCGCACACACGCTGAGCGTCTACCTGCAGGCGGGGCGTCCCCACCTGGTGTCAGGGCGGGCATCCCCGGCCCTGTTCCTGAACTATCGGGGCGGTCGCATGTCCAAGATCGCCGTCAATCAGATGATCTCCCGGTACGCTCGGGCGGCCGGGCTCTCCCGCCGCATCACGCCGCAGATGCTGGCGCACACAATGGCCGCTCATCTGGTGGATGGTGCCGAGGGCTGGCGGCAGGTTCGTTCGCTGTTGAGCCCGCCGGACGGCGCCGTCTCCGGGGAGAGCGTGACTTCCACCACCGGTTGGGCGGAGGATTCCAACGGCGCCCATGGGCGCTGAGACCAAGGCACGAGGCGCGTTCATGCATCCACCATCTTCTCCTACAACCGATCCCTGGCTCAGCGCGTCACGGCTGGCCAGACTACGGAAGGTGCTGCAGGATCGTGATCTGACCGGGGCGTTCATCAGCCAGCCGGAGAATCGCCGGTACCTGAGCGGGTTCACCGGCTCGTCGGGGTGGCTGCTCATCACCCAGGATGAGGCGTTGTTGATCACGGACTTCCGGTACTGGCAACAGGTGGAGCGCGAGGCGCC
The DNA here is from genome assembly GCA_024277095.1 of Chloroflexota bacterium. Lineage (GTDB taxonomy): Bacteria > Chloroflexota > Anaerolineae > DUEN01 > DUEN01 > DUEN01. The sequence continues at coordinate 2,441 of JAJRVX010000338.1, forward strand.
CCACTTTGAGCTGGTCCGCCTGACCGATCGCATGGATGACCTGATGCCCGATCTGGTGGACCGGTTGGGAGAGGGGCGCGTCGGGTTCGAGTCGACCCATATCACCGTGGACCAGCATCGCCGCTGGATGGCGGGCGAGGGTCCGGTCGCCTGGGTGGCGGAGAAGGATCTGGTGGAGCCTCTGCGCGCCGTCAAGGACGAGGCGGAGATCGAGATCATCCGGCGGGCCGCCGCGTTGGCGGATGAGGCGTTGGCCTACGGGCTGAGCCAGGCGCGGCCTGGCATGTCGGAGCGCGAGCTGGCCTGGCTGCTGGAACGGTACATGCGCGAGCACGGGGCGGAGGCCGTCGCCTTTGAGCTGATCGTGGCGGGGGGACCCAACGGTGCTCTGCCGCACGCGCACGCCGGTGACGAGCCGCTGCCCGCGGGCCAGCCGATCATCATCGACATGGGCGCCCGGGTGGATGGCTACTGCTCCGATCTCACGCGCACCGTCTGCCTGGGCGAGCCGGCGGATCCCAACACCTTCTGGACCGTTTACAACACCGTGCAATCCGCTCAGCAGGCAGCGCTGGAGCGCATCCGGCCCGGGATGACCGGCGTGGAGGCCGATGCCATCGCCCGTGAGGTCATCGAGCGGGCCGGTTATGGGGACGCCTTCGGGCACTCGCTGGGGCATGGCGTCGGCTTGGCGGTGCACGAGCGCCCGCGTCTGGGTCGTCTGTCCGAGGATCGGTTGGAGCCGGGCATGGTGGTCACCGTGGAGCCGGGCGTTTACCTGCCGGGGTGGGGCGGCGTACGGATTGAAGATCTGGTCGTCATCCGGGAGGAGGGGGTGGAGCTGCTCTCTCAGGCCCCCAAGGAACCGATCGTGTACGGCCAATGGTGATGTGACCCCGACCGTCGCGTTGGGGGAAGGAGCGCATCATGCGTGGGGCGAACTATCCTGCCTACGTGGTGTTAGCCGCACTGTTGATCGGCCTTCTCATCGGTTGGTGGGTCATCGGCTGGTGGCTGTGGCCGGTGGAGTGGACGGACGCGTTGCCCGTGGACCTGGCGCCGGAGTATCGCCAGACGTACGTGGTGGGTGTGGCGTATACGCTGCAGGCGACCCGCGATGTCGACCGGGCCCGCCAGGCGTTGAGCACATTTGGCTCGCCGGAGCAGCAGAGCAGGGTGTTGGCCGAGGTGCTAGAGGGCGCCTCCCCAGAAGATGCCGACGTCCTGATGGAGATGTATCGAGAGCTGGGGTTGCCCCCCATCGCCGCCAGGGAGGTGGCCCCGGCGGGCGCGAGGTCCCCGCTACGCTCGTTGGTGATCGCCCTGGTCGCCGTGTTGGCGGTCGGCCTGCTGGGCCTGTTGGGCCTCGCCGCCTACAATTGGGGCCGCAGGGCTTCCCTGGCCCGCCCGAATTTCCCGAAGCCCACGGGATGGGCCGATATGTTCCGGGAACGCCTGCGCTCCCTCTCGCAGAAGCTCCCCTCGCCGTCCGTCCCATCGGCCGGGCAGCCGTCCGAGGGGCGGGATCCCGGGGTGAGGCCGTTGGATATCTTCACCCTCACCTTCCAGCAGGGGATTCCCGATTATACGGAGAGCTTCAACCTGAGCGCCCCGGA
>JAJRVX010000339.1:0-3543 GCA_024277095.1 Chloroflexota bacterium
ACTTGGGTGCCTTCGGTCGCATGGTCTTGGTAATGAATCAGCTGTTGAGCGAGCCTATCTCTCTTTTCCATTCTCTATCCCAATGGCTCCGTCCTATATGGCACTGGAAGGTCACTGTGTCGCCTATTCCAATATGAGCGTACCTCAAAACGTCTGGTGCTCCGTGCGGGCGATGATCTCATCTTGCAGGGCCTTGTTGAGGTCGCAGAAGTAGTCGCTGTAATCGGCCACGCGCACGATGAGATCCCGATATCGCTCCGGGTTCCGTTGCGCCGCCCGCAATGTGTCGGCGTCCACGACGTCGAACTGGATATGGTGGCCATCCAGCCGAGAATATGTCCGGATCAGACATCAGCCCCTGATCCCGCTTGTGGACTCGGTCAGAAGCTCTGCTCTCTCCGTCGAGAGGGTGGGTTGCGCCGCCAGGCTTTGTCCCCTCAGCCGGGCGACCCTCTCCGTCATCGCCATGCCTCATCCTCTCACTTCGACGCGCAGGCCAAATCCCCTCAGGATTTGGGCGATCTCGGACACCCTCTCCTTGGAGGGAGGATGGATATCGGGAAGCGTGTAGGCTTTGTCCAGGCGCTCGTATTTCTCGGCCCCCATACGGTGGTAGGGCAGCAGGTCTACATGGTTCAGATGGGGAAGCGCGGCGGCGAACCGGCCCATCTGTCGGATGTTCTCCTCATCGTCGTTGATGCCCGGGATAAGAGGGATGCGAAGAACGATCTCGCGTCCCTGTTCGGAGAGTGCCCGGAGATTTTCCAGGATCAGACGGTTGGTCGCGCCCGCGTACTTCCTATGCCGGGCGTCGTCCATCAGCTTCAGGTCGTAGAGGAAGAGGTCGGCCAGTTGGCCCACCCTCTCCATCGTCTCCCAGGGAGCGAAGCCGCTGGTGTCCACGGCGGTGTGAATACCCCTCTCCCGGCATGCCTCCAGCAGGGCGATCAGGAACTCCCCTTGCAAGAGGGGCTCCCCACCGGAGAAGGTCACGCCCCCGCTTGACTCCTCGTAGAAGGCGGCGTCGCGCTCGATCTCCGCCATCACCTCTGGCACCGTCATCTCCCGGCCCGCGATCTCCCGCGCCTCGGCGTAGCACACCTCGGCGCAGGCCCCGCAGAGCACGCATTTCTCCCTGTCGGTGATGGGTATGCCGCCATTCTGGGAGATGGCCCCCTGCTCACAGGCCGCTACACAGGCGTAACATCGGATGCACCGGCTCTCCCGGACGATCAACTCCGGCCCTGGGGCCTGGCTTTCAGGGTTATGGCACCACCAGCAGCTCAGAGGGCATCCCTTCAAGAAGACCGTTGTGCGAATCCCCGGTCCATCATGGACGGAAAACCGCTTGAAGTCGAAAACGATCCCCTTCACCGCCGCTTTCAACTCAGCGCTCGCTTCTCATACAGAGGCCGTCCCCCCATCGTCATCGGCACATCGAGTGTTCGTGATCCCATTATAGGCTTTCTTCCGTCGGGCTGTCAACGGGATCGCGTCACGTGGAAACGCGAGTATGGAAAGGGACGCTACGGCCGCCGTCGACCCGCCCCCTGGGGAGGTCTGAGAGCGTGTCCGAAAATTTACCGGCCAGGTGTCTGAGGATCTCCCTCAACTGCCAGCTCCACAGGGGGAGGTGTGGAGGGGACCCCCTCCAAGGAAACCCCCACTTTTCTGGCCTGCACCTGCCTTTCTCGGTCCTTCCCGAGGGACCCAGCCGGGGCCAGGCAGGTCGAAGGCGAGAGAGAGGCTTTTTCCGGAGGGGCTTCGCCTTTCCAGGCCTCCCCACAGCAGAAACAACGGTATGATCACGGGGCCAACGGCTGAAGGCGCCCTGTCGCGTCGAAGGCCCACTTCGTCGGCGCTTCCTCCACGGTCACGTTGTCCATCTCCCGAGCCGTCTCCACCAGCGCCTCGGAGATCCAGACGTGATCGAGGGCCAACGTGTTGCGGATGCGCATCATCTGGGCGTTTTCAGGGTCTGGGCGGCCACAGAGCCGGAGCGCCAGGCGGATGGCCGCGGCATCGTCCTGGACAACCCAGGGGAGCTTGCCGCGCCACGCGCTCAGGATGCCCGCCGTCAACGCGTTCACGCGCGTGATCTCCCAGTCGATCTGGTTCAGGCATCGCTCGGTGATCACGTCGGCCAGGCCATAGCCCACCGCGTTCCCGTGCGTCGCCTCCGTGAGCCCCAGCAGGGCGATGACGTTGATCTGTGGACGATCAGGCTCAGGCACACCCGGCAGCAGCATCCGGCCGATGATGTTGGTGTCCATGCCCGTCCCGCTGATGTCCTTTCCCATCTCGTCGACCACGAGTACGTCCAGATGGTCGAATGGTAGCGAAGGCATCAGCTCCTTGGCGCGCATCAGAAGGGCTTGCTCGACCGGGCCGCCGATCTCATCGGGTGGGACGCCTACGACATCAGCTACATCATGGTAGGCGTTCTCGATGGTGGCGATGCCGCCGAGGACGCGGCCGCGTTCCACGACGATGGGCGCGGCCCGCGGGATCAGATCTCGCAGTCCGTTGGGGCCGTACGCGTGGATCGCCTCGGCGGTGCGTCGCTTGCCCAGCCCGATGACGCACATCTTGGCCAGCCCGCTCTCGGTGGGACCGCGATAGTCGGTGTGCAGCTTGATGCGGTTGATCAGGATGGTGCCATCGGCCTCGTATGCGTTGCGATCCATGCACACCGGCACGCCGTTGGGGAGCCGGCCCAGCTCCACCACCTCCATGCTGGACACGATGGGTGCCTGAACGGTCGCCTCGGTCACGCCCAGGCTGGCCAGCACCTCCCGTTGCCCCTCGGCCGTGGCGCCGCCGTGGCTGCCCATGGCCGGGATAACGAACGGCTCCGCGCCGGCGGCTCGCACGGCCTCCACCACGGCGCGGACGATCTCTGGAAGTCGGGCTACTCCCCGGCTGCCGGCTCCGATGGCCACTCGCATGCCAGGCTGCACTCGATCCAGGATGCCTCCGGTCCGCAGCGCCTCGCGAACCGCTCCCTCCAGGTCTTGCACTCTGGGTGCCGGGAATTGCACTCGCGCCGGGTACATCACCGGAAGGGGGATATGATCGAATCTCTCGCGGAGGACGGGATCGAAAGGCATGGGTACACTCCTTCATTACGCCTTACGTCTTTACGTTTTACGCACTATTATTACGTCCAGAGAATGAAGCGCAGAACGCAAGGAGGAAAGAGTAAAGCGTAAAACGTAACCCGTGAGGGCTCATCCCGGAATCAACACCGCCTTCGCGATGGCCAGGCTGTCCATGCGCTGGAAGGCGGCGTGCCAGTCGGCCAGGGGGAAGGTTTCGCTGATCGAGCGAGCATCAATCTGACCGTGCGCCATCAGCCCCAACACCCGCTCCCACGTGGGCCAGGTGTGGCTGAAGGTGCCCTGCAATGTGGCCGCCTTGGCGATCAACGGGTCCAGGCTGAAGTTCACCGGCTCCCGTCCCCAGCCGATCTTCGTGATCTGCCCGTTGGGACGCACCATCTCCAGGCTTTGCCTCAGCGTCTCGCGAACGCCCACAGCATCG
>JAJRVX010000340.1:0-6112 GCA_024277095.1 Chloroflexota bacterium
AGGGGCTTGGCCTCTCCGCCGACTAGAGCACCCAGATCAGCAGGCCTAGGCCCAGGGCGGCCATCACGCCGCCGGTTACGCCTCGCACCGCCCGCGAGGATGAACGCTCCCACTCCTGGATCTTGCCCCCCAGCACCGGATCCAACGATAGGAGGAGCACGACGACGAGCGGCACGATGAACATCAGGTTGTAGAGCACCAGGTAGATCACCCCTTCCCAGAACCCGGTCTGGCTGGCCAGCAATCCCAGCACCGCCACATAGGGGCCGCCGGAACAGGGGAAGGTGTGCAGCCCCACCAGCGTGCCCAGCACCAGGGTGGTGGGCAGCGTGGCCCGGTACATCCACCTTTGCAGCGATTCCTTGCTCCCTTCGGGCACCTCCAATCGGATGGGGAAGTTGGGGAAGATGGCTCCCAACAGGTTGGTGAGGCCCAGCAGGATCAGCAGGACGGCTCCCGCCTGGCCCAGCCAGTGCCCCTGGAGCAGCGTCGAGGCGCGCAGCAGCCCCAGCCCGATCAGGAAGTAGACCACGTACACCGCGGCGATGTATACGGCTCCCATGCGGGCTACGGAGGCTCGCGTCTTGCGGATGGTGAACAGGAAGGAGACGAAGAAGAGCAGGATGGCCAGCGCGCAGGGGTTGATCCCGTCCACCAGCCCGGTGAGCAGCACCGCTGGCAGCAGCAGGCTGGGCTTGTCGGCCGTTGTGGTCGGGAAGCTCTCTCGGTTGGCCTCGAACCAGGCCAGGTAGGTCTCAATGGGGGTGTCGGCCGGGTAGCTCTGGATGGGGCCGGCGAAGGCCCAGACTTTGTATTCGTCAGCTCCTTCGTCGCGGTAGACCAGGATGCGCTCGGGCAGTTGGGCGTCTGGTGCCAGCAGGGCCTCTACCACCGCACGAGGGGGTTCGCCCTGCAGGATGATGCGCCCATCGTCGATGTAGGTGGCCAGGTGGCTTTGCAATTCCAACGGCACGCCCAGCCGGTCGTTCAGCTCGTTCAACTCCCGGCGGTTCTCTCGCTGGTTGATGTAGTCCTTCTTGACGAGCCGGATCTGATGGGCGGCCATGATCTCCGCCAGCTCACCCTCGACGTAGGTTACGCACTCGTCGCAGGCTTCGTTATAGTAGACGATGGCCTGACGCCCGGAGTCTTGGGCCCAGGCTACGGCGACCGAGGCCCAGAACATCATCACTGCCAGGGCCAGTCGCAACAATACGTTCATCGATGGTTCCTCCTTGTGATCCATATTTTCCGCTTGCCCTTCCAGTCACTGGAAGGCGTATAAAAGGCTGAGGATTAATCCTGGAATCGCATAGCTCGCCTGACCCTCTTCACGTCCTCGGGGCCGTTGAGCATCTCCAGAAGCTGGAAGGCTACCGTGAAGCCGGTCGCCGGGCCCGTGCTGGTGATAATGCGGTCGCTCACCACGACTTCTTGATCCCTCACCCTCGCGCCGTGCTCGGCCAGGTAGCGAAGGTGTTTGCCCCCATCCAGGGGATAGGTGGTCGCCTCTTTGCCGGCGAGCAGCCCAGCGGCGGCCACGGGACGGGCGGCGACGCAGATGGTGGCGATGATGCCCCCGGCAGCGTGGATGGTGCGAATGGCATCCAGCACGACCGGCTCATATGCCTCGGTAAAACCCCGGTCATGGTATCCGCCGGGGAAGGCCAGGGCTGCAAACTGGCTCAGATCCAGCTCCGATAGCAAATGTTGGGGCCGTACGACAAGGCTGTGGGCGGCCCTGATCTCTGACCGGAGGCCGGCCACCACGGTATCCACGGGGGTGACCCCCTCGGTGGAGCGCGTCCAGCCCAGGACGTCGATAAAGGCGGCCGCTTCCACCTCCTCAAAACCTTGCGAAAGAAACAGGAGCACTTGTTTCATCGTCTTTCCTATCCCTTATGGCAGAGCGTACAGTTTTGGCCGCCAGTGTAGAAGAGCCAACCGGTCCACGTCGGCCCGTGGCAGAGGCCGTAGGCACAGAAAAGCCTGGATCCCCTCAGAAGGTGGACTCCCTGTCTCATGTTGGTGGGCCCACAGGAGACCATTTTGTGGGCAGCGCTGCATGAATGGCGCCTCCTGTGGGCTTTTTCCAGACGGGGGTATCTGTCGCCACCTACCTGTGGGCAGGAGCGATTCATGAATCGCCCCTGCCCTGACCCGTACCTGCCTTATAGCAGAAGCACGGCATTTCTCAGACACGCTCCCAGCAGCCTTAGCAGCAGGTGAGCCTTTTGGGGATCTCCCCCTCCTTCAACGGCCCGAACGGATTCCCGTACTGCCGGATATTGGCGATCATCTCCCGGTTGGCCTCCGTCTCCACGCCTCGCGCCACCAGATCGGCGCGTATGCTCTCCCCGGCCGGATCGTGGCCCACAGGGCAGATCACCCGACAGGATCGACATAACGTGCATTGATAAAACACCACGGAGGCCACGCCCTGATCCGCCAGGATGGCCAATCCCCTGGGGCTGATGTGCTCCTGCCGCAGGATCGTGAAGATGGGGCAGGCCTCCCGGCACAGACCGCACTCGATGCAGGGCGGGTTCTCGGCCAGCTCTCTCAGCATAGCTTCCCCCGGTTGATCACCTGCTGCGGATCGTAGCGCTCCTTCAACCGCCGTGCCTCGGCCTGGAAGGCGGCGTCGGTCCATCTCTTCTTCTTCAAGCCGATGCCGTGTTCTCCGCTGACCCGGCCGCCCCATTCCGCCACCCGCTCGTAGAGCGCGGCCACGCGCTCGTCATTGGGGTGGAAGCAGGGATGCACGATGCCGACGCCCAGATGGCCGAAGGCGGGGATCCCCTCCGCCTCCAACCAGGCCTGCAGTGCTGCCAGCCCTTCCCCTTCCACCTGCGGATCCTCGATGACGGGATAGCCGCTTCGGGCCAGCACCGGATAGAGGCCATCGCGGGCATGCCACAGGGCGGCGATGCGCTCCGGATCGGCGATCTCTCCGCCGTCCGAGTCGAACTCCGCCAGCAGGTGCGGACGCGCCTCCCAGCCGATGGCCTCCGCCGCGTGGCGGTTGATGTACTCCAGCGCCGTGAGCCGGGGATCGGCCAGCCATCGATCTCGCTGGGCCAGCAGCGCTTCCTCGTCGTCGAAGGACAGGAGCGATACCGTGCGCCGGGTGGGAAGGGGGATCAGGCGCACCGTCGCCTCGGTGACGAAGCCGGTGATCCCCTCCCATCCCGCCGCGTCATTCACCTCGTCTCCGGCCAGGCGGTGGATACGCCCCAGGCCATCCACCAGGGTGACCTCCTCAACCCAGTTCCGCATGGTGCCATAGCGCACGGCGCGCAGCCCCGCCGCGTCGGTGGCGATCATGCCGCCGATGCTGGCCGCTCGATGGCTGCCCGGGATGACGGGCAGGAGGAGGCCCTCCGCCGCCAGATGACGGTTGAGAGCTCCCAATGCGACGCCGGCTCCCACCCGTATCCGACGCTGTCCGAGGTCCACGGGGCCGATGCGGGTCAGACGCGAGAGATCCACCACTACCGAATGCTGGGGGACGGCTCCACCGCAGAGCCCCGTGCCCGCCCCGCGAGGCACCAGATCGACGCCCTCCCTCCGGGCCCACTCGACGATCGCGGCCACCTGCTCCGGGCGCGACGGCCAGACCACGGCCTGGCACTCCCCCTCCAAACGGGAGGCGTCCCGGCCGTAGACGACCCGGTCCTCGATTGCGGTGGAGACGTTCTCCTCGCCGACGAGCGTCGATAGGTGTTCCAGGCTCACGATGCGTCCTCCCGGCCCAGGTCGCTCATCAGGGCCTCGCTGAGCTCCAGCACCTCCACCCCATCGGCGTTTTCCTTGAAATGGGCGTAGCAGAGAGGACAGGCTGTGCAGAGCCGCCCGTCCTCTACCAGGGCCAGGCGCTGCCGGGCGATGGCGTTCGCCAGATCGGGGAAGTTGGACTTCACGCCGCCGCCCGCACCGCAGCACAAACTGTGCTCCCGGTTGTCAGGCAGCTCCGTCACCGTCCACCCGGCTCGCGCCAGCAGGCGCCGCGGCTCGTCGTAGATGCCGGACCAGCGCCCCAGGTGACATGGATCGTGGTAGGTGATGAGAGCTTCACGGCCCACACTGGCTCGTCCATCGCCCGTCCTCAGCCGTTCGGGCGAGAGCACCTGAGTGACGTGGTAGGCGTCTAGTCCATAGTCGAACTTGAGGGTATGGTAGCAGCCGGGGCAGTTGGTGATGATCTTACGGACGCTGAAGCGGGCGAAGATGGCCTGATTCTTCGCTTTCAGTTCCTCGAAGTCGGCGAGATAGCCGGCCCGCTTGACGGGGCTGCCGCAGCAGAGGACCTCTCCGGACAGGACGATGAAGTCCACCCCGGCCTGGCGCAGCAGGTCCTCATATCGCCTGCCGATGTCGGGCAGGGCGTACTGGGTCACACATCCGGGATAGTAGAGGGTGTTACTCCCGGCCAGCTTTTCCAGCCAGCGTTTGAGCATCGAGGCCTCCTACCCCTCCGGCTTCCGGATGGTCACCCGAAACTCCACCTCTACCTCTGGGTTGTCCGGGTCGTTGCTGCGCACGTAGATCACCCGCAGCAGGTTCCCGTACAGATTGTCCTCGGTGGGGTCGAGCACGACGCGCAATTGGGCGGACTCGCCGGGGGGGATAGTCTCTCGATCCACGGTCGCCCGGGTGCAGCCGCAGGATGTGCTCACCTTCTCGATCCGCAGGGGGCTTCCCCCCTCGTTGCGTACCGTGTAAGTCAGTTCCAGGGGCTCTTGTGGCCTCTCGCCCAGGTCCTGGGATTGGGGCTCCACCACGATGCGCGGCGGGGGATTCCCGCAAGCCGCCAGCAGGGCGGCGATGATCATGATGAGAGCGGATAGTGTGATCCCTCGGATCCATGGCGAACGATGCCTGACGGCGATCACGATCACCTCCGGTTGTGCGATGTCCTATGATGGTCGGACAGCCACCGTCGCTCCCATCCTCGTTCTGAGAAGTCAGAGGGGTGACATCACACGCGGACGTGGCGCTGCGAGGGGCGATGTGGCTGTCGGGACCGATCTATAGTTGAATAATCGTTCAGATAATATCCCGCCCCTGCCGATTTGTCAAAGGATGGCGAGTCCGATTCTCGCCTTTTCCCTGCCTGGTTGGGGCTTTGGCCGGTGGCCTCCGGCCCCACAGGGCAGGTGAGGGGCTGAAGATGGAGTTCTTCGGAGGGGCGGCAGCCCCTCCGAGCCACCCCAGAGGTGCGGGGCCACGCTTCCGCATCGCTTAACTTGATACCAATCTGGATACATCGCCGAGGGCCGCACTCCTTTGGATGTGATGACCATCTGTGATAATATTCGGAACCGGTCGCGTTTCCGTGCGGCATCACGGGGGACATCTACAGGAATGGAGGTTCGGATGGATCGCGCTCGACTGGCCCGGTGGATCTCTATCCTCTGCGATAGCTCTGTGCTTTCGCTGATCATCTTCCCCGCCATCGGCTGGCGGACCGGGGGCTGGCAGGGAGTGGGCTGGGCGGTTCTCGCCCTGCTCCTCCTGACCGGAATCCCATTGGCCTATATTTGGATCGGCCAGCGGAAAGGGTGGGTGAGTGATTGGGAGCTCACCCACCGTGATGAGCGGCCTCGCTTCATCCTGGTCAGCCTGAGCAGCGATCTGTTGACCTTGTTGCTCCTGGGCCTGGGTGGGGCCCCGCGCCTGTTGTGGCTGTTAGCGCTGATCTACGCCTGCCTGGGGGTGACGATGTTCGCCATCTCCAGCTTTTGGAAGATCAGCCTGCATATGGTCGGCGTGAGCGGCTTCTCCACGGTGTTGGTCTACGTCTTCGGCCCGGCCATCTGGTGGGCGTTCTTGAGCCTGCCCCTGGTCGCCTGGGCGCGTTTGTATCGCAAGAAGCACACGCCGGCGCAGCTCCTGGCGGGGGCCGTGGGGGGCATCCTCATCACGATGCTCGTCCTGACCGGGGTGGGATGAGCCCGGATGCGGGGCCGCACCGTTGGCTCTCATGGCTGACTCTTTGCTTATGAGGATGCCCTCCGGTCCTTGCTTTTGAGCAGCCGCATACCGTTGAGGATGACGATCAGAGAGGCACCCACGTCGGCGAACACGGCCATCCACAGCGTGGCCAGGC
>JAJRVX010000341.1:0-2864 GCA_024277095.1 Chloroflexota bacterium
CAAGATGCCAGAGATGGTGTTCAACGTGGTCGTCTTCCCCGCCCCGTTGCTGCCGATCAACGTGACGATCTCGCCGCGGTTGACCTTCAGGGAGACCCCATGGAGTGCCTGGATGTTCCCGTAGTATGTGTGAATGCCCTTGACCTCGAGCATGCTTTCGGCTGCGCTCATGACTTACACCTGAACCTGTGAAGATGTCGCCTGCGATAGCGCGTTGGCCGCGCCGCGCCCCAGGTACGCCTCGATGACGCGAGGATCTCTCTGGATCTCCTCCGGCTGCCCCTCCGCGATCTTGACGCCGTAGTCCAGCACCGTCACCCGATCCGACACGCCCATCACCATGCGCATGTCATGCTCGATGAGCAGGATGGTCAACCCCCGCTCATCGCGCAGCCGGCGGATAAAGTGGCGTAGCTCGTCCGTCTCCCGCGGGTTCATGCCGGCTGTGGGCTCGTCCAGGAGCAACAGCTTCGGATCGGACGCCAGCGCGCGGGCGATCTCCAACCGCCGCTGGTCGCCATAGGGCAGATTCCTGGCCAGCATATCGCCCTTGCCCCGCAGCCCGACGAAGTCCAACAGCTCCAACCCCTTGCGAAGGGCCTCCTGCTCCTCCTCCATGGTGCGCCGATCGCGCAGGATGGCGCCCAACACGCCGCTATGAAGCCGGGTATGCTGCCCCACCAGCACGTTCTCGATGGCCGTCATGCTACCGAAAAGGCGGATATTCTGATAGGTGCGGGCGATCCCCAGCGCGGTGATCTGATCCGGAGCCAACCCGACCAGGGAGGTGCCATCGAACAGGATGGTCCCCTCCTCTGGACGGTAGAAGCCGGTGATGCAGTTGAAGAAGGTCGTCTTCCCGGCGCCATTGGGGCCGATGAGGCTGGCGATCATCTGCGGCTCGATCTCGAAGTCGAGCTCGCTGACGGCGGTAAGCCCGCCGAATCGTTTCGTGACTCTGCGCGCTGTCAGCAAGGCCATGCTATGTCTCGCCTCCCGCTATCTCCAGTCCATCCTCGCGAAGCTCCAGGCGGCGCCTGGCCGCGGGCCAGAAGCCCTCGGGGCGCACCAGCATCATGATCACCAGCAGCGCCCCGTACATCAGCAGACGATATTCTGCGAACTCACGCAACACCTCCGGCAGGCCCACCAGGACCAACGCGCCCACGATGACACCGGGGATGCTCGCCATCCCGCCCACGATGATCAAGCTCAACACGTTGATGGAGATGAGGAGGTTGAAGCTGTGTGGGAAGATGGAGCTGAGCTTGGTGGCGAAGATGGCCCCGCTCATGGCCGAGAAGGTGGCACCGATGGCGAACGCCAGCAGCTTGTACTTGATCAGGTTGATACCCATCGCCTGGGCCACATCTTCGTCCTCACGCATGGCGATCCAGGCGCGCCCCACCCGGGAGTCGCTCAACCGCCAGGAGACGAAGATGGCCACCAGGCACCCGAGCAGGATCAGGTAATAGAGTTGCTGCGAGGTGATAAGCTGAACGCCCGCGATGCTGGGCTTGGGGATCTGTAGGATCCCCTGGGCGCCGCCGATGTACGGCTTCAGAAGATCGGAGTTGGCCAGCACGCGGATGATCTCACCGAACCCCAGGGTGACGATGGCCAGATAGTCGCCGCGCATGCGCAGCACGGGAATGCCCAACAGCACCCCCGCCAGGGCACCCACCACCATGGCGACCGGCCAGGCCACCCAGAAGGAGAGCCCCCACCCCAGTGAGGAGGCAGGCGAGGTCAGCAACCCGGTGACGTACGCCCCGATGGCGAAGAAGGCCACATACCCCAGATCCAGCAACCCTGCAAAGCCCACCACGATGTTCAACCCCAGTCCCATCAGGATGAACAAGCCCACGTTATCGATCACATCCGTCCAATAGAGCTGGAAGAGATCGGGGATGAACAACAGGAAGGCCAGCAGAGCCACAAAGGCCAATAGCCGCACGGAACGTCTCTGCCGCGGGGGCAGACTGCTCACTCGCTGGTTGACCCGGCTCCGCGCGATGGGCCATAGAATGGAAATCGAGGCCAAAAGCGTGAAGCTGATCAACGCCCCGGCAGGCGTCAGCCCCCTTCGGGCGAACAGGAACCGGATAAACCCTCGTGGGAACCCCAGGCTCTTGAACAGGACGGCGATCAACTCGTGCAGCACGCTGATCACGAGCACGCCGGCCACCCCGGTCAACAACGGCCGCCGCACACGCTCCGGCACCATCTTCAAGAGCCCGCCCAACAGGCCGACGATCGCGCCGGCGGCCAACAGGAGCACTACGCCCACACCGGTGGACTGGCCAAACGTCAGCAGCCGCATCAACACCGGGGTGGCGTTCACCAGCACGGAGCGCAGGTTCACGGCGGTCCCGAGGACCACCAGGATCCCGAGCAAGATCGCCGTGACCAACCCGGCGATGGCGCCGCTGACACCTCCGAGCAGATAGCGGCGTTCCGCCTTGTATCGAGCGGCGGCGCTATATCCGGCCCCTCCCATGACCAGCCACAACACCGTGTAGCTCATGGAGACAACGCCGTCGATTACCTCCCGCTCGCTGAACACCTCGATGATGCCCACCAGCGTCAGGAACAAGGCAACGCCGCCGAAGATGAGCCCCGTCCTCAAGCTGGGCCGCAAAACGGAGCGACGGAAATCGGTCATCTTACTCCCTAGCTCTCGTAGATTTGACTTACGCCTTCTTCTCCGTCAGCACCTCGCCGAGGAGTCCCGTGGGACGGAAGATGAGGACCAACACCAGCATGGAGAAGGCGATAACGTCCTTCAACTGATTAGGGCTGGGAACCCCCAATCCGGTGAAGAACAGAGGCGGGCCGATGGACTCAAAGATGCCCAGGAACAG
>JAJRVX010000342.1:0-5822 GCA_024277095.1 Chloroflexota bacterium
CTGGGCACTCGCCCACGATTGTGCGTCTGGTCGTTCTCCACGGACGGCGTTTACACCATGGGGGAAATGGGCATCCCCACCATCGGCTTCGGCCCCGGCGAGGAGCAGCTTGCCCACACGGCGGATGAGCGCATCCGCCTGGACGACGTGATCCAGGCGGCGCACGTGTATGCGAACATGGCCCAAGAGATCCTGACGGCTACGTCCCGCTGACGGACTGCAAACGTCGGACATCCGAAGATCCTGCATACAGGTACATTGGCTTGTCCAGTGTACCTTTTTTCTTGTCAGCCCTCGCCTGCAGACAGATGGCCCACGTCTAGGTCCGCTCCTAGCTCGCATCAGGGCCGGAGGGGGCGGATCCCGGGCAGGCGTCAGGCCACATCGGAGCGCAAGAGGGACGACGCGAAGAGCGAGGGAGAAGCATGAGCTACATGAACTATATGAGAGAGGTGAGGCACCCTCCCGGGAAAGCGCCGATGAAAGTGCTGATCCTGATATCCGAGACCGGCGGTGGGCATCGGAGCGCCGCCCAGGCCCTGGCCGAGGGCTTTCAGGCCCGTCTGGACGACCGCGTCGATGTGATCATCGTGGATCTGATCGCTCAGCATACCTTTTGGCCGTTGAACCAGATACGACACACCTACCGCCCCATCGTGAACGACGCAGAGTGGCTCTGGAGGACGCTCTGGCATCTGGGTGAGAGTTCCCTGGTGCTCCGGGCGATAGAAACCGTCTTCTCGTCACTGACGTACCGACCGGTGGGGGCCTACTTCCGGCAGCAGGCCCCGGACCTGGTGGTGACCGTACACCCGCTGATCAACCACGCCGCCCTGCGGGTGTTGCGACGCGCGGGCCTGGATGTCCCCTTCGCCACGGTCGTGACCGATCTGGTCACGGCGCCCCCCGCCTGGTTCTGCCCGGAGGTGGACCTCTGCTGCGTACCCACGGATGCCGCCCGATCGCGAGCGATCCAACACGGGATGCCGCCGGATCGCGTCGTGGTCACCGGGATGCCCGTCGGCCTGAAGTTCCGCCGGCCATCCGGGGGGCACGCGCAGCAGGCCGCCACGCGCCGCCGCCTCGGCCTCCGCCCGGAGCTGCCCACTGTGCTCATCGTGAGCGGCGGGGAGGGCATGGGCCCCGTCGAACCCATCGCCACGGCCGTGGCCGACGCGCTGGCCCGGAGCATGACGGCCCAGATGGTCGTCATCGGCGGGCGGAATCGGGCGCTGGTCGAGCGACTGCGAAGGCGAAACTGGCCCATCCCCGTAACCATCCAGGGGTTCGTACACAACATGCCCGACTGGATGTTCGCGTCCGATTGCATCGTCACCAAGGCTGGCCCCGGCACCATCAGCGAGGCGCTCATCATGGGCCTTCCCATCGTCCTCAGCGGGTTCATCCCCGGCCAGGAGGAAGGGAACGTCCCCTACGTCGTCGAGAACGGGATCGGAGCCTACGCCGAGGAGCCGGAGGAGATCGCCCGGATCGTCGCCAGCTGGCTACACCCCGACAACCCGGATCTGGCACGCATGAAGGAGCGAGCCCGGGCGATGGCCCGCCCCGACGCCACGTTGACCATCGTCGATCAGCTGCTGAGCCTGGCCTCCCGCGCAGGGACGGGATCATCCCTGCCGGCCGATCTACCCGCGCGCCGCCCGTCGTCGGCCAGCCACAGACAGATTCCCGCCCTGTGAACGCGCCACGGCCGCCCCGTGGGGCGGCCGCTCTTATCGTCGACTTTGCGTGCTCCGGAAGGTGCGGCGGCATCGCGCCGCACCTCGTCCGACCACTCCTCAATCCCGGCTGACCAGCCGCACGATGGTCACGCCATCCCCTCCCTCCCCCTGCTCGCCGGAGCGCATGTCCGCAACCAGGGGGTGCTGCGCCAGCGCCTCACGCACGGCGCGACGCAGTGCACCGGTCCCCCTGCCGTGGATGATGCGCACCCAGGGAAGCCCGGCCAGATACGCGTCGTCCAGGTACTTCTCCAGCCGGGGCAGCATCTCGTCGACCGTCTGGCCGCGCAGATCCAGCTCTATCCCCGGAGAGGTCGGGGGGCGCTTCCGGCCGGGGGGCGGAGCCACGGGCACGGGGACGGCCTCCTGCTCACGCCGTTCCAGACGGGAGAGGGGCAGTCGCGTGCGGAACGCGCCGATCTGCACCTCCGCCGTCTCGCCATCCGGGTCCAGGGCGACGATCTGGCCGGTGGACTGCAGCGAGGGGATCCAGACGGTCTCCCCCTCACGGAGGGGAGACTCCTGCCCCCACTCCTGTCTCTGCTCGACGGACTCCTCGACGGTCACCATCTCCTGGGCGCGGCGGGCCAGCTCGGCTTCCGCCTCGGCCAGGAGCTGTTCATGCAAGCCCCCCCCCGCCTGGATCACGGACAGCCGTCGCTTGAGGCGGGCGATCTCAGCCCGCACGGCCTCCAACTCCTCCTGGGCGATCGAGCGGGCCTCGTTGATCACCTCCCGGCGCGCCTCCTCGATCCGCGCCAGTCGATAGCGCAGGTCGGCCTCCAGCGCCTGGGCCGCGCGCAGCTTCCGTCCCGCCTCGGCCAGCATCGCCTGGGCCTCATCGCGAGCGCGCTTGATCTCGGCCAGGAGGGAGTCCGCCTGAAGCGAGGTCGGGGACACCATGGCCTCCGCCTCCGCCACGATCTCCGGGTTCAACCCCAGCCGACGGGCGATGGCCAGGGCGTTGGACCGCCCGGGAAGCCCGATGCTCAACTTGTAGGTCGGCGATAGCGTCTCAATATCGAATTCCACGCTGGCATTGCGCACCCCTGGCGTGCTATGGGCGAAAACCTTCAGCTCCGTGTAGTGCGTGGTCGCCAGGGTGGTGATGCGATGCCGCAGCAGGTAGGAGAGCAGCGCCCGGGCCAGCGCGGAGCCCTCCTCCGGATCGGTGCCGGCCCCCAGCTCGTCCAACAACACCAGGCTGCGCTCGTTCGCCCGGTCCAGGATGCGGATGATGTTGGCCATGTGCGAGGAGAACGTGGATAGCGACTGCTCAATCGACTGCTCATCCCCGATGTCAGCGTAGATCCCCTGGAAGACGGTGAGCCGGGAGTCCTCCGCGACCGGGATGTGGAGCCCGGCCTGGGCCATCAACGCCAGCAGCCCCACCGTCTTCAGCGCCACCGTCTTGCCGCCCGTATTGGGGCCGGTGATGACCAGGATGAAGTAGTCATCCCCCAGATGTACATCGATCGGGACCACCGTTTCCGGGTCGAGCAGGGGATGCCGCGCACGCTTCAGGTCGATCACCGATCCGGGATGTCGGATCTCCTCCTCACGCCCATTCTCCCGGCCGGAATCCTGCGCCCGCCGCCCGTGGCGGGGGCGACGCGGCCGACGGAAAGGGACGAGCTCCGGTGCACGGGCCTCCAGTTGCTCCGCGTACCGGGCCTTGGCGAAGATGAGGTCCAGCTCGGCCAGCGCCTCCACGGTACGCTGAACGTAGACGGCCTCGTCGGCGACCAACTCGGTGAGCTGCAGGAGGATGCGACGAACCTCCTTGTCCTCCTCCAGCTGCTTCTCCCGCCAGCGATTGTTCAGCTCCACCGCGGCCAGGGGCTCGATGAAGAGGGTCGCGCCGGACGCGGACTGATCGTGGATTAGCCCGGGGATCCGTCCTTTGAACTCGGCACGCAGGGGGATTACATACCTCCCCTGGCGTTGCGTGACGATGGGCTCCTGAAGGTACGCCGCGTTGGCGGGGGACGAGACGATGCGCTCCAGCAGCGCGATCAGCCGCTCGTGGGCGATGCGCTTCTCGCTCCGTATGCGGGCCAGGGCCGGCGAGGCGCTGTCCATCACCTCGCCGCGCTCATTAATGCACCGCCCGATCTCGTCGATGAGAGGCTCGCACGGCTCGATCCGGGCGGCGATGGTCGCCAGCCGCGGGAACTGGCCGCGCAGGCGGGTCAGCGTGCGCTGAATCGAGCGGGCACGCAAAAGGGTGCTGCGAATATTCAGGAAATCCGTGGGAAGCAGGATGGCGGACCGCTCCGCCTGCGGCAGCAACGGGCGCACGTCGTGCACGCCGCCCATGTGGATATCCGTCTTCTGCTCCAACAGCGAGCGCGCCTCGGCGGTCTGCGCCTGCAGCTCACGGGCCGGTTGCAGACCCTCCGTGGGCCTGAGGGCCAGGGCCAGTTCACGCCCGGCGGAGAAGCTGGTGTGCTCCGCCAACCGCTCCAGGATCTTATCGAATTCCAGCGTGTGCAGTGCCTTCTCGTCCATCATAGCGCCGCCAGTATAACATAGCCGCGTGGGGTGACCAAACGATCCGATTCGCGGTGGCGTATCCCTTTCGATGGATGCACCATCGGCCCGTGGACGCGAAACGGGGGAGCCGGCCGGCTCCCCCGATCGCCTCCACGCCGGTCTGGACGATCACACGTCCAGGTTGCGAACCCGCCGGGCGTGCGTCTGGATAAACCGCTTGCGGGGCGGCACGGCCGACCCCATCAGCATATCGAACGTCCGATCCGCGGCCGCCGCGTCCTCCAGGGTCACCTGAAGGATCGTGCGATTCTCGGGGTTCATGGTCGTCTCCCAAAGCTGCTCCGGGTTCATCTCGCCCAACCCCTTATACCGCTGGAGGGTCACGTTCCGCCCGTTCAGGCGCTTGAGCACCTGATCCTTCTCCTCCTCGCTGTATACGTAGATGGGCTCCTTGCCCACCTGGATGCGATAGAGCGGCGGCTGAGCGATGTACAGATGCCCGTTCTCAATGAGCGGCTGCATGTACCGGAAGAACAGGGTCAGGAGCAGCGTGCGGATATGGGCGCCATCCACGTCGGCGTCCGTCATGATGATCACACGCCCATAGCGCAGGTTGTTCAGGTCGAACTGCTCCCCGACGCCACACCCCAGCGCGGTGATGAGAGCCTGGATCTCCTTGTTCGCCAGCGCCCGATCCAGTCGCGCCTTCTCTACATTGAGGATCTTGCCACGCAGCGGCAGGACGGCCTGGAACCGCCGATCGCGCCCCTGCTTGGCCGAGCCGCCGGCCGAATCCCCCTCGACGATGTAAAGCTCCGTCTTCATGGGATCGCGCTCCGAGCAATCCGCCAGCTTGCCCGGCAGCGTCATGCTCTCCAGGGCGCTCTTGCGGATCACCAGGTCGCGAGCCTGCCGGGCCGCCTCTCGAGCGCGAGCGGAGGTCCGGCACTTCTCGACGATGGCCTTCGCCTCACGCGGGTTCTGCTCCAGCCAGGCGCTGAGCGCCTCGTACACTACCGACTCGACCTGGCTCTTCACCTCCGCGTTGCCCAACTTCGCCTTGGTCTGCGACTCGAACTGAGGCTCCTGTAGCTTGACGTTCAGGATGCCGGTCAGCCCCTCGCGCGTGTCCTCGCCCGTGAAGTTGGACTCGTTCTCCTTCAGGAAGCCGTTCTTCCGGGCGTAGTCGTTCAGACAGCGCGTCAGGGCGGAGCGCAACCCGGTGACGTGCGTGCCGCCGTCGACCGTGTTCACGTTGTTGGCGAAGGCATAGAACGACTCGGCATACCCGTCGGTATACTGCAGGGCGACCTCGATCTGGGTGCCGTTGACCTGCTTCTCCACATAGAACGGATCGTGCAGGACCTTGCGGTTCTTGTTCAGATAGCGCACGAAGGAGCGGATGCCCCCCTCAAAGTAGAAGGACATCTCGCGCCCGTCCCGCTCGTCCCGGAAGACGATGGTCGACCCCCGGGTGAGGAAGGCCATCTCCCGAAACCGCTGGACGAGCGTCTCGAACCGATAGTCCAGCCCCGCCTTGAAGATCGTCGTATCCGCCAGGAAGGTGGTCTTGGTCCCGGTCTC
>JAJRVX010000020.1:0-6446 GCA_024277095.1 Chloroflexota bacterium
GCCATTCCCCTCCCGCCTGCAGGCGGATCAGGCGGCGCCGGCGATCCTGGCCCACCAGCAGAATCAGGTCGTTCTCCTGAGCAATCCGCACGCTTCCCATCCCCTCGCCGCTTATGAAAGGCTGCGCCCAGCGCGCAGCCAGAGGCGATTATAACGTATGGCATGCCGCCGGGCAACTTCGTCGCTCCTCCGGCGGCGTATCCCAATGCGCTCCTCCCAGCCCCGCGCGGCATTTCCCCCCAAAGTGTGTCGGGCAGTACGCGAGGGCGTTCCCCGGCCATCACAATTTGACGAATCCCCCCGGGCCTGGTAAAATCGCTGCGAACTTGAAAGGGCTCACCATCCTAGCAGGAGGTCTCCATGTTCTTCCGTAAGGCGATCGACGCGATGCAAGCAGTGTTCCGCACGGGCGATCTCACGCGCCCGATGCACGCGCGGGCCGTATGGGTGATGGCCCCCGGAGGTGGGATGAGGTAGGTAACGACGTCTCTTCCCCTCTGGCCCCCCGTTCGGCCCCGCCACAGGCGGGGTTTTTTGTTGCCCGCTTATCGGTTTTCCCCTTCCGTGGTCGCTGTAGCAGTGAGGAATCAGATGCGTAACTTCCTGCGACTGATCCGCTTTCTCAAACCCTATCGTGGGCTTCTGGCCATCGCCGGCGTGCTCACCTTCGTCGTGCTGGCCGGTGAGCTGCTCACACCCGCTATCATTGGATGGACCATCGATCGGGGCCTGAGCCGCCGTCGCATGGACCTGGTGCTCCTGTACTCGCTGCTGCTCATGGGCGTGTTCGGCCTCCGCTCGCTGGCCGCCTTCTATCAGGGCTACCTGCAGAATCTGGCCGGACAACGGATGGTGCGGGATCTGCGCCATCAGCTGTATGAGCGACTCCAGTACCTGCCCATCAGCTTCTACCGGTCCATGCCCACGGGGCAGATCATGTCACGCGTGACCAGCGACGTGGAGGCGGTGCAGGAGTTCGTGGCCTGGGGGCTGCTCTTCCTGATCGCCGCCTCGGTCTCCTTCGTCGGCACGTTCATCATCCTGTTGGTGATCAACTGGCGGCTCTCGCTGGCGGTGATGGCCCCCATCCTGCCGCTGGCGTTGGTCGTCTTCCTGTTCGATCGCCGCATCGGCCCGGCCTGGGAGACGATCCGGGAGCAGATGGGCAGGCTTACCACGGTGCTGCAGGAGGCCATCAGCGGCGTACGCGTCGTGAAGGCCTTCGCCCGTGAGGTCCACGAGGTCCGACGATTCGGCGCTCAAAACGAGGCATACCGGGCCAAAAACCTCCACCGGGCTCACGTCGAGGCCCGCTCCTTCCCGCTGATGGATCTGCTCATCGGCATGTGCTTCGTGCTGCTGACGTTGTATGGTGGACGCAATGTGATGAGCGGAGAGGTCACCCTGGGCACCTTCTTCGCCTATCAGTGGTACCTGTGGGGCGTGATCTGGCCCGTCCGCATGATGGGCTGGCTGCTCAGCATCATGCGCCAGGCGTTGGCCGCGATCCCCCGTATCCTGGAGATCCTGGACGCGCCCATCCCCATCGACGATGCGCCCCACGCGGTGGCGCTGCCCAGAGCACGGGGGGAGATCCGCTTCGAGGACGTCTGGTTCGCCTTTCCGGACGATCCGGAGCGCATGGTGCTCAAGGGGTTCAACCTCACGGTGGAGCCAGGGCAGACGGTCGCCATCCTGGGCGGCACAGGGTCAGGCAAGTCCTCCGTCATCAACCTGATCCCCCGGTTCTACGATGTGGCGCGCGGCCGGGTGTGCATCGACGGGCATGACGTACGGCGGGTGCAGCTGGCCAGTCTGCGCCGCCAGATCGGCATCGTCCCCCAGGAGACGTTCCTCTTCTCGGCGACGGTGCGGGACAACATCGCCTTCGGCCGCCCGGACGCCACCCAGAAGGAGATCGAGGCGGTGGCCCGGCTGGCGCAGGCCCACGACTTCATCATGGCGCTGCCGAAGGGATACGACACCCGCGTGGGCGAGCGAGGTATCGGCCTCTCGGGCGGCCAGAAGCAGCGGATCGCCCTGGCGCGAGCGTTGCTCATGGACCCGGCCATTCTCATCCTGGACGAGGCGACATCCAGCGTGGACACGGAGACGGAGTACGAGATCCAGAAGGCGCTGGAGCAGGTCATGGCCACACGCACCAGCGTCGTCATCGCCCAGCGCCTGTCCACAATCAAGACGGCCGACAAGGTCGTGGTGCTCAGGGACGGCCGTGTGGTGGAAGAGGGCACCCACGCCGAGCTGCTGGCCCGCGGCGGAGAATACACCCGTCTGTACAACCTGCAATTCCGCACGCAGGAGGCGCTATCCGCTGAGGGCGAGCGAGCCCTGACCGGGGCGACACCCAACACGCAGCCCGCAATACGCAACACGTAATGCGTAAAACGTAAAGGTGAGGTGTCAGACATGCCTTTCGAGTCCTTTGAAGAGGAGATGGAGGAGGCGCAAAAGGCGCCGTTCAACACCGCCCACTTTCTGCGGATGATGGGCTACCTTCGCCCGTACCGGCGCTATGCGCTGTGGGTGCTCCTCGTCCTGATCATCAGCGCGGGGGCCAATCTGGCAGAGCCCTACCTGTTGCGGGTCGCCGTGGACTACGGGATCCAGGCCCAGGATCTGCGCACGCTCTACATGTCGGTGATCGGCATGGTGTTGCTGCGGCTCGTCAAGTGGGCCGCCGGATACACCCGCATCTACCTGACGAACGCGATCGGCCAGGGGGTGCTCCACGATCTCCGTCAGACGTTGTTCACCCACATCCAGAAGCTCTCGCTACGCTTCTACGATCAACGGCCGGTGGGGCGCATCATGTCCCGCATCACCAGCGACGTCGACACGATCAGCAACCTGATCAATCGCGGGCTGGTAAACGCCGCCGGGGAGGGCATCAGCCTGATCGGCATTGTGGTCATCATGTTCGCCATCGAATGGCGGCTGGCGCTCATCTCCTTCGCCGTCTTCCCGTTCCTGATCCTGCTGGGAGCCCGGGTGCGCCCGGCCATGGAGGCCGCCTGGACCAACGTGCGCCGCAGCATCTCCAACGTCAACGCCAATCTCAACGAGTCCATCAACGGCATCGAGGTAACCCAGGCCTTCGTACGGCAGGAGCGCAACATTCGCACTTTCGACCGCCTCAACAACAACATCCTGGACAGGACCATGGAGGCTGTGCGGTGGGAGATGATCATCTGGCCATCGGTGGAGTTCGTGGGCGTGGTGGGCACGGCCATGGTCGTATGGTACGGGGCACTGCTGGTCCTGCGCGGCGAGGTGACGGTTGGGTTCATCATGGCGTTCGTGAACTACCTATGGTTCTTCTGGGGTCCCGTGAGCGCCATCAGCCGCACGTACAGCCTGCTGCTCAGCGCCATGGCCTCGGCCGAGCGCATCTTCGAGTTTCTGGACACGGAGCCGGAGGTGGCCGACAGGCCGAATGCCATCACCATGCCACGGATCCAGGGTGATATCCGCCTGGAACACGTGTCCTTCCGATATGATCCGGATGAGCCGGATGTGCTACACGACATCGACCTGCATATCCGGCCCGGGGAGACGGTGGCCATCGTCGGCCCCACCGGGGCGGGCAAGACGACGCTGGTCAACCTGATCATGCGTTTCTATGATCCCACGCAAGGTCGCGTGCTGATCGATGAACACGATCTGCGTGACGTCCAACTGGTGTCCCTGCGCTCGCAGATGGCCATCGTGCTGCAGGAGTCCTTCATGTTCTCGGGCACCATCGGCGAGAATATCCGATATAGCCAGCTGGACGCCAGCGACGAGGAGGTTCGGAGGGCCGCACAGGCCGTGGGGCTGGACGAGTTCATCCAATCGCTGGAGGACGGCTACGATCACGAGGTAGGAGAACGGGGCGGGCGGCTTTCCGTGGGGCAGCGACAGCTGGTCGCCTTCGCCCGGGCGTTGCTGGCCGACCCGCGCATCCTGATCCTGGACGAGGCGACAGCCAGCGTGGACACGGAGACGGAGCGGACGATCCAGCGCGCCATGGCCCGGCTGCTGGAAGGGCGAACGGCGCTCATCATCGCGCATCGCCTCTCCACCATCCGCAACGCCGACCGCATCCTGGTGATGCAGGATGGCCGTATCGTGGAGGACGGCACGCACGAGGAGCTATTGGCGCGACGAGGGCTGTATCATCGCCTGTACATGACCCAGTTCGCCAGCCGGCCAGTGGAAGACGTGATGCCCTCACACAGCCAACCCGCCTAATCCGGGGTAGAGGTAGCCTGCAAAATCGCCCCTGCGCATCACAGGATCTCATTTCCGCCCATGGGAGATCGTGTATCGGAGATGGTAGTGTATCCAAAATGGTGGAAATTCCGCGAGGCCCATCGCAAGCCCACAGGGGAGGTGCGGAGGGACCTCCCTCCGCCAAAACATCCTCTCTTTCCGCTTTGCACCTGTCCTTGCCCGGCCTGATTCGGGTGGGCAAGGCCGGGAAAGGCAGGTGAGGGGCGGAAACCGGGAGGTTTCTTTTGAGGGGCGCAGCCCCTCAAAGCTCCCTGCTGTATTTCCACCGAAAAAGATACACTACCTCGGAGATGGCAGGGTGCAAAGTCGGCGACAAAGCGGTATAATACACCCATTCCGAGCATGAATCCTTACGCGCGCCTACGTGCCCCCTCATGCTCCCATCACAGACGATCGGAGGACTCCCATGCTTCATCCCCATATGGTCCCGCCGGGCGATCCTATCCGCCTCAAAGATATCGATCCTCGACACACCGGCGACTACGAGAACAAGTCCGCCGCCAAGGCGGACCTGAAGAAAGATCGCAAACGCCTGATCCAGCTCCAGGAACTGCTCTACGCGGAAGGGAAGCACAGCCTGCTCATCATCCTGCAGGGCATGGACACCAGCGGCAAGGATGGAACCATCAAACACGTGATGCGAGGCGTGAACCCCCAAGGGTGTGTCGTGACCTCATTCAAGGTGCCCACGCATCAGGAGCTGGCCCACGATTTCCTGTGGCGGGTCCACAAGGCGGCCCCGGCCAAGGGGATGATCGGCATCTTCAACCGATCCCACTACGAGGATGTGCTGGTGGTGCGTGTGCACAATCTGGTGCCCCGAAAGGTGTGGGAGAGACGGTACGATCAGATCAACGCCTTCGAACGCACGCTGGCCGAGAACAACACCGTGATCCTGAAGTTCTTCCTGCACATCTCCAAGGAGGAACAAAAGAGGCGGCTCCAGGCCCGGCTGGATCAACCCCACAAGCGATGGAAGTTCAACCCGGCCGATCTCAGAGAGCGAGCGTTGTGGGATAAGTACGTGGCCGCGTATGAAGATGCCATCAACCGCTGCTCGACGGAGTGGGCGCCCTGGTACGTGATCCCCGCCGACCACAAATGGTACCGAAACCTGGTCATCGCCCAGATCATCGCGGACACCCTGGAACGACTGGACATGCACTTCCCGGAGCCGGCGGAGGACCTGGAAAAGATCACGATCCCGGATTGATCCTTCGACGAGTGGATTGGGATGGTCCACACCTTTACGATGAGGCTGGAAGACATACAGCCCAGCCAACTGTTCATCAACGCCGAAAAGCTGTCCCACGTCCTGCGGGCATTCGACCCATCCGATCCCGGGACGTTTCCCCCCATCCCCGTGAGGAAGCTGGCAGGCCAGGTCATCTTCACGGACGGACATACAAGGGCGCTGGCGGCCTTCCTGAGCGGCCTCTCCGAGATCCGGGTGTTTTGGGACGAGGATGAACTGGACTGGGAGGCATACGCCATCTGCGTGCGGTGGTGCCGGGAGGCGGACATCCGCACCATAGCGGACCTAAAGGGCCGGGTGATCTCCCGCGAGGAGTATGAGCGGCTTTGGATCCGGCGGTGTCAGCAGATGCAACAAGCCCTGGAGCGGAAAAGAAACGAGTAAGAGACCGCAGCGGCGGCTTCCGCATCGCCACAGGTGGAGCACGAGAGCACCACCTGCTCGGCGGGATATGAGGGGGTCCTAGCTCCTCACGAGCAACTCCTGCACTCGCTCGTCCACATATCGGGCGAATCGCTTCAACGTCGCCTTGTCAAAGCGCCCAACATCGCCATGCCCTCGATAGGCCTCGAGCGCCTGCTCCACGACCTCCCCGTACATCTCCGGGAAGGCTGCAGCCGCCCAGGCCCCCGCTTCCTCCTTCGACGAGATACGCCCCTCCAGAAGGTATTCGTACACCCGGCAGAGGTTCAGGACGCCATACACCGGATCCTCCGCGATCCCATCCCGGGCGTCCTTGAAGTCGTACAGGAGGGCGGCCACATAGTCCTTCGCCGGGACATCAGGGAAGACATCCCTGATAGGCTCTCCATGGAGGCAGACGCCCCGATGCCGGGTGATCGTGATGTGGGCCGCCAGGTCCGGATCCCTGTATCGCGTGCGGTTCCACCCCCGCCAC
>JAJRVX010000343.1:0-5171 GCA_024277095.1 Chloroflexota bacterium
CGAGTAGGCGCTGCGGTTACAATCGGACAAAATATATTGAGTGGAATGCCGGAATGTTGGCGATAGGATGTTCCATCGCCCTCCCTTTTGCCTGAGAATGCACTGGCAAGGCGCTTGAGAACATCCCTCAACTGCGTGCTCCACAGGGGGAGGCGTGGCTCTCTACAGAAACCTCGCGTTCCCCCAGCTTACGCTCGCCTCTCTCGGCCTTCTCCCCGGGCCGTGGATCGCTCGGGGGTATTCTACGGAAAGATCCCGTCTAGTCAATTCGTCAATCACTGGTGGCATCACAGGGAAACGTGAGATGTGGAGAAAGGCGAGGAAAGGATTTCGATGATGGTCCGTGCGGCTGACCTCACCTCTCATCCCCGTGTGGATCTCGTGCTGCGCGCGTTGCTCGCGGGCGTGCGGGAGGTGCTCGGGGAGCGCTTCGTCGGCTTGTACGTGCATGGCTCCCTCGCGATCGGGGATTTCGATCCCCTGCGGAGTGATGTGGATTTCGTCGTCGTTACCGATGGCGAGCTCCCGGGCGAGATGCTCCCGGCTCTGGAGGCGATGCATGCCCGCCTCGCCGCCAGCGGGATGAGGTGGGCGAAGAAACTGGAGGGCTCGTACATCCCCCGGGACGCGCTCCGCCGTTACGATCCCGCGCGTGCGCGGCATCCCGCGCTGCGCGTGGACGGGAGCTTCGGCGTGGACGAGCATGGAAGCGATTGGGTGATCCAGCGTCACATCCTCCGGGAGAGGGGGATCGTGGTGGCGGGGCCCTCCCCGCGGGATCTGATCGATCCGGTCCGGCCGGATGAGCTGCGACGGGCCGCACTGGGGATCTTGCGTGAGTGGTGGGCGCCGATGCTGCGCGATCCCACCCTGTTGCGCAGCCGTGAATATCAGGCCTACGCGGTCCTCACCATGTGCCGTTCTCTTTACACGCTTCAGCACGGCGACGTTGCCCCGAAATCGGTCGCGGCGCGATGGGCGCAGAGGGCGCTCGACGGGCGGTGGGAAACGCTCATCGAGCGGGCTCTGGCGTGGCCTCGCGGCCCGCAGCCGGATGCGATGCGGGAGACGCTGGCCCTCATACGCCACACCCTGGAGCGCAGCCGTCGGCTCGCGGCGTCCATTGGGGTGGAGGATCTCTCGTCCCCACAGGATCACACCTGACCAGCGGAGGGTTTCCTATGTTTCGATTCGTACCGTCCGCCAGCAGCCGGATGACGCTCGCGGAGGTCGTGGACCGGCTTGCCCGGAGTGATAAGGTGTTGGGGGTGCTCGTCATCGGATCGGCCCAGCGGGATGCGTTGACGCCCGCCAGCGATTACGATCTGGTCGTGGT
Organism: Chloroflexota bacterium; assembly: GCA_024277095.1. Classification (GTDB taxonomy): domain Bacteria; phylum Chloroflexota; class Anaerolineae; order DUEN01; family DUEN01; genus DUEN01. Next base: position 1,337 of record JAJRVX010000343.1, read on the forward strand.
GTTGTCGGAGAACCCGCTGTCCCTCCATGTCGGGGTGACCTATATCGATCACCGGCTGACCGATCTCATCTTCTTGCGCGGGGAGCAGATCGAGCAGGTTCTGGCGCTCGACGCGCCCGTGGATGGAGACGCGTGGCTGGGCAGGATCGTCCGTTGGCTTCAGGATGGTCGCGTCGTTTGGGATCGCACCGGCCGACTGGCCCGGGCCCAGCGAAAGGTGAGGCACGGGGATTGGCTGGTGCCGTTGGACCTGGCCGATGCCTATGGGCCGTGGTTCCGGGTGAACTACAACCTCGTGCAAACGGGTCGGATGCTGCGATCGGGGGACCCCGTTTACCTCGTGGCCGCAGACGTGCGAATGGCCCTGTATGGGCCGTTGGACCTGCTCTTCGGCTACTTCGCGATCCGGGGATTGCGCTGGGAGGGGGACAAGTGGGCGGTCCGCTATCTGATGGCCCATGACCCCGAGTACCTGGAATTGCTGCGAGCGTTCATCGCTGAGCCGGATCGAGGGCGGAAGTTTCGGCTGTATGAGGAACTGGCCGCCAGGACGGTGGCTCCCGTGGGGGAGCTCTGGTCGGGGGAGATGTCCGTGATGGAGTTCGAGGGAAGGGTGGGGCTGGAGATCGTGGAGGCGGCCTCCGGCTTCTGGGATGAGCTGATCGGTGCGGGCGATCAGCCGTCTGCCGGGTAACGCTCCGGAGGGCCCCCACAGCCTCTTGCCCGATCCCGATCTGAATCCCCCTCTGTTCCCGTGTGCAGCGGTCTCAACAAGATCCCCGGGAATCCTCTTGGGGATGCACGGGCACTGGGTAGTAGGACACCTATACGATTGTCTGAGGCGTCTCGTGTGGCTAGAATCCTGGTAGCGGGATGTTGCCTGTGGTGGACATGGCGCTGCTGTGTCCTATCTGAGGCTCCTCGGGCGGGGGAGTTGCCACTCTGCCATCAGACTGTCACAAGTTTGCAACAACTCTTTGCTATGCTGGGGGCGGCGTGAACGATTCGTTCATGGCGTGGAGGTCCGGGGCCCCGACCGAGATTTTGAGAGGCAGTCTGAACAGGAGTGGCGAATGATGAGGAAGGAAACGGCTTTCCTGAGGCTTCGTTGGGTGATCGCGTTGGTTGTGATCGGTATGCTTGTCGCGCTGTCGCCTTCCGTGGCGTGGGCGCAGGCCCCTGTGGATGAACAGGCGGCCGGACGGGCAGACGCCGACGAGCCCGAGGAGGTGGACTGGATCGCGATCATCGTGGAGAGGCTGGACATCAGCGAGGATGAGCTGTTCGACGCCCTGGCCGACGGTCGGAGCATCGCCGATGTGGCCCGGAGCAAGGGCGTCGATCCCGAATCCCTCGTGGATGCCATCGTCGCAGCGGAGTCGGTCTGGATCGATGAGCTGGTGGCCAAAGGGGAACTGACCGAGGAAGAGGCGGCTGCGCTCAAGGAGGAAATCCGGCAGTTCGCCGTGGAGTTCGTTTACGAGGAGGGGATCGAGGTCATCGAGCCCGAGGAGGTGGATTGGTTCGCCATCGTCGAGGAGGTGCTGGGCCTGAGCGAGGATGAGCTGTGCGAGGCGTTGGCGGATGGTCGGAGCCTCGCCGATGTGGCTCGCGATCGGGGGATGGATCCCGAATCCCTCGTGGACGCCATCGTCGCGGCGGAACGGGCCTGGATCGATGATCTGGTGGCGGATGGCTCCCTCACGGCGGAGGAGGCGGAGGAGTGGATCGCGGAGATTCGAGAGTTTGCCGCCGAGTTTGTAAACGAGCCATGGGAGGAATCCGGCGTGGATTGGATCTCCATCGCCGCAGAGAAGCTGGGCCTCGGCGAGGATGAGCTGCTCGAGATGCTGGATTCGGGTAAGAGCATCGCGGACGTGGCCCGCAGCCGGGGACTTGAGCCTCAGAGCATCGTGGACGCCATCGTCGCGGCGGAGCAGGCCTGGGTGGACGGGCTGGTGGCGGATGGCTCCATGACGCCGGAGGAGGCCTCGGAATGGATGGCGGATGTCAGGACGTGGGCTGAGGAATTCGTCAATGAGCGCCCGGATGTCGAGGCTGCGGTCGTCGTTCCGTTGAGCGCCTGAGTGCGCTTGTGGGCCATCTCGCTTCAGAGGCGGGCCCTTCCCGGGCGCGTGCCCGTGGAAGGCCCGCCGTCTATCCGCATCGGAAGGGTGGTTTGCATCGGATAGCCGTTGGGGAGCGTGTGAGGCATCGTGAGCCAGCTTATCCTCGTGATTGAAGATGAGAGGCGGATCGCACACTGGGTGCGTGCATACCTGGAGCAGGCCGGATTCCGGGTCTTGCAGGCGTATGATGGGCAGGAGGGCCTGGCCCTGGCCCGCTCCGAGCGTCCCGATCTCGTTATCCTGGACTTGATGTTGCCCAGCCTGGATGGCACGGAGATTTGTCGGGCGTTGCGCCGCGAGTCGGATGTGCCCATCATTATCCTCACGGCTCGTGGGGGGGAGATGGACCGCATCCTGGGGCTGGAGTTGGGCGCCGACGATTACGTGGTCAAGCCTTTCAGCCCCGGCGAGCTGGTCGCACGGGTGCGGGCGGTCTTGCGCCGCATCCATGGCGGCGTCCGTCGGCCGGAGGTGTTGCGCGGTGGGGAGATCGAACTGGACCTGGTCTCGCACACGTGCAGGGTGGCCGGCCGATGGGTGGAGTTGAGCCGCACTCAGTTCAACTTGCTCAGGGCGTTGATGAGCCATTCGGGGCAGGTGATGACCCGCCAGCAGCTGCTGGATGCCGTCTTCGATGAAGATTATGAGGGGTTCGAGCGCACGATCGATGTTCACATCCGCAGATTGCGTCAACGCATCGAGCGCGACCCCGCCAAGCCGCGCTATATCGTGACCGTCTTTGGCGTCGGATACAAGTTTGTGGAGTGAGCCGATGTTTCGGAGCTTACGCTGGCGCTTGATCCTTCCTTTCAGCCTTCTGATCCTCTTGACGGTTCTGTTGTCCGGTGCGCTGTCGGCCTGGTTTACTCTCAATCGCTTCGATGTCTTTGTGACCGATGAGGGGAGGATGGCGGCGGAGGAACTCGCTCCCTTCCTGGAGGCTTATTACGCCTATCACGGCGGCTGGGAGGGCCTGGCCGATCTTTTGAACACCCCGGCGGATTCCCCTGATGCGCTGGATGGCCTCTATCCTGCGTGGGATAGCTCCGTGGATTGGATCGAGGTGGCCGCCGGGGTGTTGGGCATCGATCCGGAGACGTTGTGGGATCGGCTGGATCAGGGCAGCATCGCCGAGATCGCCACGGATTTGGGTGTTGATCCGGACAAGGTGGTGGAGGCCATCGTCGAGGCGGAGCGGAAGGCGATCGAGGATGTGGTGGCGGCAGGTGGGCTCAGCTCGGAGCAGGCCGAGCTGGAGATGAAATGGGTATCGGAGATCGTCCATAGTTACGTGTATGAGGACGGCTATGGGGTGGCCGAGGGCGACTCTTCCGGGCTGGAGTATCCCGAGATCTCCAAGACGGAGGTGGAGTGGCTATTGAGCGCCCTTTGGGGAGGCTCGCACTTCCTGATCACCGACGAGCGCGGCGGGGTGATCTTCGACAGCACCGGCAAGCGTGTGGGGGAGCGCCTGTCCGGCTCGGCCACCCGGATGGGGGTCTCCCTGGCCGATCCCAGGAACGGGGACTTCATCGGGTTCGTGCTGATCCCCGCCGGCTCCGGCTATTACAGCACCCAGCAGATGGCGTTCCTGAAGGGCGTGATGAAGTCGTTGGTGATAAGCGGCCTGGTGGCCGGCCTGTTGGCCCTGGTGGCCGGTCTGTTCGTCGCCCGGCGCGTGACGGCGCCCGTCACCGCTCTGACCC
>JAJRVX010000344.1:0-17755 GCA_024277095.1 Chloroflexota bacterium
AATGGCGGCGGCCACCTCGTGAAAGCGCTCCAGATCCGCCTGAGAGCTGGCGTACATGACGATGAAAAACGCCAACAGCAGTGTGATAAGGTCCGCATAGGTGAGCAGCCAACGAAGCCCACCGCCCGAGTCATGTCCGCCGGCCATATCCTACGCCCCCTCTCCAGACGCCTGGTTGATCTTCTCCCGGATGCTGGGCGGGAGATAGGCCTCCAGCTTCTGACGCACGATATGCGGGTTGTCACCCGCCTGAATGGCCAGGATCCCCTCGGTCATGATCTTGCGCATCAGCACCTCTTCCGCGCTGCTCTCCTTCAGTTTGGAGCCCAGAGGCAGCCAGACCAGGTTCGCGGAGGCCACACCGTACAGGGTGGCGATGAACGCCACGGCGATGGCGGCACCCAGCTCCGATGGGTCCTCTAGGTTGCTCAACACGTGCACCAACCCCATCACGGTCCCGATGATCCCCATGGTCGGCGCGTACCCGCCCATCGCCTCCAGGATGCTGTAGCCCTGGGCGTGACGCTCCGCCATCAGGTGCGTCTCCGTCTCCAGGATGTGGCGGACCTCTGCCGGGTCCACACCATCCACCACCAGCATGATCCCCTTCTTCATGAAGGGATCCGTGATATTGCCCTCCTCCTCCTCCAGAGAGAGGAGACCCTGTCGACGCGCTTTATCGGCCAGCTCGACGAGTTGCAAGACGATCCGTTCGGGCTCCAGACCTCCCCCACCCAGCGTACGGGCGATCAGCTTGGGGACCACCAGCACGCGCTCCAAGGGGAAGCTCACCAGCGCCGCGCCGAAGGTGCCGCCGAACACGATCAACGCGCCGGACACGTTCAGCAGGGCAACCAGCTCGCCCCCCTCGATCACCACGGAAGCCAACAGCGCTCCGAAGCCGATTACCAGCCCCAAGATGGTCGCGATGTTCATGCCAACCCTTACTCCTTACTGCGGGTGATAATCTCTATCGGACCATGGATGCGTCGCTGATACAGGATGACACGCTCGACGATCTCTTCCGCCGACTGCTGTACGACCAATTTGCGCCCTGTCGTGAGGGAGATGACCGTATCAGGACGTTGCTCTATCGTCTCGATCAACTCCGCGTTGACGACCAGATCGCTACCGTCCAACCGGGTCACATGGATCACAGGATTTCCTCCACCGTATATGCTTCCGTCGCCAAGACAGCACGGTGGGACGGAAGCCCTCCGCCCTTCCACAGGGCATCCTAGCATACGCCCCAGAATGGGCGGATAAACGGAGCGTAAAGCCATCGTAAAAGTCTCGTATCATCCCCGGCAGCCCCTCCGACCTGCACAGAAGCCCTTCTTTCCCGCCCCACACCTGCCTTTCTTGGCCCTTCCCGCTGGAGGCTGGCCGAGGCCGGGCAGGTCGAAGGCAGAAGAAGGACTTTTTCCGGAGGGGATCCGCCCCTCCGGGCCTCCCCACAGCAGAAGCACGGCATTTCTAAGACGCACTCTGAGAGCTACCAGCCCCACAGGGGGAGGTGTGGAGGGGGCCTCCTCTCCACGGGAATCCCACTCTCCCGGCCTGCACCTGCCTTTCTCGGCCCTTCCCGCTGGAGGCTGGCTGAGGCCGGGCAGATCGAAGGCGGAAAGAGGACTTTTTCCGATCAGGGAAAAACAAAGAACCGGCCTCCTTGAGAGCGGCCGGCTCCATCCTTGGTTCCCACCCGAGAATCTGATCAGGCTGGCACGTAGTATCCGTGCCGATACCGGGTGCGGATATATTTCGGTGATTTGGGGGTTGGCTCGATCTTGTTCCGCAGATTCATGATCTGCATGCGCACGACGGTGGGATCCCCGGTGCCCGGATAGTAGCGCCAGACCTCCTGCAACAGCTTCTCGGCGGAGACCACCTCGCCAGCCCGGCTCATCAGGTAATGGAGCAATTCGAACTCGACGGGGGTCAGTTGCACCGTACGCCCGTTGACTTCCACCTGATATTTCGTCATATCCAAACGCATGCCGCCCGCTTCCAGCTGCTTGGGAGTGGCGCCATTGCCATTCTTCTTCCCATTCCCGGAGCGCCGCAACAGGGCCTCCACACGCAGCTCCATCTCCCGCAGATCAAAGGGCTTCACCAAGTAGTCATCAGCACCCGCCTCAAACCCCTCGATACGGTCGTCCACCATGCCGCGCCCGGTCAGGAACATGACTGGAACATCTGACAGCCGCGCACTGGATCGTAGACGACGACAGACCTCAAAGCCGTTCAAGTCGGGCATCATCACATCCAGGATCAGCAGATCCGGGAGAAGCTTCGTGGCCTGCTCCAGACCATCCGTACCGTTGTTCGCAGTCACCACAAAATGCCCTTGACCCTTCAAGACAGCCTCGATCATTTTGCACACGCGGACATCATCGTCAACGACCAGTATGTTCGCCATAGACGAGAACCTCCTTCAATCCGTCCTACTCGTACAGGTCCTGATGATAGCCAGACCATCCCTCTGATGAGGAAGATGGGGGCGAATATCTAGGAGCGCAGATCAAGATTTTTTGAGGTGCCTCCCGGCTAAGCGGGGTAATGGCCACATGTAATATACGTGCTCGCCCCGCTTTCGAGGATAGCGCCATAGTACCAACCTTTGTAAACAAAGCATAATCCCCTGACAACCCCGCCAACCCGATGATCTCCAGCCCCATCACGCCTGCTTGGCGGCTCCCGCCACCTCCTGCCGAGACGATGAGGAGCCATTCCTCCTCTCTCGGAGCGCCAGCTGGACCTCCAGAGTCCCGTACTGGGTCACCAGAGGCACCACCAACCGCTGGAAGTCCAATGTGGAGATCTGCGCCCCGGCGCCGATGATGAGCGTGGGCACGGAGATATCAGTGTGATACCCCTGCGAGGCCAACAGCGTGCTGGCATGGCCCGTGATCACGTTCCCCAGCTCGGCGATCCCGCTCTGCGCCAGCTCGTCCAGCTCCTCCACCGGTTGGCCCAACATCTTGGACACAAAGGCCAGCGCCATCTCCTTGCTCATGCCGTACATGACGACGCCCTCTACCTGGCCTACCAGGGTGAACAGGGCCGTCACCTCGTTCTGCGTGTGGGCGGAATTGGAAACCTTCACCTCGCCTCGACGGACATCCGCCTGCACCTCGGACCGCAAGACCTCCCCCGCGGCGATCACGAACGGATTGATGAATTTCACGTTCATACCACGCCCTCCATCACGTGAGCCATCTTTCGATAGAAGGAAATGCCTGCCGACTGAAGGCCCAATTCCCGCGCCAGCGCGGTGGAGATCACCTCCGTCCCCCCGATAAAGAGCACCCCATCCGGTCGCAGCGCCCCCACCAGGCGCGTCAGCACCTTTCGCTTCGCCTCATCCGAGAAGTAGATGATCACGTTACGGCACAGGACCAGGTCGAACTCTCGCGTCACCTGATCCTCCAGCAGGTTATGCTCCTCAAACACCACATGACGGCGCAAAGTCCGCTTGACGTAGAACCCATCATCCCGTCGGTCAAAGTATCGCTTCAGGAGATCCGGCGCCACGTACTTCACATCCTCATCGGTATACGGCCCCCCCGCTCGCGCCCTGGTCAGGGCTCCGCGATCGACGTCCGTAGCCCATACCTGGAACCACCTGGCCCGCGTCAGGTCGCCCAGGATGGCGAGCGTGTACGCCTCGGCGCCATAGGAGCACCCGGCGCTCCACATGCGCAACTTTCCCCCCGGCCGCACGAGATCGGGCAGGATCTTCTCCCGCAGATACTGGAACTTGTGCGGGTCCCGGAAGAAACAGGAGACGTTGATCGTCAGATAGTCCCGGAGAGCCTTCACCTCCTGAGGATCCTGCTCCAGGCGATGGAGGTATTCCCTCCAGTTCGCCGCGCCGCTGCGCCTGAGATACGCCTCCAGGCGACGTTGTACCTGACGTCCCTTGTAGTAAGATAGGTCGATACCCGTCAGCCGCTTGATCTTACGATACACGAGCCGATAGTCTTGCTCGATCATCTTTCCGCTCCCTTATGGGTTTATCCAGATAACGAACGATGGCTTGGGCCATCTCCTCGATCACGGCCACCTCGTCCGCAAGCCCTTCCGTGACGATGCTCTTGGGCATGCCATACACCACGCAGGTCGACTCATGCTCCGCCAACACGTATCCGCCCGCCTGTTTCAGCGCTCGCGCTCCGTCCGTTCCATCACGCCCCATGCCCGTCAGGATAGCCGCCACAACCCGGGCGCCAAAGGCCGCCACAGCCGAGAGCAGGGTCACATCCACCGCAGGCCGCACACCGTTCACCGTCGGCCCCTGGTCCAGCCGGATCACGCCGCTGCGACGCACGGTCATGTGATATCCTCCCGGGGCCAGCAGCGCCACGCCGCGCTCAAGGCGATCACCTGCGCTCGCCTCCCTCACCTCCAGCTCCGAGCACTCATTCAGGTGCTCCGCCAGGGAGCGGGTGAACCCTTGCGGCATATGTTGCACCACCAGCACAGGGGCCGGCAGATCCCCCGGGAGCCCGCTAAACACCTCCCGCAGCGCACGAGGTCCTCCCGTGGAGGAGCCGATCACCAACACCCGATCCCAGTCCTCATGGGTCGCTACAACCCTCGTACGACTGCGATGGCCATCCCGTCGCAACGGGCGGCGACGCGGGCCCGGGGACACCCTCGCCGTGACCGCCCGCTTGACCTTAGCAATCAGATCGGGGGCGACCTGATGAATGGAGATCGTCCGATCGGGCTTCGGGACGAAGTCCACCGCCCCCAGCGTCAACGCCTCGATCGTCGTATCAGCCCCCTCCTGCGTGAGGCTGCTCAGCATAACGACCGGCATGGGGCGCTCTTTCATCAAACGGGCCAGAAACTCCAGCCCGTTCATGCGGGGCATCTCCACGTCCAGGGTGATGACATGGGGCTGCAGGGATTCCACCTTCGCCAAGGCCTCCACGCCATCCCGGGCCGTCCCCACGACCTCCAATTCCGGGTCTTGATCGAGGATCCGGGTCAGCGCAGCCCGCATGAACGCCGAATCGTCCACGACGAGTACTCGAATCATGGCTCCCCTCGCTTTCCAATGCGTATACGACGCTATGAGAGCAGCTTGTTCACCGCCTGCAACACGCGGTCGGCATCAAACGGTTTGACGATGAAGTCCCGAGCCCCCGATTTAATCGCCTCGATCACGATCCCCTGCTGGCCCAACGCGGTCAACATGGCCACGCGAGCGTTGGGATCGTGGCGGCGAATCTCTTTCAAGGCGGTGAGGCCATCCATCTCCGGCATCGTGATGTCCATCAAAACGACGTCCGGACGTTGTTCCTGATACACACGGACGGCCTCAGCCCCGTTCTCCGCCTCTACCACCTCAAACCCCTTTTCTGTGAGCAATCGAGCGCAGCGCATACGCATGAATTGCGCATCATCCACGACGAGCACCTTTGGCATCTTCCGAGCCTCCCTCAGTCCCAGATGGATTTTGCATGATGACTCCTGAGACACTTGCTCTCCAAGCCCCCAACGGGGCGATGACATATCTACGCATATCTGGCCACCCGGGTGATCAGGGTCTGATGGTCGAAGGGCTTTGCCAGGTAATCATCCGCCCCGTTACGCAAAGCCGCCTGCACGTCCCCCTTCGTCACCCGGGCAGTGCACATGATGACGGGAACCCCGAACTCCTTCTTGATGCGTCGACAGAGCGTGATCCCGTCCATGCCCGGCATCATGATGTCCAGGAGGACAACCTTGATCTGAGATCCCGCGGGGCCAAAGGCGGATCGATCCAACACTCGGATCGCTTCGTCCGCGTTGTTCGCCTCCAACACCTGATATCGATCCCCCAGGATCAGCGAGATCAATCGACGCAGCTCCGGATCGTCATCCACGATGAGGATCGCCGGGCGCATCTCTGCAGATGCCGTCCCATTCCCCCGTTCATGGGAATGGACCTGTTGTAGCTGGCCGTCCCTGCCGATCCGAGTCATATCCCCTCCCCGCATTCCCACGAACGATCTCTCAGCGCTTGCCAGCGACAGACAGAACCTTCTCCTCCCCTCCAGCGAAGCGAACCGTAACGCGGCCACTGGCCACATATAGCTTGAGCGTACGCCCCTTGCTTCCACGCACGGCCATGGCCACCGGCTCGATCCCGTATTCGGTCAGAAGCCGCTGCGTCATCTCCACGTTCCGACGCCCAATGTCGAACATCCCCTTGAATCCGGGGGCGGTCAACATATGCGCCCCACCCGCCACATACCACCGGATCCGGCGCATACTCGCCCCCATACGCTTCATCTCGTCGATCAACGCCGGTATCCCCGTGTCCACAAACTTGTACAGATTGTCATCCCCATTGCGGCGCATCGGCAATACCGCGTGGAGCATCCCAGCCACCGGCCCCATCGGATCATAAGCGGCCAACCCGATACACGATCCCAACCCATAAGCCACCAGCACGTGTTCCCTATCTTTGGTCACCACCATCTCCCCAAGGCCAACGGCGATCGTGTTCCTATCCTGCAGATGTTCGCTCCGTCCCTTGTCGTCAGACAATCGCCTGTTCGCCATCCTCGTCGCCTCCGAAAGCGTCCAAGCCCGCGCCATTGTCGGGGACGAGCCAGAAGTACACCTCCATCTTGCGATCCGGTCCCTGAAAAACCGCCTCCAACAACAGCAACTCATCATCCGACTGGCAGACGCTGGTCAGGATCACGTCCAAAATGGCGCCTGCCATATCCACGATGACGGCCGGCGGCGATGGACGAGCGCTCAGCCCCAGCGTCGCCGCGATGAAGTTGAGCAACATGGATGCAGAGATGTTGCCCACCTCGCCCAGAGCCGATTCCCCCAGCGGAGTCAGCTGCTGCGTGGTCCCCTCGGGCTGCTCCAGCAGCATATCCACCAGCCGCAGCGCGCTCTCATGGGGTAGGATCAGCATGATATGGCCGGGAAGATCCCCCGTGGTCATGAGATACACGGCCACGATGAGCTGCTCCGGGCCGCCCACACGATTCGCGACATCACGGATAGGGACCCTGCTCACGCGAGGGACCTGCACCTGGATGGGGCGTCCCAGCATCGTGGACAGCCCCTCCGCCGTGGTGGACAGCCCCTGTCTCGTGATCGCCTCCATCACGCGATCAAACTGACCATTCCCTCCGCTCACCCAACACCTCCTCTATCGACTATGCGGCCTTCCGCTCTCGCAAGGTCGTCTCGACCAACCCGGGTACATCCACGATGAGGGCGACGGTGCCATCTCCCATGATCGTGCCCCCCGCAATCCCTGGGATGTCCCCGATTTGATACCCCAGTGGCTTCACGACCACATCCTGCTGGCCCAGCAGACCATCTACCACGATGCCCACCTGGGCATCCCCCCACCGCACGGCCACGACGTAGCAAGAGTCCGCCTGATGCCCATTCTCCCAGCCGAAGAAGTCCGAGAGCCACAGCAGGGGCAGCACCCGATCGCGCAGGGTCATCACGCCCTGGTGAAGCACATTGGAGATCTGCCCGGATTCCACCTTCAGCGTGCTCATGACGGACGCCAGCGGGATCGCGTAGATCTGATCCGAGACGGAGACCATCAGGGCCGGCATGATGGCCAGGGTCAGCGGCAATCGCAACTCGAACGTCGTCCCGGCTCCTGGCTGGCTGCTCACCCGCACGGTCCCGTTCAGCCGCTCCACGTTGGTGCGCACCACGTCCATGCCCACGCCGCGACCCGAGAGCTCGGTCACCTTCTTGGCCGTGCTGAACCCTGGGGCGAAGATCAGATCCAGTGCCTCGTCGTCAGAGAGATGCCGCGCGGCCTCCTCATCCAGGACGCCACGAGCCACCGCCGTCTGGCGGATCTTGTCCGGATTGATCCCTTGCCCATCATCCTCGACGGTGATGATGATGTGGTTCTCCTCCGAGCGAGCGGACAGGAGGATTCGCCCCGTCTCCGGCTTGCCGACGGCCACCCGCTCCTCCGGCGGCTCGATGCCATGGTCGACGGCATTGCGTATCAGATGCACCAGGGGATCATTGATCAGCTCAATCACCGAGCGGTCCAGCTCCGTATCCTGCCCCTCGATCACCAACTCCACCTTCTTGCCCAGGTCCCGAGCCAGCCCCCGCACCAGACGGGGGAACTTATTGAAAACCTGGGACACGGGCACCATTCGCGCCCGCATGACCTCGTCCTGCAGCTGGTCCGTGATCCAGGAGAGATGCGAGATGGCGTCGCCCAGGTGCATGAGCAGTTCCTCCCGGTTCTCCCCATCCAGCAGCCGCGCTCGGATCTGAAAGAGCCGGTTTCGGTCGATCACCAGCTCGCCCACCAGGTTCATCAACTTATCGAGGCGCTCCACGCTGGTCCGCACCCAGCGCGTCTTCCCGTCCACGGCCGGTTTCCGCCCCGAGGCGACGCGGCCATCACCGGACGGCTTCTGGGGTGAGGAGCCCTTCTCCGCATCAGGCGCCCCCTCCGCCTCGGGAGCCTTCTGCGACTCAGGAGATGGGAGGGAAGCGGAGAGGGATTCGCCCGTCTCCGCCGGGGAGTACGGCATCACGCGCGACTCCACCTCGGAGATGGTGCTCAGCAACTGCTCCAACTGCGCCGGATCCGCGTCCGTGATCAGGGCCAGAACCTGATGCTCAGACCACTCCTCATCAAGGTCATCGATCGTGGGCTGGCTCCACAGAACCCGAGCGGACTGGTCGAGCGCCAGCAGGACCTGAAGCGCGCGTCCCCCGGGCGCCACACTGTCCTGAGCGATGGTCGCGAAGACCAGGAACGCCTGCTCCACATCCGGAGGCAGCGCATCCTCCGGGACAGGGGGAACCGGGTGATCATCAGCAGCTTCCCGTCCACCTGTCCCCTGTGAACCCTCTGCAAAGGCCCGCAGGGCCGTCAATACGTCATCGTACTCCACCCCGCTGCTCTGCGAGGTCCTGACCTCCTCCACCATCGCCCGGACAACATCCAGTGCGGCAAACAGGGTGTCCACCAGCTCAACGGTCACATGAAGTTGGCCCTGACGTAGCCGATCCAGGGTGGTTTCCATCTCGTGCATCACGGCCGCCATCGCCTGATGCCCGATCATCCCCGCGCTACCCTTCAGTGTGTGCGCGCTGCGAAAGATGTCTTGCAGCAGCGCAGGATCCGCATCGTCCCTCTCAAGCCGAACGAAGTTCTCATCCAGGCTGGTGATGAGCTCATCAGCCTCCTGGAGGAAAACCTCCGCCTCCTCCGGCGTGAGATCAAAGTTCATCTCCATAAGTTCCACCCCCGACCGACATGGATGTTCCCTACGAACGCTTAGGCGGCCTCGGCTACCTCAACCCTGCCAACCTCATACCCTTCCAGCACTTTGTCCAGATCCAAGAGGACCAGCAACCCCTTATCCAGCTTGGCGATCCCCCGCAGATATGCGGCCTCCTCCGATTTCACCAGGTCCGATGGCGGCTCGATCCGGTCTACGGGCACTCGCGTCACCCCGTCCACACCGTCCACCACCAATCCCACTCGATCCTCGCCCATCATCACGACCACGATGCGGGATTCCTTGGTCGCCTCCACCCGCTCAAAGCCCAGCCGGACCCGCAGGTCGATCACCGGGGTGATCTGCCCTCGCAGGTTGATCACCCCCTCCACGAACTCGGGGGCACGCGGCACTTTCGTCACCCGCTGCATCCGCTCGATCCCCTGCACCCGATTGATGTCGATCCCATACAGCTCATCGCCCAGCCGGAACACTACCAGCTGCTCCTCTCGCACGCTGCCTACCGCCTCAGCATTCACAGCCTCCGATGCCATCTCGCTTCCTCCTTTCCTCAGAATGGCTTTATCTTGTGTGGCGGTGCGTGGGGGAAAGCGACGGCTCATCGCTTCCCCCCACCATCTGGCTCCTCAAATCCCTCTACGACCGACCATTCCCATTGCTCACCGACACCTTCGTCGGCACCGACTTCGCCACCGCCTCGGGCCTCGTGTGCCCATTCTCCGATCCATCTCCATGCGCTCTGACCGCCACACGCTCCCCTATCTCCTGAGCACTTCCCAATCCATCTCCCGTCAGCCTGAACTGCGAGATCAGCGCCGTCAACTGCTCCGCCAGGTCGGACAGGCTCTGAGCCGAGGCCGCGATCTCCTCCGACTGAGCGCTCATCTCCTCCGCGGCCGCGCTCACCTCCTCCGCGGCGGCGCCGTTCTCCTCGCTCACGCTGGCCACCGTCTCCATCGCCTCGTTGATCTCACCGCTACTCGCCGCCACCTGTTCTGTGGCCGCCGTGTTCTCCTCCGCGATGGCGGAGACGCTCTCGATGACCTTTACCAGCTCCTGATTCGCCGCCGTCATCTTCTGCGCCGCGATCTCGATCTGCTCCACCTGCTCGTTTACCTGCTCCGCCATCTGGGAGATCTCCTGCAGCGCCTCGTCCGCCTGCGCAGCCAGCGCCGAGCCCGACTCCACCTGGCGCAGGTTCGCCTCCAGGGCCTTCACCACCGCCTGCGTGCCCTCCTGCACGTTCCCGATCAGCTGAGCGATCTCTTTGGTCGCCTGCCCGGCCCGCTCCGCCAGCTTCCGCACCTCGTCGGCCACCACGGCGAATCCTCGGCCCTGCTCGCCAGCGCGTGCCGCCTCGATGGCCGCATTCAGCGCCAGCAGGTTCGTCTGCTCCGCGATGTCATCGATGGTCTCCACGATGGCGCCGACCTGGGCGGAGTATTCCTGCATCTGCTCCACCTTCTGGCCCACCTCCGCCACGGTCTCGCGAACCGCCTCCATCGCGGCCATCATCTTTCGCACCGTCTCCGCTCCAGCCTCGGCCTTCTGCGCCGACTCCTCGCTCATCTCGGCGCTCATCTGGGCGCTGCTCATCACCTGTTCGTTCGCCGCGGTCATCTCGGCCACCGCGCGGGATGCCTGCTCCACCGCCTGCGCCTGCTCCTGCGCGCCCTGAGCGATCCCATCAATGGCCTGGGTCATCTGATCCACCTGAGCCGCCGCGCGGGTGACAGCCTCCGTCTGCTGGGCGGTCCCCTCCGCCACCTGCTGGATCGTCGCCGCCACCTGCTGCACCGCCTCCGCGGCCTGCTCCGTGGCCGCCTGGATCTGAGCGGAAGCCGAGGCCACGCTGGCCGCCCCTGTCTGCACCTGAACGATCAGATCACGCAGGTTGGCGACCATGGCGTTGATGCCGTTCTTCAGCTTGGCGTGATCACCCCGGTAATCACCCACCACCTCCCGCGTCAGATCTCCCCGGGCGATCGCCGAGATCACCTCCAGGGCCTCGTTGATCGGGTCCACGACGGCATCCAGCACCTCGTTGAAGCCCTCCACCATGTCCGCGATGTCGCCCTGGAACCGATCGGCCTCCCCACGAACGCTCAGATCCCCCTCCTGCACCTTGACCTGGATCCTCTCAAGCTCCTCCTGTACGCCCGTCAACTGCTCGCCCAACGCGTTCACCGAGCGCTTCAGGACGTCGTAATCCCCGCGATATTCTCCCACAACACGGGCCTGGAACTCTCCCGCCGCCATCCGCTCCAGTACGTCGCCGACCTCCCGCATCGGCACGATCATGCCCTCGGCCGTCTCATTCAATCCCTGAAGGATCGTCCTCCAGACGCCCTCAAACCGGGAGGTGTCCACCCGTACATCCAGGTCACCAGCGGCGGCCGCACGCGCCATCTCCGCGCTGCCCTCGACCAGGCCGTTGACCACGTCGATCAAATCGTTGATGCTGTCCCTGACCTGACACCACTCACCCCTGCACTCCTCTTCGATCTTCCGCGGGATCTCGCCTTTCCGCAGAAGATCCGCGCACTCCTTCACCCGTCCCAGGGGCTTCACCGCCGCGTCCAACGCGGCGTTGACGCCCTCCACGATCTCCGCGAACTCCTCGTCGAATTTGTCGGGGTTTGCACGTGCGTCCAGCCGGCCCTCGACGATGCCCTGGACGAGGGTCCTCATCTCCGCAGCCAGATCGTGGATCTGATCCTGCAGATGCTTCAATTCTTCCTCACAGCCTCTCTGCTTTTTGCCATGCACAATGCCCAACATGGTCTCCTCCCTGCTCATTGTGATTCCTGGCGAATCTCGGTGCCTTTCCGATCACCCGTGCCATATTGTCACCCTTGACCCCAAACTCGCACGGCGACCGATCACAACTTCTTCAGGGCAACGCCCACACTGGCGTCTACCATGCAAGGGTTTCCTTGCCGACATGACAATCCTACGGGATCAGTTCATACGTTGACCTCCCTTCCATGCCTCATGGCCGAATGTCCCAACACGTTTCGTCTCAATCCACACCCCTCCTTTCATCCCCGTCACACAAGGTGGTGTATCTCTTTCGGTGGAAATACAGCGGAGCTTTGAGGGGCTGTACCCCCAAAAGAAACACCATATCCTTTGCGAGCCTGCGATGAGTTTAATCGCATCCCCCCATCTTCGACTCAATTCACAAGGCGAGATCTCCGCTACGCACGCGGACCCGCAGGGGCTGCTGGCCGTCGCCTCGGACGCTCGTATTTACTTCATCGACGCAGGGGATAGTCCCGTTTATAGTACCTTGGAATCAATTCGATCGGTTTAAAGTGGTTGCGGCGGCGCAGGAAAGCCGTCCCGCCGCAACCACGAATCGAGGAAGGGATCAGTGTCGCCCATTGCCGGTCGACACATACAACGGCTCCCGTTGGAGCTCCGTGGAAACGGTCGCCGGCTTATGGGTACCATCCCGTTCGGGAGCAACGGGCTCCCTCGTGAAGACAGGGGTGCTCGCATCTTGTGGCGCCGTCCCCTCCGTCGAGAGGGTAAACTCCGCCACGACCGCCTGCAATTGCTTGGCCATATCCGCCAGGCTTTGCGCCGTCGCGGCCATCTCCTCCACCTGGGCCGACATCTCCTCGGCGGAGGCGCTGACCTCCTCGGCGGCAGCGCTGTTCTCCTCGCTGACGCTGGCGATGCTCTCGATCGCCCGGCCGATCTCATCCGCGCTGGCCGCCAGTTCCTCCGTGGCCGCCGTGTTCTCCTCGACCACGGCGGATACGCTCTCCGCCGCCGACATCAGCTCCTGATTGATGCCGGTGAGCTCCTGAGACTTCGCCGCGACCTCCTGGATCTCCCCGGTCACCCCCCGTATGGCCTCCAGGATATCCTCCAGCGCTCGCCCGGCCATCCCGGCCAGATCAACCCCTGACTCCACCTGCTCCAGCGTCCTTCGCATGGCCTCGGTCACGGCCCCGGTCCCCTGCTGCACGCTCTGGATCAACTGGGCGATCTCCTTGGTCGCCTGTCCGGAGCGCTCCGCCAGCTTCCGCACCTCGTCGGCCACCACGGCGAATCCTCGGCCCTGCTCGCCAGCACGCGCCGCCTCGATCGCGGCGTTCAAGGCCAGGAGGTTGGTCTGCTCGGCGATATCGTCGATGGTCTCCACGATGACGCCGATCTGGGTGGAGTACTCCTGCATCTGCTGGACTTTATCGCTCACCTCGGCCACGGTCTCCCTGATCAGCTGGATGGCCTCTACCGTCTGCATGACCGTCTGGGCGCTGGCCTCCGCCGTATCGGTCACCCGACCGGCATCCGCAGCGATGGATTGCGCGCTCTCCGCCACCCGGTCTGCGACGGTGGTCATCTCGGCGATGCTGCGGGAGATGCTCTCCACCGAGCGCGCCTGATCCTGGGCCCCCTCGGCCACCCCGCCCACGGCACTGCTCATCTGGTCCACCTGGGAGGTGATATCGGCAGCCGACTGGGCCTGCTGGGACACGCCATCGGCCACCTGCTGGATCGTCATGGCCACCTGTTGTACCGCCTCCGCCGACTGTTCCGAGGCGGCGGTGATCTGCTGGCTGGCCGAGGCCACCAGGGAAGCGTTCTCCTGCACCTTCCCGATCTGACGGCGCAGGTTCGCCATCGTCTTATTGAAGGCGTTGCCGGTCTCCTGGAGACGCTCGATCATGAGATTGAATGCCTGACCCAGGTCGCCGATCTCATCACTGGACTTAATTTCGATGTTTTGCGTTTGGATCGAGACGGACCGAGTGAGATCGCCATCGGCCATTGCAGCGGTGGCCGCAGCGAGGTTCGTCAGATCTACCTGAGCGACCTGCTGGACAGCCTGTGCCATCCGTTTGGCCGCATTGGCGATGGAACGAGCCATGAAAATGCTGATCGCCAAGCCAATCAGCACAGCCCCCACTATCAGGCCGATGATCAGCGTACGCTCTGAGGCGTACGCGTGGCGAGCATTCTCACGGCGCAGCGCTGCACGTTCCACGCTATAGTCCATCAATTTGTTCACAGCCTCCCGCGCGGTCCGGAACTCATCTACCATCTCTTTCCGAGCCAGGGTCTCCGCAGCCTCCAAATCGCCCGCTTCCACCCACTGAAACACCTGCTCGATCTGGTCTGAGTAACGCTTCCACGGCTCCTCAAACGCCGCCAAGAGCGCCTCTTCCTCATCGCTCAAGCGTGTCTGACGATAGAGCTGGATCTTCTCCTCAATACGCTTCTGCTGCTCCGCAATCTCCCCTTTCAAGCGTGCACGTCCCTCTTCCGTGTCGGCCAGGATATACTCCAGCAGATCACCGCGGATCCGGTAGGCGGCCGACTTCAAATCATCGAGATTTTCCAAGCCAAGCACCTCCTGGCTGTACATGTCCTCAACGCGTGCATCGATGGCGGCCGCCTGGCCAAGGCCCACCCAACCGACGACGACAAGAAGAGCAAGCACGACCCCAAAGGCAGCCAGTAACTTGTTACGCAGGTTAAATCTCATGATCATCCTCTCCTTATCTCATTCCCTCATCATATTGCGGTGTGAGAACACCGACGCATTCTTTCGTCACTCAGATTGTCAGCTTCTCGGTGAAACTCGGATAGTTTGCGACTCCGGCCTGCACCTGCCTTTCTCGGCCCTTTCCGTGCCCCGACGGGATAAGACAGCCTTTGCCCGACGAGCACGCGGAACCCACACGCGCGAGGGCTTCCGGCGCAGAGCCGCGCACATGGTTTTGCGGATTCACACACCCGCGTGTAGGCTGTCCTAATCGATGAGCGCCCTGCTCCCGGCTGCCGGAGCGGGAAAGCCGAGCCCCAGGGGGCCGCCAACCCACGCACGGCAGCCCAATCGATCATTCGATTGTCTTAACGATCTAAACGCCTTTGAACGATGGGGAAAAGGCAGCAACACTGCCGTTGCCAACCTATGAGCGAGGAATCCAACCTTGGAGGAATACACCGCTCAGATTTGGCCGTAAGCGACCATTCGTGGTCCGTGATGAAACCGGCATTTGAGGAAAAACAGGAGAGACTGAATGCCGTCCAGCTCCTTCGACGAGCTGATCCACCTCCTCGTGGGATCCATTGTCCGTTCGAGATTCCGACTCAGATACGCGAGACTCCTCACCTCCTTATCGTGAGATCTAGGATCGTCTATCCTATCGACCTCGTGAGCGGACCCGTTCATAGTACCTCTGGGGGAGTTTCGCCTCATGGCCCACAAGATGCGCCGCCGACATGCGCCGGCGGTTCCCCGCACATTTCCGGCCCGCGCTCGCCTCCCTCGGCCCTTCCCATGAGGATCTGGCCGGGGCCGGACAGGTCAGAGGCGGAAACAAGAGTTCTTCTGGAGAGGCTTCGCCCCTTCACGCCACCCCACGGGACTCCCGCCAAAAAGGACGCACGGCAGCCACCACTACCCTCGGCCTACGCACTTTTCCCCGGAATCGTGTATAATAGAAAACAAGAACTCCTGTACACGGCCAGTGTTCGACAGAATCAAAAAACGACATGAGAACTTCAACGCTCCAGTTAGATCCCTGTTCGCGCGCAGCCCGGTGGACCGTGATTCTGGTGGCAATGTTCGCCACCGTTTGGTTCCAACTGAGGAGAGGCGAATTTCCCATCATATGGATGGTCTGGGGGCTCGGCCTAGCAGCGATCCTCCTCGATCTCCTCATCCATCGACTCAGATCCCAATCCTCCCATAAGCGCCTCGACCCGAGGATCCAGCTCTCCCTCCAAGCGGGACAACTTCTCCTGGATCAGGCAGCTTTGGGGACGGGAATTTACTTCCTCGGCGGGCCACATACCCCCTTCCTGGCCCTCTATTTACCCTATCTGACGGCCAGTGCCTGCTCTCTGCCCAGCCCCGCTCGCTACATGCCGGCGGGGCTATCCGTGCTGGCCATCGGCGGGATGGCGATGCTGGAGAGAGGTGGAGGGGCTGCACTGGCCAAGATATCCCCCAATGACCACTCACTGTACGCGATCTTACTCTTCCTGCCGCTGATCGGCCTCAGCGTGGAGATCGGCGCCGCAACCGCCCGACGCCTGCAGACGGCGGAGCAGGAAGCGGAGAAGCTCAAACGGCAGGCCCATTACCGGGTGCAAGATTTCATCCTGGCGCGATCAGCCGTCAGCGATCCAGACCTGCTGATGGGCCCCGAGCACATCGCCAAAGCCATCGCTCGCATGGCCCTGGCCGTCACCAGCGCCGCCCAGGCCGAAGTGCTGCTCCCCAACGGAGATGACGCCGCGTGGCGCGTGGTTGCCGTGCAGCGGCGCGATCATCAGTCACGAAACGGAGCGGCCCAAAATGGGACATCCCATGACGATGCCACAGGTGCTGGCAGCCCACAAGGCTCTACACGCTCCCTTGTGGGCCAGAGAATCCTGGAGATACCCCTGGTTCGCGAGGGACGCCCCACGGCCCTCCTCAAGCTGATCTACGAGCAGGACGTCGAAGACGCCACGACGGAGAGCCTGGTCCTGCAGTTGCTGTCCCAACACGCGGCCGTCGCCGTCGAGAACGCGATCCGCTGCGAAAAACTGCTCGCCGAACAGGAGCAGATCAGGGCCATCCTGGACCACGTGAGCGACGGGATCGTGGTCCTGGATGATACCTACCGGGTCGTGATGATGAACCCTGCCGCCGAGGCGATCACCGGATGGGAACAAGAACGCGCCCTGAATGTACCCTGCACGGAGATCTTCCGCTGTCACGACGAACGTAATCTGCTTTTGTGCGACTCGGAGGGCTGCCCATTACGGGCCACAAGCGAGTCCGAGAACGGCCAATCCCACACGGTCATCTTTCATCGGCAGGATGGGCAACACGTCTGGGCGGAGGTGGCCTGCGCCCAGATCGAAGACCTGGAGGGAAAGCCTTCCTATCTGTGCACGATCCGGGACGTCACCGAGTTCAAGAACCTGGAGCGACTCAAGTCAGAGTTCATCGCCAGCGTCTCTCACGAGCTACGTTCCCCCCTGACGATCATCAGCGGCTACAGCCAGATCCTGGAGCGAGCGCTCCGGCACGACGAGGAGTTGCTCTACTACGCCTCAGCTATCGATGAGGAGTCGCAGCTTCTGGCCCGGCTTGTGGACGACCTGCTGGACTTCTCCCGCATCGAGGCCGGACGCCTGCGGCTGACGCTGGAGTGGTGCGATCTCGCGGAGGTGATCCTGGAGACGGTGAGGACGTATGAAGGGCACACGAAGGGGCACCCCATTCGCGTGAATCTGAAGGCCAGGCCTGTTCACGCACACGTCGATCCGGTCCGCGTGCGCCAGGTCCTGATGAACCTTCTCAACAACGCGATCAAGTATACGCCAGAGGGAACTCCCATCGAGGTCTCGCTGACGCTGGAAGAGGAGGACGGCAAGCGTTATGCTCGGATCAGCGTCCGGGACGAAGGGCCGGGGATCGATCCCGAGCATCAGAAGAAGATCTTCGACCGCTTCTACCAGATCAGCCCCTCACA
>JAJRVX010000345.1:0-12836 GCA_024277095.1 Chloroflexota bacterium
TCTCCTGGTAGATGGGCGCCACCAGGAAGGCATCCCCCCACAGGAACTGATCGCTGATCTCATAGGTCGTGGGGTCATCCGGATAGGCGTAGGCCAGCGGGCGCATGATCGGGGCGCCGGTTTGGGACGCCTCCCAGAAGAGCGTATACGTGTAGGGCAACAGCCGGTAACGCAGCTCCAGATACTTGCGTGCGATGCGTTCCGTCTCGGGGCCAAAGGCCCAGGGCTCCTGATCCCGGGTGTCCAGCGCGCTGTGGGTGCGGCACAACGGGGTGAACACGCCCAATTGTACCCAGCGAGCGTACAGCTCCGGCGTGCAGTCGTCGCTGAAGCCGCCGATGTCCACGCCCACAAACGGCTGTCCCGCCAGCCCCACGCTCAGGCACATGGGCATGGCCATCCACAGGTGCTCCCACCAGCTCGAGTTGTCTCCCATCCACACGGCCGCGTAGCGCTGCACGCCCGCGTAGGCCGCCCGGGTGAGGACGAACGGGCGCTCGTCCGGCCGAAGCCGCTCCAACCCCTCCCGCGTGGCCCGGGCCATCAGCAGGCCGTAGACGTTGTGCGATTTGCTGTGGGGCGTCTCGTGGCCGTTGTCGTAGTGGATCACATCCTCGTCCATGGTCCAGTTGATCCCGCCGAACACGGAGGGCTCGTTCATATCATCCCATATCCCGGCGACGCCGACCTCCACCAGCGAGCGATGCAGATCGCCCCACCAGCGGCGCACATCCGGGTGAGTGAAGTCAGGGAACACCGAATCGCCCGGCCAGACCGGCCCCACGAACGGCTCCCCGTTCGGCCTGCGACAGAAGTAACCGCGCTCGATCCCCTCTCGATAGACGGGATACTCCTCATCCACCTTGACGCCCGGATCGATGATGGTGATGAGCCGAAAGCCCTGCTCGCGTAGATCCGCGATCAGCCGCGCGGGATCGGGGAATCGCTCCCTGTCCCACGTGAAGACCCGGTAGCCATCCATGTAGTCGATGTCCAGATAGATCACGTCCGTGGGAAGGTCCCGGCTGCGCAGGCCGTCGGCGATCTCCCGAACCCGGGACTCGGGGTAATAGCTCCAGCGACACTGCTGGTGCCCCAGCGCCCAGCGAGGGGGCAGCGGCATACGCCCGGTCAGCTCCGTATAGCGCTCGAGGATCGCGGCCGGCTCCGGTCCGTAGATGAGGTAATAGTTCAGCTCGCCGCCGGCCGCGTCGTAGCGGAAGACGCCAGGCTCGCTGTAGCCGAAATCGAAATGGCTGCGCCACGTGTTGTCGAAGAAGCGGGCGTATCCCAGGCCCGGTCGCATCCCCAAATAGATGGGGAACGACTCGTACAGCGGATCCGTGGTGGGAAGATGGCGAGGGTGGGCGTCGGTGTTCCACATCTCCCACTTGTGATCCCGCTTGTCCAGGGGCCCCACCTTCTCGCCCAGGCCCAAAATATGCTCATCATCGGGCAGGGCGAAGTAGGCCACAGGGCCCTCGCCCCTCCACCCCATGCCGCGAGCTTCCTCGTCCGCGGTCAGCAGACGCCCCTGGGCATCATAGAACCGCAGCCTCAACGGCTCCCTCCCGATCTCCAATCTCAGCTTCTCAGTGGATAGGACGAGGGCGTGATCTGTCTCCTGGATCTCAACAGGAGCGCGCGCCCACTCGTGCCGCACCACGGCCCACGACTCGTCTGGGCCGAAGTCCGCTTCGGGTGTGGCGCGCACCCGGACCAGATCGGGCGCCAGGCACTGAATGCGCACGCGCCCCCCCTGGCAGAATAGGTCGAGCTGAGCATCATCATGCTCCCAGCGGATCAGGTTACCCAAAGGACGGAACTCGTCAGCGCTCACCGTCATCACCTCCGGTTGCTCTCCGTAATGATTCAAATCGCGGGCAATGAAAAGCGGGCCGGGCCTGCGCATCGCTGACCCGGCCCGCTCCCAAGCGCTTCACCGATGTGAAGCGGTCATGGCCGACTAATATCGACCGTACAGCGGCCCGAAGGCCGCGCAGGCCCGGAAGTCAGCCCCCTGAGGATCCATAGCGCCGAAGGCAGTCCAGGCGCTGGGACGGAAGATCCGCTCCTCCGACACGTTGTGCATATACACGGGAATGCGCAATATCGAGGCCAGCGTGATCAGATCCGCCCCGATGTGGCCATAGCTCAGGGCACAGTGATTGGCACCCCAATTGTACATCACAGAGTACACATCGCGGAAGGGTCCGCTGCCGGTCAGGTTGGGAACGAACCAGTGGGTCGGCCATGTGGGATTGGTGCGCTCATTCAACACGTGGTTGACGTCATCGGGCAGATCCACCGTCCACCCTTCGGCGATCTGCAGGGCCGGACCCAGCCCCTTAATCAGGTTGATCCGGAACATGGTGACCGGCATCCCGCCCTTCGTCAGGAAGCCGGAGGAGAAGCCGCCGCCGCGGAAGTACTCGGTGATGGCCGGATACCAGGTCGTCGCGTCCAGGCAGGCGGCCACCTCATCCGGCGTGATCTCCCAGTACGGCTTCATGACGGGCTGCCCATCCCGGGTCTGCAGCCCCGTGGCGTCCAGCGACGCGGCGCCGGAGTTGATCAGGTGAATAATCCCACCCTCCGCCAGCCCGGTCAGCTTGTAGCCGGTCACCCGCTTGACCGCGGCCGGGCTCCAGTACGTCCGCACATCCGCGAACACCTGGGCCGTGTTGGTCAGCAGATGGCCGAACAACATGGAGACGCCGTTCAGGCAGTCGTTCTCGGTGGCGACGATGAAGGGCTCACGAATACCATTCCAGTCGAACGAGGAGTTCAGGATCGCTTCCAGGAAGTCGCCATTGGGGAAATGATCCGTCCACTGGCGCTGCCCCTGGAAGCCGGAGACGATGGCGTTATGCCCCAAAGCCTCCTCGCCGTAGCCCAAATCGGCCAGCCGGGGATTCCCCACCATGAGATCCCGGGCGATCATGGCCATCTTGACCACCGTCTCCCAATCCTGATCCTTCTGTTCCCGGGTGCGCTGCTTGTCCGGGGGATTGTAGTCGCGACCTTCCTTGCAGTTCTCCCGAACCCACCGGATCGCCCGCTCGAACTCCTCGGGATCGTAGATGCCCTCCTCAAGCCGGCGGACGAACTCGGTCATATCCACCATCTCCACCCGCATGCCCAGATAGGCCTCAAAGAAGTCCTGGTCCACAATGGATCCGGCGATGCCCATGGAGACGCCGCCCATGGACAGATACGACTTGCCGCGCATGGTCGCGACGGCGAGGCCGGCCCGGGCGAACTGGAGCAGCCGCTCCTTCACATCATCCGGGATGGTGGTATCCCCGGCGTCCTGCACATCCCGCCCGTAGATGTTGAAGACGGGCAATCCCTTCTGATTGTGTGCCGCGGAGACGGCGGCCAGATAGACGGCGCCGGGCCGCTCCGTCCCATTGAACCCCCACACCGCCTTGGGGATATGAGGGTCCATGTCCATCGTCTCCGACCCATAGCACCAGCACGGCGTCACCGTGATGGATACACCCACGCCCTCCTTGGCAAACTTCTCGGCGGTCTGAGCGGCCTCAGCCACCCCGCCGATACAGGTATCCGCGATCACACACTCGACCGGCAGGCCATTCGCATGGCGAAGATTCTCCGTCAGCAGCGTCGCCACGGCCTTGGCCAGCGCCATCGTCTGGTCCTCCAGCGACTCCCTCACCCCTTGTCGCCGACCGTCGATGGTAGGGCGGATGCCGATCTTGGGCATGTCGCCGACCAGTCTGTTCTGTGGGGGATTGACCTTCATGCCTTCTACGTTTGCCATCTCTTCATCCTCCTAACATGAGTTGTGTGTTCGCTATGGCCATATCTGCCCCTGGTCACCCCTGCCCAGCGCCCATCTCCCCAAGGCAACGTCAGGCGGCTTCATGGCCGGATCCCGTCAAGCGACAATCGAGCGGAACGTTCCCCTGAACGGTAGAGAGCGTCAATGATCCGATCCACGCGATATCCGTCACGCACGGTGATGGCGGGAGCCTCCCCCGCCCCCACGCGCGAGACGACATCGGTCACCTCTTCCACAAAGTAGTCCACCGGCCCGAAAGCCAACGTTTGTGTGGTTTCATCCTCCTCGCGATAGAACTCGACGACCGGGACCAATGCATCGGCGCGATCCCAGAAGACGGAATAGATGGTCAACACCCCCTTGGGGCCCCGCAACTGAAGCAGCTCGTCCCACCCGTCGTGATGGCGCCCGAAATGGGTGTGCTGGAACCATCCCACCTCCAGCAGGATCGTGGCCCCGCTCTCCATCTCCAGGATGGCGCTGGTATACCAGTCCACATCCGTTCCGGGCCGCATGCGCACCCGGGCGTCAACGGCGGCGACCTCGCCGCAGCTCCAGCACAGGATGTCGATCATATGACTGCCGGCATGCACCAGCGGTCCGCCACCTGCTTTATCCTTCTGAGTATGCCACATCTGCGGGTCAGTCCACAACCGCTCGGGGAAGGGCTGATACGAGCGCAGCAACCCCGTCTCCACGCCACCGATCTCCCGCACCAGCTCCTTGAAACGCTGAAAGGCCGGATGATAGCGCTTCATGTATCCGACCTGCAGAAAGGCCCCGCGATCCTCCACCAGCTTTACCAGCGCCTCCGAGTCGCTGACCCGGGTGGTCATCGGCTTCTCACACAGGACCGCCTTGCCGGCCTCGATCGCCGCCGCGCTCACCTCATAGTGGAGCCAGTTGGGCACGCAGACGGAGACCAGGTCGATCTCGTCGCACCGAAGCACGTCGCGATAGTCCGTAACCCAGGCGCACCCCGCTTCCTCAGCCCGTCGCCGCGCCGCCTTCTCGTCTGGATCCGAGACCATCACCAGGCGTGCGGGGCTCCGCTGATACCCGCGCAGGTGATGGGTCGCGATCCCCCCACACCCGATCATCCCCACCCCTACCGTCATGCGATCCCCCTGTAGAGCTGACAGCTGAGGAAGGTCTGAGCGTGTCTGAAAAATGCGATGAGAACCACTAAGGCACTAAGACCCTAAGATAGAGAAGGCGGAAGTGCACTATGGAGAGCTTACGAGTGTAAGAGCGTGTCTGAAAATTTACCGGCAAGGTGTCTGAGGGTCTCCCTCAAGACCAGCTCCACAGGGGGAGGTGTGGAGGGGGCCTCCCCTCCACGGAAAACCCCACTTTTCCGGCCTGCACCTGCCTCTCTCGGCCCTTTCCGAAGGACTCGGGCCGAGGCCGGGCAGGTCGAAGGCGGGAGAAAGGCTTCTTCCGGAGGGGCTCCGCCCCTCCGGGCCTCCCCACAGCAGAAGCAACGGCATTTCTCAGACACACTCTAAGAAGCGGCCTCGATATACTCCTTTCCATGCCCCTCTTGGTGTCTCAGTGCCTTTGTGGTGTGTTTTTCAGGCACATTCTCAAACACTTACCGGTAAATGTCCAGTCACGATCTCAGAGGCGGCGCCACACGTGAGCAAGATGACACGGACAGGACGCCACTTCACGCCTGATCCGGCGGCCCCACCGCCGAAAGCGCGCCCAATCGGTATGCTAAGGTGTGACGACGACCTTTACCGTCATCGCTCGATGATCGCGCAACAGCTCCAACCCTTCCATGATGCGTCTCAAAGGTAGCACGTGGCTCACGATCGCCGTCGCGTCCACATGGCCATCCCGCAGAAGCCGCAGCGCGGTTGGGAAATAGAGCGCCGGCGAGGCGAAGGAGGCCCGCAGCTGGAGCTTCTGGAAGTGAAACTCGTTGGCGTCAAAGGTGATCTGAGCCCCTGGCCCATACTCGATGCCGATGAAGGAGATC
Organism: Chloroflexota bacterium; assembly: GCA_024277095.1. Lineage (GTDB taxonomy): Bacteria > Chloroflexota > Anaerolineae > DUEN01 > DUEN01 > DUEN01. The sequence continues at coordinate 5,793 of JAJRVX010000345.1, forward strand.
ACCCCTCCGTAGCTCATCACCTTCATCACCTCGGGCAGAGTGGAAGGGGGAGCGGTGACCAATGCCCGCTGGACCCCGCCCCGCCGATAGCTTCGCTCACGGATGGGCTTCTTCTCCGCCGCGAATGCTTGGTCCGCCCCCAACGCCAGGGCTTTCTCCAGGCGAACCCCCTCCGATCGATTCACCGCGTAGATGCGTGCGGCCCCCTGCATCCGGGCCAACGGGATGCTCATCAGCCCAATGGGGCCTAACCCGACGATGAGCACGTCGTCCCCCAGGGCGATCTGCGCCGTGTAGACCATGTCCAGCGCGACCCCCAAAGGCTCGGCCAGGCAGGCGTGCTCGAAGGACAGCCCCTCGAAGGGGACCAGGGCCTCCTTGGGCGCCAGCATGTACTCGGCAAAGCCCATCGTCGGGCCGCTCCAGAAATTGGGCGCCTTGTTGCACAGGTCCACCCGTCCATCCCGACAGAGATCACAATGCCCGCAGAAGGACGCGCTCTCGAGCGCGACCGCGTCCCCCTCCTTCACCGTCGTCACATGGGCGCCCACCTTTGCCACGATCCCGGCCACCTCGTGTCCGAAGGGCTGCCACTCCGTCGCCTGAGAGCGGGCGGCATGAAGGTCGGTGCCGCAAATGCCGCAGGCCTTGACCCGGATCAAGACCTCGTCGGGGCCCGGGTCGGGCAGGACGACCTCGCGAAGTTCGATCTGAAAAGGGGCTTTGAGATAAGCCGCCAGTGTCCTCTGAGGGCTCATAGGGCCTCCTTCGCCATCCCGATAGCACTCCTTCCACGTCATCTCGGCCATGGGGTCACCCCACGGGATACCGGCCATAGCGGGATACGGCATCCGCCATGGCGCGGACGTTCTCCGGCCGACAGTACGAGGTCACGCTATTGGAGCTGCCGACGATGTAACCGCCTCCCGGCGCGGCCACGCGGATCGCCTCCGCGACGAGCCGATCGATCTCCTCCGGCGTGCCGCGGCTGAGCTTATCCACGCTGATGTGCCCCACCAGGCAGATGCGATCCCCGTATCGGCGCTTCACCTCCGCCAGATCCATCGCCCCCGGCTCGATGGGATGCAGCCCCCACATCCCAAGCGAGAGCAGATCCTCCATGATCGGCATCAGGTTGCCATCGGAGTGAAAGATCCACGGCAGCGTCACCCGATCGATGACCTTCCGATAATGGGGCAGGAACAGCTCTCGGAAGACCCGAGGCGAGACAAATGGAGCGCTCTTGAAGGCGATATCGTCGGCGAACCACAGGAAATCAAAGCCGATCTCACACAGATGCCGCACAGCCCGCGCGTACCAGTCGGTGTACAGGTCGAACATGTCCGCCACAAGCCCGGGGTCTTCATAGAGGGCCACCGCGAAGTGCTCCAGGCCCATGCCCAGGATAACCGGGTCGGAACCGATGTTCAGGAACGTGTACAGAGCGTAGCCGGAATCACGATAGCGTTCGACGAACCGGCGATAGGGATCGTAGAGGGCGGGGTCGTCAGGATCCGGGAGCCGGATCCGCTCCAGATCGGCGCGGGACCTCACGCGCCCGCCCGCCACCATCATCCGACCGCCGATCTCCTTCTGGATGCCCTCGTGGCGCAGGAAGAGGTACATGCCGAACCCGTCCAGCCCGAGGGCCCGAGCCAGACCGATCGGCTCATAGGATGGGCTGGCATACAGCTCGCCGACCAGCACGTCCGCGCCGGGTTGCCCGAGCTCGATGGCAGTGGTCGTCTCCCGCGCGGGCAACCCGAGGAGCGAGAGGGCGACAGGCTCCTCGATGACCGGCTCGAGGAACGGAACCCGATCCGGCTCCTCTCGCTTCAAAGCCATCAGCACACGCCGCCGAGGCGTCATCTCGTCCACGATCCCCTTATCCCCCCTCGCTGCCCGCGCGAACAGCGCCCGCCTTTCATCTCGGCTCATCCCTCCCGATCCCCAGCTGAGGCGCTTCGGAACTCACCCCCGCCTCTCCCGCCCGGGTAGCCTGGCACGCAACCGTGGACATAGAGAGGGACAGCCCCCCGATCTCCCCAGGAAGCGATCCGTGGTCATCTTGCCCATCGACCGCTTACGTGCGATGCTCCCCCCGCCGATGTCGGCCTCTCTTCCATAGTATAAGACACCCTACCCCTGCCCCTTCAGCGCCCCGGACATGATGCCGGAGATGAGCTGCCGCTGGAAGGCGAAGAAGACGACCAGAAGCGGGATGGTCGAAAGCGTACTCCCGGCGAACAACATCGCGTATCGAGGCGCGTATCGTTGCGAGCCCTGGAACGCCACCAGGGCAAGAGGCGCGGTGAACTTGTCGGGGTCGGACAGGATCAGAAGCGGCTCCAGGAAGATGTTCCACCCGTTCACGAAGGTGATGATGCCCAAGACGGCGAGCCCCGGCTTCACGAGGGGGAGGACGATCCGCACGAAGGTGCCGAAGACGGAGCAACCATCGATCGCGGCGGCCTCGATCATCTCATCCGGGATGGACGCGGCGATGAACTGTCGCATGAGGAAGATCCCAAAGGCAGTGGCCCAGACGGGAACCCAGAAGGGCCAGTACGTATCCGCCCACTTGAGGACCTTGATCATCAGCAGGTACCAGGGGATGATCGTGGCCTGAGAGGGCAGCATCATCGTGGCCAGCATGAGGAAGAACAGCTTGTCCCGCCCGGGGAACTGGCGCTTGGCGAAGGTGAAACCAGCCAGCGAGCAGAAGAAGAGCGTGCCCACCGTGCGCACGGCAGCCACGTAGACGCTATTCAGAAGGGGTCGCCAGAAATTATAGACGGCGAAGAGTTCCCGATACGCGTCGACATCAAACCCCTCTCGCGGCCAAAATGTGGGATGCAGGCCGAAGAGGTCGTTATCATCCATGAACGAGCCGATGACCATATCATAGAAAGGGAATACGAAAATGACGGCAAAGATCAGCAAGAGGATATAAGTGAACACGCGAATCGCGATGCGTGGGATCAACAGCCTCCACTGACGCTTTCGTCTCGAATGCCCGATCATGCGCCCCCCTATCCCATCCAATGCCGCTGGAACCGAATCTGGATCGCCGAGATACCGATCACGAGCAGGCCGACCAGGAACCCCAAAGCGGAGGCATCCCCAAAGCGGGAGTCGACGATCCCGATCTGATACAGGCGAAGCATCAGGGTCTCCGTAGCCCCCCGCGGGCCGCCGCGGGTGAGGATGAAAGGTTGATTGAACATGTTCATCAGGCCGATGGTGGCCACGACGGTGAGGAAGAAGATCACCGGCCGGAGCAGGGGCAGCGTGATTCGCCAGAACGTCTGCCACTCGCTGGCGCCATCGATCTTGGCCGCGTCGTAGATCTCCGGCTCGATGCCCTGAAGCCCGCCCAGGAAGAGGAGGATGTTGTAGCCGATCCCCCCCCAGTGCGTCAGAAGGATAACGACGGACTTCGCCGCCCAGGGGGATTTGCGCAGCCACCCGACCGGCGACAGCCCCATGGACTTCAGCGCCGCGTTGACCCAGCCCAATTGATCGTCGAACAACTGGATAAAGACGATGCCCACGATCACCGAACTGGTGACATAGGGCAGAAAATACAGCGTTCGAAAGATCCCGCGTCCCTTTAACTCCTTGTTATTGAGGATCACGGCGAAGACGATCGCGATGAAGATCCCCGTCGGGAGCAGGATATAGGCGAACTCCAGGGTGTTCACCAGGGCCCGGATGATGTAGGGATCCCGCAAGATCGCCCGATAGTTGCCGAGCCCCACATACTCCATCGGGCCGAAGCCTCGCCAGTAGCTGAAGCTGAGGCGAAACGCCCACAGCAAGGGGTACAGGCCGAAGATGAGGAAGGTGATGTAGAAGGGAGAGATGAACAGATAATCCATCCAGTGCTCTAAAATCTGTTTCCATAACGGCTTCGGAGGCTTGACTATGGGCGGGCGAGTCGCTGAGATGCTTCTCATCGTCCCCTCCGATCCATGGCATAAGAGGGCACCTCCGAGGCCCCGCCGAGCCCCCGGAGGTGCCCCCAACCGTCGGCCCTGCTCAGGCCGAGCACTTGGTCCGTTCGAAGTCAGGCGTGGCCAGCTCGACTACCTTCTGCAGGCCCTCCTCGATGGAGACCTCGTCGTTCAGGATGGCGGGCATCACCTCCTCCAGCGCCTTCAGGACGGCGTTCCACCCGGCCGGCCGAACGTACTCCGTCGACAGCTCCTTCTCCTGTTCGGCCCAGAACTGGTTGTGGAGCCACTCCCCAAAGAGCGCGGTCTTTCCCTGGAGGAAATGCTCGGACTCCAGATAGGGACGATAAGCCGGGATGATCCCCCACTCTCCGCACAGCTTCGCGCCCTCCAGGCTGCCCAAGGCGTACTTCATGAAGAGGATCGCATCGTCCTTGTTCTCCGCGCATTGCGGGCAGATCAACTGGGCGCCGCCGAAGATGCCGGTGCGATATTCGATGTTGGGCCCTCCAGGGAACTTGGCCACACGCCACATCCCCAGCCCACCCTCTTCAGAGGTCAGGTTCGACTCCCAGAATCCCGTTTCCCACGCCGCCGCGAACTGGCCGATGAGCTGATCCGCCTTCATGGCCGCATAGTAGGGCGGCTGCAGCCAGCCGACGTCCAGCCCCCCGCCGGAGTCCCAGAGCTGCTTGACGATGCGCATCGCCTCGACGCCCTTCTCGTCGGCCACGGTGATGGTCTGCCCATCCTGGCTGACCATGGAGCCGCCAAGCTGGTGCACGCGATACGCGAAGATCGGCCTCGCCAGATACCACCCGGAGGAGGGGAACAGGAAGGTGTACTTGCCCTGCTGGGCGAGCTCGGAGGCCATCCCGATGAAATCATCATAGGTCAAGGAATCGACGTCGCCATACCCCAGGTCCTCCAGGATATCGGCACGGTAGTACCAGCCGCTGACGCTGAGATCGCCCGGCCAGCCGATGTTCCTGCCGGTGGTGGGGATGACGGTCTCGTTCCACTTCAGGGGGTGATAGTTGTCTTTCTCGGGCAGGAGATGTTCGGTGAGGTCCGTGAGCAACCCTCGGCAGCCCCAGTCCTGCGCATCCGTGGCCTCGGCCCAGAAGAGATCCGGGCAGCCGGTTCCAGCAGCCATGGCCGCCGTCAGCTTGGCGCCCCTCTCCGGCGGATGGGGAGATACCCACTCGACCTCGGGGTACTTCTCCACAAATCCCGTCGCCGCCAGATCGATGGGGTGGTCATCATGCCCCCAGAAGATGAGCCTCCGCTTCTTCTCCGGCGCCTTAGCGGGCTGCTCCTGCCCCTCCGGGGCGGCCGGTGGGGCACAGGCGGCCACCCAAGCGAATGCCATGCCGGCGCCCAACGTGCGTAAGAAAGCCCGACGAGTGAAGCGTTCGTTTCGCATTTTTCTCCCCCCTACCTCTTGAGGCTACGATCAAAGCCGATCGCAGCCAGCGCCCAAGCCGCCCGTTTTTGGGATGGTCACCTCCTTTCCAGGGGCCACAGCTGGTGAAGCGTGATCCCGATGTACCCCGCCAGCCCCACATCTCTAGAATCAGCCCGAGCTTATCACATACCATTCGCACCGTAGCGACACAACGGCGCTGCACATGGCGACATACGGCCAACGGACATCTCTCGCATAGGACTCAGCTCACGGAAACATCGACCAAACGCTCGGAAGTAGGGGGTGCATGAGGCCTGGAAAAGCACGATCAAAGCGGGACAGAAGCGGAGCCTGAAACGCATCCCCTTGCCCTGAGCCCTGCATCGGAGGGCCAACGCGAAACGGATCGCCTTCACACGGCCCGCGATCACAGGTACATCCGAAGACGCGAAACTCTCGCGAGCCCCATCGCCGGCAGACTCGCTCTCACAGGCTGACCATCACGATCCAAGGTATGGTTCCGGTATCCGTCGCTCGCGCTGCCGTAGACGCGTGATGAACGCCGATGCGTGAAACGGACGACGACGATAAAGCCGCTTCACCGCATATGGTATGCGTATCAGAGGGGTATTTCCATTATACCTGAAACGGAGATGGTCGTCAATGCCTGCGCGTTCATGAAACGTGTCCTTTACGCGCAGGCCGAGGGAGACGGTGAAGGGGGGCGTGGTGTAGGCGTATCCGGGGGCTCGCGATGACGATCAGGCAGGCTCTGACCGGCGCTCGGAGCGAGCGATAGGGCAGCACGACCTTCGTATGATGACCTCGACCGGCAACACGATCTCCTGAGGTTCCTCTGGCGCCTCCCCCGAGAGCCGGGAGAGCAGAAGCTGAGTGGCTGCCTGGCCCATCTCGTAGGCCGGCTGGCACACGACGGTGAGGAACGGCTCGATGACGAACGCCGGCGGGATATCGTCGAAGCTGACCAGGCTCACGTCGTCTGGCACGCGGAGCCCGGCCTCGCGCAGCGCCTGCAGCGCCCCGATCGCGATGAAGTTGTTCGCGGCGAACAATGCCGTGGGAGGCGGGGAAGCGGACAACGCCAGCTTCGCCAGGCGATAGCCACTCTCCTGGGTGTACTCCCCATAGTACGCCATCTCAAAGTCCGAGGGGACCCCGGCCTCCGCCAGCGCCCGTCGATAGCCGGCCACCCGATCGGCCGCCGTGGAGACGCTTTTGGGGCCCGACAGCATGGCGATCCTCCGGTGGCCCATGGAGAGCAGCAAGCGCGTGATCTCATAGCCCCCGCCCTCTGAATCCCCTCGCACAACATCCACCTGCACATCCGGGACCCGGCGATCCAAAACGACCACCGGGATCCTCTGGCTCTGGATCAGATGGATGGGCTCAGGTGTGCTGCTCGCCGGCACCAGCAGAAACCCGTCCACGCGCTTCTGCAGCAAGACCTTCAAGTACTCGTCCTGCTTCCCCTCGCTCTCGTCCGTGTTGCACAGGATGACGTTGAACCCCTGGCTGCTGGCCACGTCCTCCACGCCACGAGCAACCGTCGTCCAGAAGGGGTTCGTGATGTCGGTCAAAACGAGAGCCAGGGTGTGCGTGCGCTTAAAACGCAGGCTGCGAGCCAGGGAGTTAGGGACGTACTGTAGCTCCTCGATAGCA
>JAJRVX010000346.1:0-3945 GCA_024277095.1 Chloroflexota bacterium
ACACGATGCACGGCGAGTTCCGCTTGGCCTGATCAAACAGATCCCGCACCCGACTGGCGCCCACCCCCACGAACATCTCCACAAACTCGGAACCGGAAATGCTGAAGAACGGCACCCCCGCCTCCCCGGCCACCGCCTTGGCCATCAGCGTCTTGCCGGTGCCGGGCGGCCCCACCAGCAACACCCCCTTGGGAATGCGGGCACCCAGAGCGGCGAACTTCTGGGGCTCCTTGAGAAACTCCACCACCTCCAGCAGCTCCTGCTTGGCCTCCTCCGCCCCCGCCACGTCGTCGAAGGTCACCGTCGGCTTGTCCCCCGTGAACATCCTCGCCCGACTCTTGCCAAAGGCGAAAGCCTGATTGCCTGCTCCCTGGGCCTGACGCAGCAGAAAGAAGAAGAAAGCACCTACGAGGATGAGGGGGAGGAGGGTCCCCAGGATCGCTCCCCAGTTCTCCCAGCGGCCTGGGGGGGCAAACTGGAAGTCGATGGCCGCCAGATCCTCTTGGGATACGCCGAGGTTGAGCAGCGTCTCGAAGACGCTGGCGTCCGGCTCCTTGCGGGAGATCGCCCGATCGTATTCCTGCCCTTTGCGGTAGGTGATCTGCAGCTCATCGCCGCGCACGGTGATCTGCTCGATGGCGCCCGCCCGGATATCGCGAGCCACCTGGTCCAGGGGGATCGTCGGCGCCTCGTCGCGACCGCGCATGAAGCTGGTGAGGAGCAAAGTCGCCAAAGCGATGAAGATCACCAGGTAAATCAACCCATTCCGAATCAACTTCGATCCCATACGATATTCCTCAATGCGCACATGGCGCAAGATGCTGGTCGTTCCATTTCAATGCTAGTGTAGCACATTCGCTGAGCAGGTGTCAAACAGGATGAAGGAGACCCGGCTATGCCGCCGCTCGCTCTGGCTACTCGGCCATCGTGCTATGCATAGCCGACTCGTGCTTTGAGGGGATGATGTCAGAGGCGGGCGATCCCAAGCTCTCTCAGGGTGTGTCTGAAAAATGCCGTTGCTTCTGCTGCGGGGAGGCCCGGAGGGACGGAGCTCCTCTGGAAAAGGCCCTTCTTTATGCCTTCGACCTGCCTGGCCTCGGCCTGGATCCTTCGGAAAGGGCCGAGAAAGGCAGGTGCGGGCCGGAAAAGAGAGGTCTCCGTAGAGGGGGCCTCCCCTCCACACCTCCCCCTGTGGAGCCGGTCGTTGAGGGAGATCCCTCAGACATCTCGCCGGTAGATTTTCAGGTGCGCTCTCAGTATACCTGTGCTGAGGCGTTCGGGCCGTAATCGGACTTCCGATCGAGGCTATCCAGGGGAGTTCTTTTCTATGCAGACGTGGCCGGTTTTTGCACGGCTCCGAAGGGGCAGGCGGGCAGGCAGACCAGGCATCCGCGGCATCTCGCCCCGTCTACGAAGGGGAGATCGTCCGGGTCGAATCGGACGATGGCTTTCATCCGGCAGGCGCGTCTCGCCTGACAGACTCGACATGTCCGGCATATCTCCGCATCGATGACGGGCTCGACGATCGCCATCCGGTGACACTCCTGGTCTGGTTTGTCCCTCCTATCTTACATTTGATGCTTCATCTCGGCGTTTGGTTTCATGTGTTGAGGGTGAGATCTTTTCCGAGGGCCGCCTCTGCATGGTCACCAGTCGCACGCCCTGGCGTCGTACCTGGCGGAAGTTCGCCCCCTGGCTTACCGCGTGGAGCACAGCGTCCACGTTCTCCACCACTGCCCCGGATAGGATGTGAACCCCATATTCGAACAGGGTGGGGGACAGGGGGGTGGTCGGCCCCAGGAGCAGCACGAGCGCACCTGGACGGCGGAGGGCCATCAACTCCTCGAACGTGTGGTTGATGAGCGTGGTGCCGGTGACGGCCAATACGTCGGCTTGGGGGATAATCTCCGGCGCGGCCTCCGCCGCCAGGTCTCCCTCTCGGGGACGTTGTTCCAGGACCCACAGAGTTCCCACCCGCCCCCTCAGACGGGGGACGAAGGGGAAGTGCCCGATCAGCGCGACGCGCCTGCCGGCGCCGCGTTGGGCGATCACCTCCTCTGCGTTGATCTCCTCCCATCGATCGGGCTGTCTGGGCAGCAGCGCGTTGATCGTGGCCATTCCGATCGCGGTCTCGGTCGGGCTTCGCGAGAGGACGAGTCCGGCCAGTTCGCGAGCGCCGCGCTTGGTCAGATGCCCGGCATCTCGCACGGCCGGCTCCCCTCCGTGGTGGTGCAGGTCCTCGCCGCGCAGGGTGGATGCCAGGCCGCATCGGCGGTCTCCCCCTACAATGACCGCGACGGCTGTCCAGTGGATTCCTACCCGGATGTCCTGAACCTCCCCATCCGGCAGGGTTGCCAGCAAGTCTTTCAGTACCCGTGTGGGCACGTGCGATTCTCCTGATCCTCGGGCGTTCGCCGGCTGGCTGAGCGGCCAACAGCGTGCTGGCGGGTAGATATTCCCCCTCCATCTCTCGCCCGCCTGAACCCGCCCCAAGCTCCCGTCGTGGCCGGGGGAGGCGGTCCGGGGGCGGAAAAGGGAGTTCCTTGGACGGAGGAGAGCCTTTCGTATCTTCCCAGCTCTCGGAACGAAAGGCTCTCCTCGGGTGATCGCGATGAGGGCCGCGTCATCGAGCGTGATCGGGTCGTTCGAATTCGTCCAGCACCTCCAGCAGGATACGTACGGCGCGTTGCACCAGCACGCTGCAGGGCTCTCGTCCCTGTGGGCCGTACATCTCCTCTCTCAGTGCCGCGCACTGGGTCGGTCCGATCTCCTCCAAAAAGCGCTCCCGATATCGGGCGATGGCCTGGCGCATGGGCTCCTCATTCACCCTGGGGCGCTGGGGCCCCAAGTGGAGTCCGATGACCATAGCCCCGCCGCTGATCGCGCCGCAGGTCTCCTGATAGGTGCCTCCGATCCCTCCGCCGAAAGCGATCGCCATGCGTATCATCTGGGGATCCACGGCACCCCACAAGTGCTCACCCACGGCGAGCAACGCGGCATCCGATCAATGGTGCCCTTGTGCCATCAATGCGGCCGCTCGTTCGGCGACCTGGTCGCCTCGTTCGGTCATGCTCCTCTCCCTGTGGGATAGCTTGTGGCGTCCGATCCTTGCGTGTTGGGGGTGTTGGCACCAAGCTTACTCCAATGGACCGGCGCCGTCAAGCCACCGAGAGGGGAGCGCCTCAGCCAGCGTGTCCGCCTCCGTCCTGTGGATCTCCACGCCGGCGTTGCCCAGCGCGTAGGTGGGGCCTTTCCCCTGCAAGTCCTCTCTCACCAGCACGACGTCCACTTTCTCCGCGATCAGCCATTCGGCCACCCGGATCCCCTTGGCTTTCGCCACTTTCGTGTGGGGGTTGGGGATCATTCTCTGCTCCGTGATCTGTCGGTCGGACAGTCGGACGGTGATCAGGGCGAAGTAAGGGGCGTCGCCGAAGTGATGGCTGATCGTGCCATGCGGATCCGCCAGCGGCACAGCGTAGAGCAGATGGGTCTTGTCCTGTGGCTCGGTATGGATCAGGACTCGCTCCACGAAGGGAACCTCCTCGCGGATGCGTCGCTCGATGTTTCGGCTGACGACCTCGGCGCGCTCCAGGTCCCGAACGCGCAGCTCGATCGTTGCCTCTACGAAGCGAAAGCGCCCGGCGTTGCGCCCGGTGATCCATTTCACCCGGGCGACGGCGGGCTCCGCCTGGATGACCTCACGAATGCGCATCAGCGTCTCCGGGTCCAGGGACGCGTCCAATAGCACCCGCATACTGTCCGACAGGAGCTCCCAACCGGTGCGGGCGACCACGACCACGATCACCAGCGCGGCGATCCGATCGATCGGGATCGGGGCCCGGTGGAAGATCAGGGCCACCAGCACGATACCCGAGGTCAGCACATGAACCCGATACTCTTTCGCATCGGCGATGAGGGATGGCGAGTTGGCCTTCTCGCCCGCTC
>JAJRVX010000347.1:0-4148 GCA_024277095.1 Chloroflexota bacterium
GTTGCATACGTTTGTCCAGGTGCACGCCCAGATGGTCCTCCAGGAGGGCGGCCAGGCCCACACGCGGCCAGCCCAGGATGCGGGCGGCGATCATGGTGTCGAAGAGGTGATGGAAGTGGAACCCGTAATCCCGTTTGAGCATCAAGATGTCGTTGTCGGCCGCGTGGAACACCTTCTCGATGTGCGGATCGGCGAATAGTGTCTCCAGAGAGCGGAGATCCTCCAGAGCCAGCGGATCGACCAGGTAGTCGACGTCCGGGATGGAGAACTGGATCAGGCATACCTTATAATGGTAGGCGAACAGGCTATCCGCCTCGGTGTCCACGGCTACGATCGGCTCTCCCTGCAGCCGGTTGAGCATCTCGGTCAGCTCTGTGGCGGTCCGGACCAATTTTGGGGGTGGTAGCTCGTGGGAAACGCGAGGGGGGGAGCCCCGCGTATCGCTGCGATGGCCGCGCCGAGAGCTCACAGCCACCCCCTCCGTCGGAAGACCCATAACATGACCAGGGCGGTTGCGGCCATCATCCCCAGGATGAGGAAGAACGCCCAGGGATAGGTGGCGAGCGGCAGGATGACGTTCATCCCGTAGATGCCGGAGAGGAGCGTCAGTGGGAGCATGATGACGGAGATCACCGTGAGCGTCCGCATGACCTCGTTGATCCGGTATGAGGTGACGGAATCCGATGTGTCCGCCAGGCCCTCGATGACCTCGCTGTAGTTCTCCAGGATATCCCAGGCTCTCCGGAAGGCGTCGGCGACATCGCCCCAGTATACCTCAAGATCCTCCTGTAGGAACGGACGCTCCCCTTTCTCCAGCGCGGCGACCACGGACAGTTGGGGTCGGATCACGCGGCGCATGGCGATGATGTCCCGTCGCACGAGGGAGATGCGTTGCACGATCTCCCGCACGTTTTCGGTGAACATGTCCTCTTCGATCTGGCGTAGATGGCCGCCGATCTTGTTCAGCATGGGGAAGAGGGAGTCGACCAGGATGTCCAGGATCGAATAGAGCAGATGGCCGGCGCCCTTCCCCATATAGCGTTGGCGGGTTTCCTCATCCTCCTGGCATCGGTCGAAGAGCTGGATCAGCGGCTTCAGGACGCCATCATGGATGGTAATGAGGTAATTCGCCCCGATGAAGAAATCGACCTCGCTGGGGCGCGTGACCTGGCGTTGACGGTCGAACAAGGGAAAGTGCATGACGAGGAAGAGGTAATCCTCGTATTCGTCGATCTTTGGATGTTCAACCCGGCTCAAGCAGTCTTCCAGATCGAGGGGGTGGAAGGAGTAGTGGGCGCGTAGGTACTGAACGTCCTCCTCCGTCGGATGTCGGATGTCTACCCAGGTGACCTGGCCGTGTGTCACGGTCGCGATCGTCACGCCAGGCACCTCCCGCGTTAGGTGATCGAAATCGAGTGGTGGCCAAACATGATGTCATTATGCCGCTGGTCGGTCAAGATGTCAAACGTTCTGCCGGCGTGCGGGGGCTTCGGCCGTGTTATCTGATGTCGGGCGGGGCTGCCGCTCGTCTCGGCGGCGTCTTGATCCTCAATTGCGGACGGTGAAACAGGATGTGACATCTTGTGTGGCAGGGGGCGGTTTTGCCTGTCATGTCCCGTAAGCGAACTGTAAGCTAATGCGGGTTGACGAAAGACCGTCTAATAAATTAAACTATGCAACGGAGTGGGGCATATCTGCCAAATTCCTAATTCCTAAGAACGTAGCTGAGCCGTCAAGCGAGCTTAGGAGGAGGGACGATGTGGGGCCTACAGCTGACGGCGCAGATCACGCGTTTCGTTTGCGTGGTGATCATCAGCGTCGTCACCGGCATCGTGGTCTCAACACTGCTGGCAGCGCTGGCATGGCGGGGCGGGTACAATGCGGACCTCGTTTTCAATGTGACGGGGTTGCTGTCCACCGGCTTGGCCTTTATCAGCCTCTGGCGATGGGATGAGACGCGATAGCGCCATCAACGGGTTGAGACCGGCCGCGAAATCCTCATCCGCATGGGTGGGGATTTCTGCTATTTTGCGGGGGGTGGCGGCACGACGTGTGCGCATGATGGCATGGTGGGGGGCGCGGCCGGGGGGAACTGGCGGGTGGTTCCCTCGCTTGCGTGGCCCTGTGATGATCCCGGTCAGGTGCCGCACGCTCCCGTGGGCGGGGGCTGAGGGAATATTTATGACCGGCATCATATGAAAAAAGCGGAGTGCTCACTAATATGGTTCCGTAAGCAAGGACCGTGGGAAACGGTGTGGGGCGGCTGGGCTATCGGTCCCTGGCCTATCCGCCTTTCCTTGTCCCAGGCGGTAGATGCCGAACGCCAAGTAGGTGAACATGAGCGTGGGGAACCGAGATCGCCATATATCTGATGATGCCGGCCGCAAGGGTGATAAGAAGCAGCGCAAATGTGTTGCGGATATCATGACTCCCAACCCGGTTACGGTGGCTCCTAACAATGCGATCGACACCGCGATCTCCCTGATGCGGGCGGGCGGCTTCCGCCGCTTACCCGTCGTGGAAAACGGCCGTTTGGTGGGGATCGTCACCGCCCGGGATCTGCGCCTCGCCTCCAATGCTCCCTCGATCGTCCGTGAGCGTTGGTATAACAACTACATCCTCCAGCACATCGCTGTGGGCGATTACATGACTCCTGATCCCATCACCATCGCCCCGGATAGCTCCATCGCCGAGGCGGCTCGCCTGATGCGGGACCACAAGATCAGCGGGCTCCCCGTGGTGGAAGAGGGTCGGTTGGTGGGGATCGTGACGCAGACGGACCTCTTAAACTTTCTCCTGGATCTCCTGGAAGAGGAAGAAACGGTCGTCACTTGAGCGCACGCGGCCTGATCCTCAATCGGGAGGTCGTTCGCGACAGCGGTTTGCGTTCAGATTCGTCGGTCGATATCGCATTCGCGCGAGGGCCGCGCGACGCGGGCCAGCGAGAGAGGGTCCTCGCATGGGCTTTCCACATTCCCCTTTTTCGGATTTGTGCTCTTACCGCTGAGGATATCGGATCGGGATCCCGAGATGCTGAAGGGGGTAGTGTATCTTTTTCGGTGGAAATACAGCAGGGAGCTTTGAGGGGCGCAGCCCCTCAAAAGAGACTTCCCGGTTTCCGCCCCTCACCTGCCTCGCCCGGCCTGGTCTACTCGAATCGGGCCGGGAAAGGGCCGGTGCAAAGCGGAAAAAGGGGATGTTTCGGCGGAGGGGGGCTCTCCGCACCTCCCCTGTGGGCTTGCGATGGACCTCGCGGAATTTCTACCATTTTGGGTACACGACCCTGAAGGGGACGATTGAGGCGAGGCGTGCTTTGTGTTAGAATAGCGGTACCCGGAGCCTGGGGAGGCTGTCTGCTATGCAGAATACGTTGGTGCGAGACCTGATGAGTTGCCCACCCATCGTCATCGATCCCGATGCCTCGTTGGCCGAGGCGGAGGCGCTGATGGAGGCGAAGGGGGTGCGCCGGCTGCCGGTCATCGATGCGACGGGGCGTCTGGTCGGTATCGTCAGTTATGGCGATATCCGGGAGGGGATGAGCGCCAGCGCCACCCAGAATCCATACGCGCCGGAGGCGCAGGAGCAGTGGCTGACCGTCTCAGATGTGATGAGCGCGAACGTGGTCACGGTGACGCCGGACACCCCCCTGTGGAAGGTGGCGAACCTCATGTTGGAACACAAGATCGGCGGTTTGCCGGTGGTGGATGGTGGCCAGGTGATCGGTATGATCACCGAGTCGGATATCTTCAAGTTGGTCGTACAGCAGTGGCGAACCAGGTCGGACCTCTCCCCCTCGACTTGATCCTCGCTTTGCAAACCCTCACATGGGAAAGGATGAGAGGGCTCCCCCGGATCGATCATCAATTGTGCGCCTTGTAGCTTCGAAGTATAATGCTGCCCATGGACGATGTGGTGGGTGGTAGCGGGCATGACGCGCGAAAGCCGGAGACATGGGATCTGGTAAGCCAGGCCCCGGAGGAGACGGCCGCGCTCGGCGCGCTGTTGGCGGCCCTGGTGCGGCCGGGCGATGTGATCGCTCTGTTGGGTGACCTTGGCGCCGGTAAGACGACGCTGGTGCAGGGCCTCGCCCGCGGGCTGGGGATCACCCAGCCGGTGACCAGCCCCACTTTCATCCTCATGAACGAGTA
>JAJRVX010000348.1:0-4006 GCA_024277095.1 Chloroflexota bacterium
GCCCTGGCCGTGGCCGCTATCAGCTGAGCCGCCGCCGTGAGCGCGTTCTGTGGCACGGGTGTGGGCAGAATGATCACCGGCGTGACCGCCCCTTCCGGCGTCGGCGTGAAGGTGCCCGTTGTGATCGCGATGGCGGTGGCGCGAGCCGCGTAGGCGGTCGCCGTGACGGCGTTGGCAGGCGTGGGCGTGCTGGGCACGATGGGAGGCAATCCCTTGATCCAGGCCAGGGCCTGGGCCGTGGCCAGATTGGCCGGGATCGGGGTGGGTGTGACGATGTTCCCCGGGACGGGCGTATAGGTTCCGGTGGTGACGGCGACGGCGGTAGCCGTCAGCGCTCGCGCGGCCACCGTTAACACGTTGGCCGGTGTGGGGGTGAGCGTGGCCACGATCACGGGCCGGGTGGGAAGCGGCGGCGGGGTGGCCGGCGCGGGGCCCAGGTTGAGTATGAGGCGCGGCGCCTCGCCCAGGCTGGCCGGCCCCGCGCCGCTATCCCAGGCGAATAGGGTGCCCTGCCCGCCTGTCGGTCCAACGATCTTGACGACCACCTCGGTGGTGCCATCCGCGATCTGTTGTTCCAGCCATCGGATAGCTGAACGGTCGAGTGCCCAGCTGTTGGTTCTCCCCGCCTTCAGGTCGTTGGGCCCAAGGGAGGGGAACAGCGTCACAGCAACAGGGGCGTTGAACAACTCCTGGAAATCCGCGCGGACGAAATCCTCCAGGGCGTTGGTGGTCAGTATCTGCACGGACCAAGTGCCAGAAGTCTCCCTATTCAGCCTGTCCTCCTGTAGCCCGGTCAACTGCAAGATCCCGTCGTGAATGGGTGCCCCGCGCGGCACGCGACTCAGATCAAAGCGGATCGCGGAGATGAAGACCTGGCCGTCGAAGTAGCCAGCATAGAGGAAGGAGTCGCCCAGATGGTTGCGGCGGCGATCGTTGCTGGCCCACCAGCCCACGTCCCCCGACCGGGGAACGATGCTCAGGGCCTGGCCGCCGGGTTCGGGCGTGGGTGTGGCGAAGCGGGTGGCCGTGGGAGTGAAGGTGGGCGTAGATGTGGGTGTGAGTGTAGGGGTGGGGAGAGCCTCGACCGGCGTTGGCGTGGTGGCCTGGGCCGGATTGGGGGAGGATAGCTCTACGGGCGTGATGGGGACCGTGGTGATGGCGGGCGTCGCCAGCGGCGGAAAGGTGGCCAGCTCGGGCGTCGCCCATCCCTGTCCGTAGACCAGAGCAGCGGTTGTGATCAGGACTGCCAGGAGGGCAGCGAGAAAGGTGAATGTCTGGAAGCGGCGCCGGGTGGGCGGATTCTGCTGGCTAACCGCCTCCGGTGGAACATAGTACGGGCAATCGATATGAGCACGCGCCAGACAATAAGCCTGCTGATGCGATTCATCCGGTCTCCTGGGGGGCATCTGCGCATAACAGCGATGCGCCGCGTCCGGTGCGGCCCATGCCACCGTTCGATCGGATGCCAGTCCCAGATGGGGACAGGTGGATGGTGCGACTCGAGGCATATCGGTACATCTCCACGATGGTTCTCGTCTGTAATCTGTAATGTAGTACTCCTGACCTAGTTCATAATCGGCGAGAAAGCGTTATCCTGGTAGAGAAAGTTGAGTCGTTGAAGGAGTTTCGTCATGATCTTGTGGATTCTCTTGTTTACGCTTCCCGCCCTGGTCTTAGGGTTATTTGCAGTCTCGGCTTGCATGTTGTCGTCGCATATCAGCCAGACGGAGATGACTTCTGGCTGTGAGGTCCAGCCCTCGGCTGCTCCAGCTGGTCTGTCGCCCATGCCATCGACTCCTACGGCGGCTGCGGAATAGCCATTGGGCGTGAGACGGCTCAATCGGGTAGTGGAGCTGTCCTGCTTTATAGAGTGACGAGAGGGATCGGTGCCCAGGCCGATCCCTCTCGTTTTCCTTGCCATATACCCAGGCCCAAGGCTATCGATGTCCGAAGTGCCAGCCTCCCTGTCAGGAATCGGGCCTGTTCCTATGAAGATAGACGTCAGAGAATTGAGAAAGATGCGGTTTGTTGGCAGTAACGCCGTCTCGATCTCGTTCTGTCAAGGTCGTCTCAGTTCGTGGCCTTCGCTTGCGTCCTGTCTGACAGGAACGCTATGAGTGCCACTGCGTCGGCCAGGTCATCGACTACGTGGAATCCGTCTACACCGTGCTGCTTGAGCAGTCTCAATTGTTCTACCCCGCGTCCGGTCCTCACCAGTATCGGTTGGCAACCCACCGCTTGGGCTGCTAAGATGTCGCTTTCGGCATCGCCGACTAGGAAACTCCGTTGCAGGTCCAAGTCGAATCGTCTCTTCGCGTCTAGCAGCAAGCCGGGGCGTGGCTTCCTGCAGGCACATCCCTTTTCTGGATGATGTGGGCAATATAAGATTGCGTCGATGCGCCCGCCGGCCTCTCGTATGGAGTCCACCATGCGTTCGTGGATCTCGTCGACCGTGGAGTGGGGGATAATGCCGCGCCCGATGGCCGATTGATTGCTGACCACGATGATGGGATGTCCCAGCTGGGCGAGGAGTTGTAGCGCTTCCAGAGCGCCGGGTAGGAACTCGAACTCCGCCCAGGATTTCACATAATCACTTCGGTTGTGGTTGATCACGCCATCGCGATCCAGGAAGATGCCGGGACGCCCCATCTCGTCGAGCCTCCCTCAGCCCGCAACCCAATTCTCGAGGTGATCCCGCCACTCTCGCTGTGCCTGAGCGTACTTCTCCGGTGTACCTATGTCCAGCAAGTAGGTTCCCTCGGGGATCACCCATCCGTATATGGATTTCCCCGCCGCCAGCAGACGGGGGAAAAGATGTTGGCCGAAATCATAAAACGTGTCGGGCGGAATCCACTCAATGAGCTCTGGCTCGGCGATGAGGACGCCCGCGTTGGCCAGGTCGGTGAAGACCTCCTCAGGCTTCGGCTTCTCCACGAAGCGGATCACGCGTCCGCTCTCGTCCATATCCACCAGCCCGACCTCCGTAGGATTCGGCACGTGATATAGGCTGATCGTCGCAAGCGTGGAGGGGTCATGCGCTGCGGCTTCCCTGTGGAATGCGAGTAACGCTTGTAAGTCCAGGTTGGTAAGCACGTCTCCATAGACGACCACGAACGGCCCTTGTTTGAGGAATTCCCTCAACTTGCGCACCGCCCCGGCCGTCCCCAAGATGGGGTCCTCGTGTGAATAGATGATATGAACTCCCAGCCACGAGCCATCGCGAAAGTAATCGACGATGGCGTCCGGGCGATAGTGCAGGTTGATCGCGATCTCCAGGATGCCATGTGCGCACAGCCACCGGATAGTGTGTTCCAGCAGGGGCCTGCCGTGAATCGGGAGCATGGGTTTGGGACGGTCCAGCGTGAGCGGTCGCAAGCGTGTTCCCTCGCCGGCGGCCAGGATCAGGGCTTTTATGGCATGGGGTGTGCGCACTGGACTTTCGTGATTCATTCGTCCTACCCGTTACTTCGTGACCTTTGCTCGATGGCACCTCACTTCGATGCGGGGGGTGGGAGATGTCATGGCCATCCTGGACTCCCCAGAAGGCGAGTCCAGGGAAAGGAGCTCTTTTGAGAGGCATCCTCCGCATCTTCCCCGTTTCCGGGGTGGATGTTCTCTTCTCACAACTACAGTGAGGTGGGGGGCACTCTCTGCTTCTCATCACATCATTATACGCATTTCATGGAATAGGCTATGGTCCGTTGGCGTGTGGTAGCTTTCAATTCGCTTACAGTGCGGCCCTATGTCAAGTCCATCCCAATGAAGGGTCAAGCGGAGAGCAGGAAAGAAAGGGAGTTGCCCGGAGGATGCCCCAGGCAACTCCCCAAAAGCACCTGATAAGGACGGTCAGTGTTGGACCGCCGGAAGATAGGATCGATATCGGGCCCGCATGGCCGTCAGGCGGATCTCCTGGGCCCGTGCCAGTACGGAGCGCCCCTGATAGGTCACGTCGCTGCGATATGGTTTGAAGGAGCTCAGGGTAATCCTCATATCCGGCGTGGCCTGA
>JAJRVX010000349.1:0-4807 GCA_024277095.1 Chloroflexota bacterium
CCGTCCCCGCCGCGACCGGGGATCCCGCACACCCCGTAGTCGCTCCAACAACGATCCCTTCATCATTTCCCCCTCCTCGTCCTTCTCTTGGCTCCATCTCACCTTTATGATACTGATCCATTAGAGCTTTGAAAAGCCCTATTCGGAAAAAGCCCTTCTTCCGCCTTCGACCTGCCTGGCCTCGGCCCGAGTCCTTCGGGAAGGGCCGAGAACGGCAGGTGCAGGGTGGAGCTGGTGGTTGAGGGAGCCCCTCTCAGGCACCTTGCCGGTAAATTTTCAGACATGCTCTTATCGATTCACATGCGGGGGGCTCGCCTACGTTGGGTAATACGCGGGGGCATCCCTACCATCGTGGTCTCCATCGCTGACTTTGAAAAACCCGGGCGGAGGCATAGCACGCCTTGCCATGGCAACTATTTCAATATATAATACATATACATTACTCACAGAGGTTGCATCATGACAACTCTCACCAAAAAGCCTTTGCAGGTCTATCTGCGCCCGGAGCAGCTGGAGGCATTGCGCGCGCTGGCCAGGCGGCGCGGCGTCCCAATGGCGGAGTTGATCCGCCAGGGCGTGGACCGGATCCTGGCCGAGGTGCCCGCCGAAGAAGACCCGCTGTGGGAGATCATGGGCCTCTTTCACTCTGACCTGGACGACCTGGCGGAAAGGCATGATGAGTATATTGCGCGAATGATCGAGGAGGAGAACGGGTAGTGGCCCGCGAGATCTTGGTAGACGCCAGCGCCTGGATCGCCATCAGCAACCTTCGAGATAAGCACCACGCAGCAGCGGTTGAGACCTACCAACGTCTGTTGCGGGAGCACCGGGGCCTCGTGACGACCAACCTGATCATCGCCGAAACGTACATCGTAATCCGTCGCGCTGGCGGCCACGAACCCGCTATCCGCTTCCTGCACTCCATTCGCCAGAGCAGTCGCCTCACACGAATCTACTCCAACGCGACTTTGGAAATCCAGGCAGAGGAGATCCTGCGCCGCTACGCTGACCAGGATTTCAGCTTCACCGATGCGGTGAGTTTCGCTGTGATGCGTGAGCGAGACATCGATGAGGCCTTCGCCTTTGATCGCCATTTTCTGACTGCTGGGTTCACTCTGGTTCCCGCACCTCGGTGACCCGCCGGTACCACCACAGTCGGAAAAAGCCCTTCTTCAGACACGCTCTCAGCTGCATAACACGATCACGCGCGAGAGCACATCCCCCCATCGCCAGCCCCGGGCACGCGAACGGGTGAAAATCGATGGCGATGACCCGCACAGCGCCGCGGGAGGGACGCCAAGGCCCCACCTGCCCGGCCAACAAAACGGCCGGGCGGCTGTACCCTCCGCCGCCCGGCCCGCATACGCATAGGCGAATGCCCGCTATCGCCGCCGAACCCGCTCCAGCACATCGTAGGGGTACGGCACCTCAACGGCGCTGACCTCGTTCAACCGCTCCATGTGCTCCTCGCTCAGCGCCCAGCCGCTGGCGCCCAGGTTATCCTCCAACTGCTCCATATTGCGGGCGCCGATGATGGGCGCCGTGACGCCCGGACGCTGCAACAGCCAGTTCAGCGCCACCTGCGCGGGCGTCTTGCCGACCTCCTCCGCCACCGCCAGAAGTTCATCGATCACACGCCAGGTGCGCTCCGTGTTGTATCGACTCCAGGACTCACTCCACCCCTGCCGCTCGGCCAGATCCACCCGGGTACCCTCCGGCGGCTTCTCCATCCCTCGCCGATACTTCCCCGTCAGCCACCCGCCACGCAGCGGACTCCACGGGATCACCCCCAGCCCCTCGTTGATGCAAACCGGTATCAACTCCCACTCGGTGTAACGATCCAACAGGTTATAAAGCGGCTGCAGGCATCGGAATGGCTCCCATCCCATCTGCTTGCTGATGTCCACCGCTTTCTGAAGCTGCCAGCCGCAGAAATTGCTCACACCGATATAACGCACCTTGCCGCTGCGCACCAGTTCGTCCAGCGTGCTCAGCGTCTCCTCCAATGGGGTCGCGTCATCCCAGGCGTGCACCTGGTACAGATCGATGTAATCGGTGCCCAGCCGACGCAGGCTGGCCTCCACAGCGGACAGGATGTGCTTCCGGCCAAGCCCCACATCGTTCGGTCCCTCCCCCATGGGGAAGCGCACCTTGGTCGCGATGACGAGGTCATCCCGGCGCTTTCCCTTCATCCAGCGCCCGACGATCTCCTCGGATACGCCCAGGGAATAAACATCGGCGGTGTCGATGAAGTTGCCGCCGGCCTCCACAAAGCGATCCATCATGCGATAGCTGGTCTCCTCATCCGTCTCCCGCCCGAAGGTCATCGCCCCCAGACAAAGCTCGCTTACCATCAATCCCGTCTGTCCCAGAAACCGATAGTCCATGTGCCATCCTCCCTTCGATCCTTTCCGTCATGCTCGTTCATCGGATGTAGACAAACACAGTATACCATCCGACCGGAGCGAACGAAAAGCCACAGCTATCGGGGAGGCGTAGAGGGCTCCTCCCCCGCCAGGATGCCATCTTCGACGAGGCACCCCCGCGAGCGAGCTTGCCTAAAATCCATTCGCCGTTAGAATGGGCTGCGTATTCGCGTGCACGACCGGGCAGGGCGACCGGCCCCAACAGCCGAGGAAGGAGATTCCCTATGCACCTCGCATACGAGCGCTACCTGGACCAAGTGCTGGGCGGATGGATCGGCAAGTCCATGGGGGGCGCCATCGGCGCCCGCTTCGAGGGGAACAAGGGCTGGATCGAGATCAGCCCGGACGAGATGTTTCCCGATCAGATGCCCCCTAACGACGACCTGGACCTGCAGGTCCTATGGCTCAAGGTGTTGGAGGAGAAGGGAGCCGCGCTGACGGCCGATGACCTGGCGGCCGCCTGGCTGGAGGGATGCTGGTACCCCTTCAACGAATACGGCATCTTTCGCCGCAACTGGCGGCTGGGTATCCACCCGCCCACGTCCGGTCGGTTCACCAACCAGTTCTGGGAGACCGGCATGGGCTGTCCGATTCGCGCCGAGATCTGGGGCTACGTCTTCCCCGGCGCGCCCGACCTGGCCGCCCGCTATGCGGCGATGGATGGCTCCCTGGACCACACCGAGCAATCCATCGGCGCCGAGAGGATGTTCGCCGCCATGGCCGCCATGGCCTTCTTCGTACCCGACGTGCGTCGGCTGGCCGCCCTGTTCATCCACTACTTACCCAAAGACACTCCTATCGAGCGGCTGACCCGCGCGGCCTTCCAGGCCTACGACGAAGGGCTCGATCTGCGCGACGCCCGCGATCGCCTCATGGCGTTGGCCGGCATCCCGGAGGCATGCGATTCCCAGATCAACGTGCCGTTCACGTTCCTGGGCCTGCTATACGGCGGCAACGATCTGCAGGAGACGCTGCTGGCAGCCCTGCGCTGCGGCTACGACACCGACTGCACGCTGGCCACCGCCGGTGCGCTCATCGGGCAGATCCTGGGCGCCAGCCGCATCCCCGAAGCGCTCAAGCGGCGCGTGGGCGATGAGCTGGTGATGGGCATCCAGTACCGCCGGCCGGAGATGACCCTCTCCGCGCTGGCCCGGGACACCGCACGCATGGGCGTGCTCCTGGCCCGGGAATGCCACACGGGCGTGCAGATCGACGACGCGCCAGAGATGGCTCCATTGCCCCCCACCGCGCGCCCGCCAGCCACCCGATTGACGGTGGAATACGCGGGCCTGCCCGCGGCCGCCCCAGGGGATACGGTGACGGTGACCGTGCGGGTGGAGGGGGAGGCGCCCCCGAACGGGCAACTGAACCTGGAAGGCCCGCCCGGCTGGACCATCGCGCCCGAGACGGCGACGATCGACCCGATCCGCCGAGCCGTCACCGTCGTCCTGCACGCGCCAACCGACGCCACCGAGTGGCCCATGCGCAATCTCTTCACCGCCCGCCTCAACGCCGATCCGCCGCTGGCGTATACCTTCGGCGTCGCCGGGGCCGGGCTGTGGCGGCTCCTGGGCGTCTACTACGACGCGCTGCCGGACGAGAGCGACCCCGTACAGCAGAGGCGACGCTTCAACCAGCACTTCGTCTCCCTGCAACGGCCCTACCTTCCAGAGCCGGACGTCGACGCGGAGCGGCTATATCGGGAGTGGTCACAAAAGCTGGGACGTCCTGCGATCATCCCCTCCTACGAGCACGAGATCGATCTCTCCCGACTCATCGGGCTGCGCGGCCCCTACTGCGCCTACCTGGATCGGACCATCCTCTCCCCGGACGACCGCCCCGTGTATATCGTTATCGGCAACAACGACGGCTACCGCCTCTACCTGAACGGCGAGCTCATCGCCGAGGTGGACGAATGCGTCTGGTGGGCGCCCTTCAACAACGTCCATCGCGCCCGGCTGCGGCGCGGCCCCAACCACCTGCTGGTCAAGCTGCTTAAGCGAGGCGACGAGCTGAGATTCACGCTGGGGCTGCGCGCCGACAGCGGCGACGCACACCCGTTCAGGCCCAACGGCGGCCACAACGTCGAGGATTGGCTGGTCGATCTGGCAGACGAGGTTCCGAGGTGATGAAAGAAACGCGAAGCGTAATAACGTAAAGCGTAACAAGGGAGGACCTGTTGAGCGAAAAAGAAGCCGAGAAGACGCGAGAGTCTCAAGCCGAACACAAGCCCACCACGCTGTTGCTCATCCGACACGCGCTGAACGACTGGGTTGGGAAGAAGCTGGCCGGGTGGACGCCGGGCGTCCATCTGAATGAGCAGGGGCGCCGGCAGGCTCATGCGCTGGCGGATCGATTGGCTCGGGAGAAGATCGCCGCCA
>JAJRVX010000350.1:0-3546 GCA_024277095.1 Chloroflexota bacterium
GGCGAGTCGCCCCTATTCGGCGAATCGTCTTTACCTGTCAGATCGTCTTGATGTTATGCAGGGCCGGTTTTCAAACCGGAGGCCACCGGCCAAAGCCCCAACCAGGCAGGGAAAGGGCGAGAACAAGAGTTTTCCTGCAGAGGGGAAGCCCCTTGTATCTCCGCACCTCCCCTTTCAGGTGCGACCGCCCGTGGAGGGAAAAAGCGACAGGCGGGGGCCTCGCTTATGCTGTTCAGTTGATGTGAATAGGGCGACCTGCAAGTCACCTCTGCCCTTCACTTCGCTTGCCTCCATGGGGCCACAACTTGGGCCTCCACAGGTTGGAGGAGGCGAGCGAATGTGGAAGGTAGATAAGGAGATGGCCCTTAGTTTATGGAGATGCGTGTGAGACGCGGGGTTGAACGACGAATCCGACGTTTGTTCGATGATCGGCTGTTGTGGCTCACGCTGGGGCTGACGGCCTTCGCGTGGGCTGCCCTGCTGTCGCCGGGCTACTTCTTCAAGGCCCACGACGCCCGACACAGCGTCTTCTTCCTGGTGGAGTTCGACGCGGCCATCCGGGATGGCGCGTGGTGGCCGCGCTGGACCATGGACCAGGCGCTGGGATACGGCTATCCGCTGTGGCTGTTCTACTCCCCGCTCTCCTACTACGTGGCCGAGGCGTTCCACCTGCTGGGGTTGGGGTTCACGGCCGCCGTTAAGGCCACCTACCTGGTCGGCTTCCTGGCAGCCGCGTGGGCCATGTACGCGCTGGTGCGGCGGTGGTGGGGCCGCCCGGCTGCCATGGTGGCCGCGCTGGCCTACACCTACGCGCCCTATCACCTGGTGGACATCTACGTGCGCAGCGCGCTGGCCGAGTTCATGGCCTTCGTCTGGTTCCCGTTGACCCTGCTAACCTTCGACGCGCTGGTGAGCCGGGGCGGGCGCCGCAACCTGGCATGGGCGGCGCTGACCTTCGCCGGGCTGACGCTCACCCACTCGGTGACGGCGCTGGTGTTTACGCCGTTGCTGGCCGCGGCGGTGCTGTGGGACCTCCTGCGGCTGCACTGGCGAGATCGGGAACGGCTGCTGACTCGCGCCGGGAGCGCGCTGGCGGCCGCGCTGCTGGGCATCGGCGCCAGCGCCATCTTCCTGGTGCCCATGCTCCTGGAGCGCCCCTTCATCGTCCAGGAACAATGGATGCACGGCACCTATCAGTACCAGCAACACTTCATCTACCTCTTCCAGTTCCTCTCGCCGCTGTGGGACTTCCTGTACTCGGTGGAGGGGCCGGGCGACGGGATGCCCTTCCAGCTGGGCGCTGTGATCACGGTTCTGGCGCTGGGGGCATCCGTCGTGGCATGGCTGCGCCCGGATCGGGACCGGGGGCGCATCCTGTTCCTGGTCGGCGCCACCCTGTTGCTGCTGTTCATGATGACGGGCGCCGCCCGGCCGCTGTGGGACGCGATCTCCCCGATCCAGCTCGTCCAGTTCCCCTGGCGACTGCTGGCGCCGGTGGCCGTGACGCTGGCCATCCTGGCGGGGGCCTCCATCATCATCCTGCCCACGACGGACGCAAACGCCACGTCCACCGTGGCCGCCCTGTTGCTGGTCCTGGCCAGCCTGCCGTACACCGTGCCCCAATTCACGCCGGTCACGCCGGAGGACGAGAGCGCCCTGGCCATCTTCCGCTTTGAGACCGAATATCCGGACATGGTGGGCATGACGGCCTGGGCCGAGGCGCCGCCGAAGAACTCGCCGATCCTGGAGCAGCTGAAACAGAATCGGCCGTTCGATCAGATGGATCGGATCCGGATCATGAGCGGCCGGGGCGAGGTGGAGACGACGCGCATCGGGGGCGCGTCGGTGGAGGGCCGGGTGCGGGCCCAGGAGCCGGTCACGGTGCAGTTCTTCACGTATTGGTTCCCCGGCTGGCAAGCCCGGGTGGACGGGAAGAAGGTGGACAGCTACCCTTCGGGGAAATACGGGTTGCTGGCCATCGATGTCCCGGCCGGAGAGCACACCGTATCCATTCGCATGGGCGGCACGCCGGCGCGCAACGCCGGGGCCGTCATCTCGGGGATCAGCCTATTGCTCATAGGAGCCATCGCCCTGCCTTTGCGGAGGCGACGGGAGGGGACGTAATGTCTCAGCCCATTGAACGGCGCTGTCCCAACTGCGGCATCCGGATCTCCTGGCGAGCCAAGACCTGTTTCATGTGCGGCGTCCGTCTCGACGAGCCGCCGCGCCGCGGCCTGCGCATCGCCTGGTTTGAGGTGGCCCTGGTGGTGGGGATCCTGGCCGCCGTCTGGCTGTGGTGGGCGCGTGGCTACCGGCCACAGGACGTGCTCCCCTTCGCATCGCCATCCCCACCGCCCATCGCCCATGTCTCGCCGACGCCGATCTCGACGCCGACGCCGACGCCGACCAGCACGCCCTCACCGGAGCCCACGCCGACGCCCGCCCCCATCATCCACATCGTCCGGGCAGGCGAGAGCCTGGAGTACATCGCGGGGAACTACGGGCTGCGCATGGACGATCTGATCGCCGCCAACGATCTGGAAGACCCCAACCTGCTGGTCGTCGGGCAGAAGCTGATCATCCCCCCGCCGACGCCCGATCCACGCCAGCTGACGCCATCGCCCACGCCGGCCGGCGGGATCGTCAACTACGAGGTGCAACGCGGGGATACGCTGAGCGCCATCTCCGTCCGATTCGGCGTCTCCGTACGCGCCATCCAGCGGGCCAACAAGCTGGGTGACAGCGAGATCATCTTTCCGGGCGAGGTGCTGCTCATCCCGCTCCCCACCCCCGAGCAGGCGGAACTCGCCGGGCCCACGCCCACCCCCACGCCAGAGGGGTCCTATCGCTGGCCGGCGCCCTTCCTGCTGGGGCCACCAGACGAAACCCTCATCGCCAGCACGGCGTCCCCCGTGCTACGATGGGCGGCGGTGGGTCTGCTCGACGAGGATGAGTGGTACATCGTGCGGGTCTGGCCACAAGATCCGCGGCTGCCCCGCCCACCGGCGTATTGGACCAAGGGCACGAGCTGGCGGGTGGGGGCGGAGTGGCGGCCGCCCGACACCTCCGGCGAACGGCGGTACTTCTGGCAGGTGATCGTGGTACGCGCGGAGGGGGAGGGCGCAGATCGTCATGCGACGGAGGCCACCAGCCCCATGAGCGCCACCCGCAGCTTTATCTGGGGACAGCCGATCGGCGGCGCGAACGCCGGACAGGACACCGGGGACAAGGGCGATAACGACGCCCACGAGGCCGGGTAGCTCGATTCGGAAGGAGGGCCGGTTTCCATACCGGCCCCTCTGCGCAGCACGAGGCCGGAGCCAACGATCCCGCCCGAGAACCCAACAGGGCAGCTCTCGAAAACCACCCCCAACAAGGAGGGCCGGTTTCCATACCGGCCCCCCTGCGCAGCATGAGGCCGGGGCCGACGATCTCGCCTGAGACACAACAGGGCAGCCATCGCCCCCCCCCAACAAGGACGGCCGGTTTCCACACCGGCCCCCCCCACGCAGCCTAAGGCCCGAGCCAACGACCCCGCCCCAGAAC
>JAJRVX010000351.1:0-3654 GCA_024277095.1 Chloroflexota bacterium
GTCACCTGCGAGGCGCCAAGCTGGGAGAAGGTGCGACAGCAAACGATCCAGATGAATCCTGACATCGTGGTCCTGGATGTACCGCAAGTAGACGCGCGGTTTGAGACGCTGATTCACAATCTCAAAGCGGCACCGAAGGCACCCGCCATCGTGGTGCTTAGCCGCCAGGATGATGAGGATTCCCTTATCCGGATCCTGAAGTCCGGGATACAGGGGTGCTTGTGCGCGACGTCGGACCCTGACGAACTGATCGCTGCCATCCGAGCGGTCACCACAGGTGCATCCTTCCTATGCCCGGCGGCTAGTCGCGTCTTGTTGCAGGACTATCGTCGTCAGGCAAGGGGAATACAGCATGACAACGCAGCATAACTCACAAAATGCGCCCTCCGCCCAGGGGATCGACCGGGCGCTATGGGTCGTGACGGCGCTCCTTCTCATCGCCATCGCGAGCTTCGCCGGCTTCTACTACTGGGATCGCTACTATCCTCGCGGCGAGAGCCTGCTGACTCGCCGGATCCAACATCTGGAGGAGCTGATCCGGGAGAACCCGGAGAACCCGGGGCTGAGGATCGCCGTCGCGAATCGATATCTGGCCCAAGGGATGATCGACTCGGCCATCCAGCAGGCACAGGAGGCGTTGAAGCTTGTTCCAGACTCGGAGGAGGCGCTGATCCTGCTGGGCAAGGCCTACACGCAAAAGGGCGACCTGGACGCCGCCATCGAGCAATACGCCAAAGTCGTGGAGCTCAACAAGGACAACGAGTTCGCCCACGTCAACCTCCGGCTGGAGACGGCCTATTACGAGCTGGGCAGTCTCTATCTGGAGCGGGGTGAGCTGGAGCAGGCTCAGGAGGCGTTCCAATCCGCCCTCCAGATCGATCGCACGGACGCGGATGCCCGTTACGGGCTGGCCATCACCTATCAACGCCTGGGAAAGCACGCCGAGGCGGTCAGCGAATTCCATAAAGCCACGCGCTTCGTCCCTGATTTCGCCGAGGCATACAGGGGCATGGCGGAGAGCTATCGGGCGCTGGGACAGGCAGCGGGCGCCCAGTATGCGGAGGGCATGGTCGCCTACACACAGGGGGACTACGAGAAAGCGCTGACGATGCTCACCCAGGCATTGGAGCAACAGCCCGACCTCACCGACGCATACCTGGGACTAGGGCTGGTCTACGAAAAGCTGGGGCGGTATCAGGAAGGCATCGAGGCCGTGCAGAAGTACCTGGATGTCTATCCGGATGACATGGCCGCCCGTTATGCCCTGGGCCGACTGACGCAAGCCGAGGCACGGTAATCGACATGTTCAAGCGATTCTATCAAGCCTTTCAAGAAATGAACTCACGTACACGCCGGCGGGCGGTCATCCTGGCCGTCCTGATCGTGTTGTTGATGGGTGTGAGCGGCGTGTGGGCCTATTACGTGCGCACCCGCAAGCCGCTACCTTCGGTCTTGCCACCTGCGCCGGTCATCGCCCAGACCTTCAAACCCCATTATCTCTTCTCGATCTACGGCGTTCAAAAGCCTTATGGCGTGGCCGTCACCCCGAAGGGCGATCGGATTTACGTCACCGAGGGCGGCGGGGAGCGGCTCACGAAGGTCTTTGACCGCAGTGGGACCTTCCTGTTCGCGCTGGAGGCGCCCGACTCCTCACCGGGCGATCGGGTCCCTGTGTACGTGGACGTAGCCCCCGATGGGCGGGTATACGTCAGCGACCGGCGGCGGCACACCGTTTACATCTATAGCAGCGATGGCACCCTGGAGGGATCGCTCAATCCGCCCGCGGGCGAGGACTCCTGGGCTCCTCTGGGGCTGAGCTTCACCGGGGGGAAGCTGTACATCACCGATGTGACCCAAGAGCATCATCGGGTGCTGATCTACAGCTCAGACGGGCAATTCCTGGAGGCCTTCGGGACGGAGGGAAAGGAACGAGGGCAATTCTGGTTCCCCAATGCGGTACAGGTAGATGATGCCGGTCGCATCTATGTCAGCGACAGCAACAACGGTCGCATCCAGGTATTCGATGAGCAGAAGAACCCCCTGTACGCGATCCGGGGATTTAATCTCCCGCGCGGCATGGCGGCGGACGATCAGGAGCGATTGTTCATCGTGGATACCGTGGGGCAACGGGTTCGCGTCTACAGCTTGGCCAGCCAACCCATCCAACTCCTGTATGAGTTTGGTGACCTGGGGATCGGCGACGGGGAATTCAACTATCCCAACGACATCGCTGCTGATCAAACCGGACGCCTGTACATCACCGACCGGGAGAACGATCGCGTACAGGTGTGGTCCTACTAAAAGGGCCCCGAAAACCTTACCCACTTCTGTCATGCGAACCCAAAGCGAGGAGAGGGGGAAAGGAGGTGAGAGCGAAGAGGGACTCGAATGACACTGCAACGACAGCACACTTCTCCTAGATTCAGAGAAAGGAGGCACCCTCTATGCGGAAGTGGATTTTACTGATCTTGCTGGCGATCGGGCTGACGGCCCTTTCGACCAGCGTCGCCTTCGCCGACAATGGCCCACACGTGGGAGACTTCAGCAGCACCACGGATGCATGTGCCGGCTGTCACCGGGCACACCGCGGCCAGGCGCCGAAGCTCTTGAAGGAAAACTCTCAGGAGGCGCTGTGTCTCTCCTGCCATGGCACCAGCGCTGCGGGCGCATACACGAACGTGGAAGACGGCGTGTATGATGCCGGTGGCACGGAGGGCACGGAGGGCGCCGGACTGCGCGGCGG
Source organism: Chloroflexota bacterium (assembly GCA_024277095.1). GTDB lineage: Bacteria > Chloroflexota > Anaerolineae > DUEN01 > DUEN01 > DUEN01. The sequence continues at coordinate 2,744 of JAJRVX010000351.1, forward strand.
CGGGTTCGTGAACGTCAAGATGGACCCGGACATGGATGGCTCCATCGTAAGCGCCGCTGTCACATCCAAGCACAACGTGGGCACCGCAGGAACGGTCTGGGGTAATGGCGCCATCGGCTCCGGCGCGGGCAAGACCATCACCCTCCAGTGCGGCAGCTGCCACAACCCGCACGGGTTTAGCGGCGCCGACTACTACCGAATCCTGCGCCCCAAGCCCAAGGACTCCGGCGCAAGTGGGAACGTCACCGTGCCCGACGAGACAAGCAAGAACTACACGGTCTCCTACGACGCCAGCGGCTATCGCAACACGGGTTACCTGACCCAGACCATCAGCGACTGGTGTGCGCAGTGCCACACGCGCTACCTGGCCAGCGACGAGGGCGACTCGGGCGATGCGATCTTCAAGTATCGCCACGAGACGGCTGACAACTCACGCAAGTGCCTGGTGTGCCACGTGGCCCACGGCACCTCGGCTACCATGGGGGCCTACTCCGGCAGCGTCGAGTGGCCGGATGGGACCGCCGGCGGTGGCAGCACCGACAGCCGATTGCTGCACGTGGACAATCGCGGCGTCTGTGTCCAGTGCCACCCGTCACCATAATCTCATCGTCTTCCTATCGGGTCCGACGAGAGGGGTCCTCCAACGGGCCCCTCTCGTCGCCATGTTGCTCAACATCGTCATGGCAGCCTGTCGCGCACCTCGCACGTTCCTTATGTTAAGGAGGATCGGTCCCGCCGATGGCACACAAAGCGATGCGAACATGGGTACTCGTCGGCCTCGCCGCAGCGATGCTTTTGTGGCTGCTCCCAAGCGTCGCTATGGCGGATAACGGTCCACACGTGGGCGACTTCGGCAAGACCACGGATGCATGTGCCGGCTGCCATCGGGCACACCGCGGCCAGGCGAAGAA
>JAJRVX010000352.1:0-10869 GCA_024277095.1 Chloroflexota bacterium
CATGATCAGCGTGGCACCAGTCCGAGCGCCTCAATCGGCCGCCCGGGCCTGATTCTGGGCCACGATCTTCAACATCTGCATGGTCAAAGCCAACCCTCGCCGAACTTCCGGATCGCGCATCTGCTTGACCAGGTCCAGCGTGGAGGAGGGCAACGCCTCCGGGCGGGTCTCCGCCTCCCGATACGCGCTGGTGAGACTGTGCAGAAGCCGCATGATCTCCGGCTGCGTCATCTCCTTCACCGTGTTCAGGATGAGCACCACGTTGTCCCCCAGCAGCCGGACATCCTCCGGGGTGAAGGAGGTCACGATCACATCGACGATGCGCATGGCCTCCTGAAGGAAGGCGAAGTATCCCTTGCGCTCCATCTGATCCATGATCTCGATGAGGTGCAAGGTGGCGTCCCGGGTCAACGGGCCAGCGTCCGCCAGGAAGTCCTGAAGGCTCTCCAGCTGATCCAACAACAGCTCCAAGTTACGGACGTTCCGCAGCAGGCGCTTGAACAGATGGAGGATGTCCTCCAGCTGGACGTAGCTCTCCACCTCCTGCAATTGCTCCACGCTGAGCAGATACAGGTCGTTGACGATGGGCATCATGTCCTGCTTCAGCTCATCCCACTCTTGCTGACGGCGTTGTGCGGCTCGCGCCTGCTCCGTGAGGAACGCCACCTGCTCGGTCAGCGCGTCGATCTTGGCGTTGAGCTCCGTGAGCGTTTCCTCTACCGTCGCCGATTGCACCGCCTGTTCCATCGCCATGCCTCCTCAGCTCCACTTTCCAGCCATCGTCATCTGGGCGGTGATGGGCAGCTGCTTCCCCTTCAGCAGGATGTTCCAGTACATCCAGCGGAACATCATCTTCCCCCAGTGATTCAGTCGGCTCTCCTGGAGGAGGGAGAACGGGCCCACGCCCGGCAACGGGTATTTGCCCGGCAACGGCTCCACGTCGTAGTTGAAATCGATGAGGATCCCCTTGCCGAAGCCCGACTCGATGTAGCAGTTGGCGTGCCCATCGAAGGTCGGGCGGAGATCCAGGCCGTCGATGTAGCGCAGGAAGTTCTCCACGAAGACGTCGACCTCGAAGTGAGCCACCGATCCGGCCTTGGAGGTGGGCAGATCGGTCGCATCCCCCAGGACGAAGATGTTGTCGAAGTCCTTGGCCTTCAGGGTGTACTTCTCTGTGGGCACATAGTTCAGATCGTCCCCGATGCCCGAGCGCTCCATCACATCGCTGCCCATGTTCAGCGGGATCGTCACCAGCAGGTCGTACGGGATCTCCCGCTCATCGTAGGAGACGATGACCTTCTTCTCCGGGTCCACCCGCTCGATGAGGTAATCCGGGACCACCTCGATGCCCTTATCCTGCAAGATGTAGCTCAAGACCTCGGAGGCTTTGGGCTTTGTGAAGGCGCCCGGCAACGGGGTGACCAGGCTCAGCTCCACCCGGTCACGGATGCCCTGCTCATGGAAGAACCAGTCGGCCAGGAACAGGAACTCCAACGGGGCCACGGGGCACTTGATGGGCATATCCACGATGTTGAGCACCAGACGGCCCCCCTGCCAGGTGCGAAGATGGCGCGCCAACGCCACCGCCCCGTCCACCGTGTAGAAGTCGTAGATGCTCTTATGCCACTCCGGTCCCAGCAGGCCGGGCGTCTCCTCCGGCCGAGGCCGGGTGCCCGTGGCGATGATCAGGTAGTCGTAGTACAGGTAGCGATTCTCCCGCTTGATGCGCACCCGATTGTGATCGGGCTCTATGACCTCGATCTCGGAGATGATCACGTCCACACCGGGCGGCAGGTAATCTCGCCGCGGCTTGACCACGTCGTTCTTGCTATAGATGCCAAAGGGGATGAACAGGAACCCCGGCTGGTAATAGTGAACCTCCTCCTGATCCACCACGGTGATCCGCCATTCGTCTCGATCCAACTCCTGGGCCAAACGATTGGCCGCCATGGTTCCGGCCGTTCCCGCCCCGAGAATCAACACCCGCTTCATCTGTTCGCTCCTTTCACCCAATTTCGAAGATCACAGAACGGTCAGTTCTGCAATGCGCTGCAAGCGGTCAAGCAACGCATACCGCTCCATCGCGATATGGGACATGATGTCGGCGATCCGCTGTGCGAAGGGCAGCACGCGCGCCTGCTCTTCCTCGCTCAGCCGATGCACCTCGTGAATGTGTTCCTGTAGCACCTCGACGGGGACGCCCAGGTCCTGGGCGATCCGCTCGATCTCCTCCTCCGAGGGAGGCCACTGGTCCGGCGCGATCCCGCCGATGATCACCATCGCCTTTAGCTCCGCCCCCACCCGCACCAGGCCGCGAGCGCATAAGAGCCCCAGATGGCTAGGAATGAAGCGCGGCTGCAAGGTGGGGTTGTGGGCCATCCGCACCCACAGCTCGATGCATCGGCTGTGGGCTGAGGGCACCTGATCGGCCGCCGTGTAAAGCCCGCACGGGTTGCTGGGCCGCGTGATGAGACGCCCCTCCAGATCGGTGACGACGATCATCACGCCCAGGGCATCGGCAAAGGCGTCCTGAATCTGCTGCACGCACTCCAAAGGGAAGAGGCTGTGCGCATCCTCAGACGGCTGCGGGGACGGGATCGTGGCCTCCGCCGACGGCGGTGTGCCGGCGACGGTATGCCCCTGTAGCCACCGCTCGACCGCCTCACGGGGAAAGCGCCATTGGTTGCCCACCCGCACGGCGGGCAGCTGACCGCTGCCGACCATGCGATAGATCGTCGTCCGGTCGACCTGCAGCATCTCCTGAAGCTGGCGTGTGGTGAGTAGGTCTGACATACGTCCTCCCCCGGCGTCTCCTGTGGCACGATTCACGACTGCGTGAAATATATAACACGATTCCCCGTCAACGAATATGATCTATCTCATGTGTTTGCATCACAAATCACGAGATCCACTAGATAATTAGGTAATTGATGCATTTGATGCGCACACAGATAGCCGTGCATCAAATACCACAAAAGGGGAAGGGCTGAACGGGAAAGGAGAGGGCAATCGCTGCATCATCCCCCCGCAGGCGAAAAGGGGGCGAATCCCGCCTGCGGGGGGGATGGGGCTAGTCGTTCTGCAACAACAGGGGCAAGGAGAGGACATGCTGTATGGAGCGCGTCTTGCTGCGGAACTTCAAGATCTTCTTGTCGTTAGGCGCAAAGTCATCCCGGGCACCGGACTCGAATCCGCCACTGGGGCGGACCTCTATGGTGATCGTGTAATCGGTGTCCTCCTTCAGGTTCAGGATGATCGCGTCCGAGACCACCCCTTGAATCGGCACGTTCGCAAAGCGACGATGGCGTGTATCAACCATCTCCCAGCAATCCGTACCCTGACATTCCACCCACTCCACCCGCACCTGGACATCGAAGCTTGCCACCCTTCGGCTGAAGTTCTGCGCCCTATAGAACAGCACGTGACCCGCCGGCAGTTCCTCATACGCGGGGGAGATCTTCTCCCAGCTCGTTCGCTGAGCCGGATAGCTCTTGAGCTGGCCTGCCTCGTCGCCGCTCCTCGCGATCTTCGCCGCTACGATCCCAAAGTCCCGGTGGGGACACTTGGTGAGTTCCGGAGAGCCATCGCTTCGGGTGGGGCAGCCCGGAGAACGACTCTGCCGGATCAGATACTTGGCCATGGGGATGAAGCTATCCTGGATCAGATCTCGGATCGCGGTGCCGGAAGGGTGGAAGGTATTGCTCCCGTCCCCATTGGCAGCCTGATAGGGGCCCCCATAGTAATTGTTGTAATCGAGGGATCCGTTACAGACCCCTATAGGGTCACCGAATTGACCGCACTCTGAATGATCCGCGAAGGGCAACTCGACCATGATGGTCTGAACGGCGCGAAGGGTCCCCTCGTCCGGCTGGCGAACGGTGGCGTTGTGACGATCGTCATAGTACCACATGCGGGTAGGAGGATGGAGGATGCCCACATCATCCATTCTGCCATCGCCGTTGAAATCCCCGGCGACAGGGAGATCCCCACTCCATCCCCAAGGGCCACTCACGTGGTCTGTCGTGCCATCATGGTCGACATCGTAGAACCATATCCGCTTCGATGGGCGGAAGACGGCCACGTCGTCCACCCTGCCATCGCGATCGAAGTCCCCGGCGATGGGAAGATCCCCTCTCCATCCCCACGTCCCTACGCTGTAGTCGGTATCGCCGTCGTGGTCGTAATCGTAGAACCACTTGCGCTCCGAGGGCCGGAAGACAGCCACGTCGTCCACCTCGCCATCGCGATCGAAGTCCCCGGCGATGGGAAGATCCCCGTCCCATCCCCAGGTCCCCCGAGTCTCATCGGTGTCGCCATCATGGTCGTAATCGTAGAACCACTTACGCTCCGACGGACGGAAGACGGCCACATCGTCCACCTCGCCATCGCGATCGAAGTCTCCGGCGATGGGAAGATCCCCCGACCACCCCCAGGGCCCTCGAGACTCATCGGTGTCGCCATCATGGTCGTAATCATAGAACCACTTGCGCTCCGACGGGCGGAAGACGGCCACGTCGTCCACCTCGCCATCGCGATCGAAGTCCCCGGCGATGGGAAGATCCCCGCTGACGCCCCAGGGGCCGCCGGAAGCATCCGTCTCTCCGTCCGAGCGGGTGGATTCACGCGAGAGCCAGGCTGAGAACTGGCCGTTCCCGCCGCCGACCCCTTCACGGGCCAGATCGTACCTGGCTCGATCGGCGGGGTCAGACCAGCCCGCACGCCAGATGCGCGCAGCCTCCTCGATCATAAAGCTTCCCGCGATATCGCCGCCTCCCCACTGATTCCAGATCTGCTGTCCCGGCGCGTGGAGGATCACCGCCATGGAGATGCCGTGGTTTTCCACGAATTCCCGCAGGGCGTTGGCCTCCGAGGTGGAGAAGGGAGCGAAACCCCGGTAGTTCCCGGAGCAATAGACGTGGGCGCCTGCGTCGTTGAACCCGCGGGAGAAGTTGCGAGCCACGTTCACCCCGTACGAACACAGGCGGGTATCCCCATTTCCCCGCCAACCGGCGCTCAGAGGGGATGTGGAGTAATGCCTCGGATCGCCCCCGCGAACATCATCGATGGCCCGCCCGGCCGGGTTGCTCATGGGGATGATCCACACATCCACCTCGCGCAGAAGCTCCGGGACGCCCGTTTTGGCGTCATGGATATGATCGACCAGGTATTGGGCAAGCATCAGACAGCTCTCAGAGGTCAGCCACTCCCGAGGGTGCATGCCGCACTCGAAGAGGATGGCGTTCTTCCGGTGGTTGTCCTCGACGGAATCCGGCGTGTTCGCGGAGATGCGAATGGCGTAGATCGGGTAGGATACGGGGCTATTGGGGCTGTTTCGGTAGTCATAGGAGTATCCGATGATAAACAGCCGAGCGTGAGGGTCGGCATCCAGTCTCCGCAGCAGCGTCCTCGCCTCGCTGACGTCATGGTAATCCATCACAGGGGATTGTGCCAGACTTGGGCCCAAGGCCGAGGACAGCAGCAGCATCGCCGCCAGAATGCCCGAGAGAATCCATTTGCCCTTCATCCTCGCACCTCCTATGATTTTCGATCACGGAGGGCAGATCCCTCCAGAGCCTCCTGAAAGCGGACCGACAACGTCCGCGAGGTCCCCTCCACGCTTCCCCCTATAGAGCTGGTAACTGAGGCAGCCTCTCAGACGCCTTACCGGTAAATTTTTCAAACACGCCCTAGGAAGGTTACCCCAACATCTTGGGGACTCATAGAGGATCAACCACTACATATACAGGTCCGATTCCCGTATCGGCTCAGGTGGAGGGTAAGCGGCAAGTCCGCCCCTGTAGGTCTCCTCTAGAGGCGTTGATGATGACCGTCTCGCATCGGCATACATGCGGCTCCAACCGATATTATACGCGTCTACGCAGCGAGCAGAGATTACTTTCATCCACACCCTTTTATAAAAATCCTGACCATCAGCCCCCCACCTGCTCGCCCCGCACACAACCGCGGATCGTGAACAAGTTCCGCCCCCTCGCCGGGCCAAGACGTCCGCCCGCGAGCAGGTTCACCCATGCCTCTCCCCACCGACGCACCCATAGGCGATGCCCTCCCTCACCTTGGCGGTCTCAACGATTCGGGATATAATATCCACCGAAAATCTGTTCTACCGCAGGTGACGATCCATGCCCCTGAAACTGGAAGCCATCGTCCAGGCCATCCACGAGATGGTCCTGGCGTTCAACGGCGACGAGCGCCGCTCGCGGCTGGAGACGGCCCTGGAGCGGCTGCGCACGACGGACCCGGCACAGGTGCGCGCCCGCCTGGACGATCGCCAGGCACGACCCGGCTGGCTGGTCGCCTACCCGGAGCGCACCTTCACCAAGACGTACCCCCTCCCCCCGTGCCCGACCGATTTCACCGTTATCGCCGCCGACGGCTCCTCCCACGGCCCAGACCGGCATAGCCCCGTCCGCTACTTCATCATCAACACGGGCCACGCCGTGCTCTCCTACGGCAGCCAGCCGAGCGCGGAGATGGACGCCACGTCCCGCCTGTACTATCGGGACGAGGACGTCTTCATCGAGCCGGAGCACCACACGTTTCCCGTGGAGGGGGCCATCCTGGCGGTCAAAATGGCCGTGGACGAGATGACGGCGCTGGTGGACGCCACGACAGCCATCACCCAACCCGAGGCGGTGGCGCTACGGGATGGCACGCTTATCCTGTGGGGGCTGGACAGCCCCGGCATCACCAGTGAGGTGCGCGAGCGGTTCCTGGCCCCATACCGGGAGGCCCTGGAGCAGCTGCGAGATCTGCAAGTCCCCCTGGCCGCCTACATCAGCTATCCCAACGCGGACGACGTGATCAACGCGCTGCGCGTCGGCATGTGCCCAGACGAGGTCGTCATCTGCAACCGCTGCGAGACGCGGCGCTCCCAGGGGCGCGCCCGCTGCGCCGATCTGGCCATGCTGGTCGATCGATACCTCTTCGCCCGACACCTGGCGGACGGCGAGCGCAGCGACCTCTTCCTGAGCCGCCACCCGGTGCTCAAGTATTACGACGAGAAGCAAAAAGTGTACTTCTTCTACCTCAACGTCGGGGAGGAGATCGCCCGGGTGGAAGTGCCCGCGTGGGTGGCCAAGACGCCGGCGCTGCTGGACCGCGTTCACGCGGTGATCTACGACCAGTGCCAGCGGGGGCGCGGCTATCCCCCCGCGCTGGTGGAGGCCCACGAGCAGGCCGTCATCACCATGGGAGAACGGGAGCTCGTGGAGGAGATGGTCGCCCGAGAGCTGGCCGACCGTGCCGTCGTATACACCCGCTCGGAGAAGGACCGCAGCAAACGAATGCGAGGGATCTGATGAAACGCATTGGCGAGATCATCGAGACGAACAGCCGGGAATTCGTGGCGGAGAGCTTCACGTTACACCAGCCCCCCGCGCTGGGCAGCCTGGTGCGCGTCAACACGGACGACCGCTCCATCTACGCCATCGTCAGCTTCGGCGCCACCACCGGCCTCGATCCAGGCCGGCGTGCCGTGCGCCGCTCCACCGACGCGGTGTTTGACGAGGCCGTCTACCGAGAACATCCGCAACTGGAGCGGACGCTGCACACCGAGTTCCGGGCGCTTCTGGTCGGCTATCGCGACGGCGAGGGGGCGATACGCCAGGTGCTGCCGCCCCAGCCGCCGCCGTTGCATTACTCGGTATGGGCCTGTGAGCCGGACGAGGTGCGGGCCTTCACGGAGAGGAGGCCGTACTTCCGTCTGCTGCTGAACGCCAGCGGGGAACTGCCGGCCGAGCAGCTGCTGGCCGCTCACATCCGCGCCGCCTATACGGCTCGTGGCGACGATCTGGGCTGGCTGGAGGCGGCCGCCCAGGAGGTCGCCATCCTCCTGCGGGAGGATTACGATCGCCTGATGAGCGTGCTGCAGGCCATCGAGCCATAGCCCGACGAAGCGGCCGCCGGGCGAGGGTGTGAAAGGATCCAACAAACAACGGGTGCGGCCGAGACGCCATGGCCGCACCCGCTTTTGAATCCCACCGACATCTTTTTATCGAGGGGCCGGGGCGAAGTGCCCGTTATTTCTTCCCCGGCACCGGCGTCAGCGTCGCTGAGCCCTTCGGCGTAGGGGATGGCACAGGCGTATCGGTCGCCGTGGGTGCAGAGGACGCCGAGGGCGTCGACGGGGACACGGGGCTCTCCACGCCGGGGGGCACCAGCACGGCATCGATGAGGTGCATGACGCCGTTGGTGGCCTGAAGATCGGCGCTGACGATCAGGGCGCCGTTGATCCGGGTCACCTTCCCATCGTCGATGGTGATGGTGATCGGTTTGCCCAGGGCGGTCTTCAACGTGACCGTCTGTACGGAGTCGATGGCCGCGAGCTCGGCCGCCGTCACCCGGCCGGGCACGATGTGGTAGAGCAGGATATTCTTCAACCTGGGGAGATCCTCCATCAGGTCGCCCACCGTCCCCCTGGGCAGTTTATCGAAGGCATCGTCCACCGGCGCGAAGATCGTGAAAGGTCCCTCGCTCTTCAGTGGATCCTGCAGACCCGAAGCCCTCAACAGCAACACGAACGTGGTGAGCTGCTCGTTACGGAAAGCGGTGTTGAAGACGTCCACGAGCTCGGGTGTAGGGGTAGGGGGCGGGACCAACGTCGGAGTCGCCGTCGGCACCGGCGTAGGCGTCGGAGGCGTGGTCGGCTGCGGCGTTGGCGTAGGTATGGGAGTATCCGTGGGCGTGGGCGTCGGCGGCAGTGGCGTCGGCGATGGGGGTATGGGGGTCGGCGTCGGCTGCGGCGTTGGGGTCGGCCGACTGCAGGCGCCCACGATCCCCACGGCGATTAGAACGGCTACGAAAGCGAAAACGACAAAGCGTTTCATTACCCATCCTCCTCAGGAGCGCGTGGAAAGCGCCCTTATTTCCGTGCACACTCAACGTACCACACGCGCGGCCGTCCGGTCAAATCCCGGAGACCACACCACTTTTGGAGGCCAAGACGATGACGATCTCTCCCTCGCGCTGGGAGCGCTGGCGCAGGCTGGTGCGGTTCAACCTCATGTACCTGCGACGTCCCCCCTGGGATACGGGCGTCACCCCACCGGAGGTCGTGGAGGTGGTGGAAGGCGGCATGGTGTCCCCCGGCCGGGCGATCGATCTGGGATGCGGCACGGGCACCAACGCCATCTACCTGGCCCAGCACGGCTTTGACGTGATCGGCGTGGACAGCGCGGTGCTAGCCATCCTCAAGGCGCGCTGGAAGGCCCGCCGCGCCGGCGTGCAGGTGCGCTTCCATCTGGGATTGGTACACCGCCTGGATTTCCTGCGCCAGCCGATGGACTTCGCGCTGGATATCGGATGTCTGCACGGGTTGTGGGAGGCCGATCGGCCCGACTACGCGGCCGCGCTGGCCCGGCACATACGTCCCGGCGGCTACTATCTGCTGTACGCATGGAGCAACCGGGGCTGGGCCGGGCTGGATCCACCCGAGGTGGCCGCGCTGTTCGGGGACGCGTTCGAGATCCTCTGGACTCGCGAGGGAGAGGAGCACAGAGCGCCCGCGTTCTGGTATCTGATGCGCCGGGAAAGAGGTTAACGCAAGGACGCAAGGACGCCAAGGTTGTGTTAGCGCCTTTGCAACCCTGCATCCCTGCGTTTACAGGCCGTTGACGACACGGTGGATGCCATCCTTGACCAACCGCTCGCCGAAGTTGATGACCAGCCCGAGTTTCAGGCCAGTCAATCGCAGATAAGTCAACGTTTGGACTTCGAAGATGGGATTGTAGTCTGTGGTGGCCTTGCACTCTACGATGACTTTCCCGTTGACCAGCAGGTCCAGACGCAGCGGGGTGCCCAGAGCACAGCCTTTATAGGTGACGGGGATTAGCTTCTGACGTTCGACGGTCAGGCCGTGTTGTTCCAGCTCCCAGGCCAGGGCTTCCTCGTAGACGCTTTCCAGAAGGCCGGGGCCGCCCAGGGTGCGATGGACTTCGATGGCAGCCTGGACGATGACACGGCTGATTTGGTTTTCATCCATTGGCTCCCTCCCGACCAACACAAAGACGCAGGGACGCCAAGATTCTTTCCTTTCTTTGTGCCATGGTATCCTTGCGCCTTTGCGCCCTTGCGTTAACAGGCTGGGACTTCGTCGGCGGCCCTCAATATCCCAGCCGTTTATCCACCTCGTTGATCAACGGCTGGCCGGCCTGATAGCGCCGCAGGTTCTCGGTGAAGATCTCCACCACTCGATCAGCGTAGTACGGCGTGAGGCCGGCGTAGTGCGGCGTGATGATCACGTTCTCCATATCCCACAGCGGCGAATCCTCCGGCAGCGGCTCCTGCTCGAACACGTCCAGCCCGGCGCCGGCGATCCATCCCTCCTGCAATGCCCGGATCAGCGCCCGCTCCTGGATGATGGCCCCCCGGCCGATGTTGATGATGTAGGCCGTCTCCTTCATAGCCCGCAGCTCTCGCTCCCCGATGAGCCCCCGGGTCTCCCGGGTCAACGGCGCGGTGATGACCACCCAATCGGCCTCCGGCAGCATCTCCAACAACTGATCCGACCCATACATGCGATCCACCCATGGGGACCCCTTCTCCGGGTGACGTCGCAAGCCCAGCACCCGCATATTCAGCCCCTTGGCCTTCTCGGCCGTCTTCTCCCCGATGGCGCCAACGCCGATCAACCCCATGGTCGACCCATCCAGCTCGGTGATCCGATGGCCCCGATTCCAACGATGCTGCACCTGATCCAGAACGCAACGCTGGATATCGCGGGGCAGCGCCAGCATCAGGGCCAGGATATGCTCGCTGATAGGGATGGCGTGCACCCCCGATGCGTTGGTGATGATGAGATCGCTCTGGGCGATCTGCGGATACCGCAGCAGCCAATCCACCCCCGCGCCG
>JAJRVX010000353.1:0-4285 GCA_024277095.1 Chloroflexota bacterium
ATTGGCACAGGCCATCGTGGGCAGCGGCGAAAGCTGGCTGACGGAGCTGTCCACGGATGAGTTACGGAAGCTGGTCACGTTGCGACGGGAGAGCGTGGTTTAGGACGATAGACGACAGACGATGGACGAAGGACGGACATCGTCCTCCGTCTATCGTCTTTCGTCCTATACAACGCTCTCCCGTCGCAACGTGACCAGCTTCCGTAACTCATCCGTGGACAGCTCCGTCAGCCAGCTTTCGCCGCTGCCCACGATGGCCTGTGCCAATGAGCGTTTGCTCTCGATCAGATCGTCGATGGCCTCTTCCAGTGTGCCGATACTGACGAACTTATGCACCTGGACGTTGCGCGTTTGCCCGATGCGAAAAGCCCGATCCGTGGCCTGGTCCTCGACGGCTGGGTTCCACCAGCGATCAAAATGGAAGACGTGGTTGGCGTTCATTAAATTGAGGCCGGTGCCGCCCGCCTTGAGCGAGAGGATGAAGATGGGAGGGCCATCCTCGCTCTGGAATCGGGCCACCATTTGGTCTCGTTGATGGGCGGGCGTGCCGCCGTGTAGGAAGAGCACTGGACAGCCCAGCACCTGCTGGAGGTAGCTATGTAGCATGTGCCCCATCTCGGCGAATTGGGTGAATACCAAAGCCCGATCCCCGGCTGCGAGGACTTCCTCCAGCATTTCCCTCAGCCTTTCCAGTTTGCCGCTGCGCCCGGCAAGCTCATGAGCGGAGATACCGCGATCGCTGGCCTGATGCAGGAACAGTACCGGATGATCGCAGATCTGCTTTAGCTTCATCAACATGGACAGCACCTGCCCGCGACGGCTGATGCCCTCGGCCTGTTCCACTTGAGTCAGGGCTTCTTGAACGACGGCCTCGTACAGGCTGGCCTGCTCCTCGGTCAGGTTGCAGTAAACCTTCATCTCCAGCTTCTCGGGCAGGTCCTGGATCACCCGCGGATCCGTTTTCACCCGACGCAGGATGAAGGGCATCACCAGCGAGCGCAGTCGTTGAGCGGCTTCCTCGTCGCCATAGCGCTCGATGGGGATGGCGAAGCGCTTACGGAAGCGCTCTCGCGAGCCCAGATACCCTGGGTTCAGGAACTGCATGATGGACCACAGCTCCGAGAGCCTGTTCTCCACCGGGGTTCCGGTGAGCGCGATGCGGAATCGCGCCGGGATCTTCCGGATAGCCTGTGTTTGCTTGGCAGCCGGATTCTTGATGTTTTGCGCCTCGTCCAACACGATGCCGCGCCATTTCACCGCCTGGAGCGTCTCCGCATCGCGGCGGGCCAGCGCGTAGCTTGTGATGACCAGGTCGTGCTTGACGGCTTCGACTGCAAAGGCTTCCCCGCGCAATCGGTCGTTCCCGCGATGGATCCAGACCGATAGCTCCGGAGCGAAGCGTTCGACCTCCCGCTGCCAATTCCCCACTACCGATGTGGGACAGATAAGCAATACCGGGCCGTCTATCTCGCCCAACTCCTTATCGCGCAGGAGTAACGCCAGCGTCTGCACGGTCTTACCAAGGCCCATGTCATCGGCCAGACAGGCCCCAAACCCCCAGCGGCGCAGGAAATCGAGCCATGAGTAACCATAGCGCTGGTAAGGGCGCAATTGGCCGCGCAGGCTCGCGGGTTGAGGCAGCACCTCCAGCTTCTCATGGTGGCTCAACTTCTCCAGCCACTCGTCCAGCCATCCCTCAAAGGTGACATCCTCCACCGGGAGCCCTTCTACTGCCTCCTCGGCTCCAAGCCCCATCTGCAACACTTCCAGCAGATCGGCATCACCCTCCCACTGTTGAGATTCCCAGAAGCGGAGGGCGGCCTCGACCTGTTCTGGATCCAGTTGCACCCATTGCCCTCGTACCTGTACCAGAGGCGATTTGAGCGCCACCAGCGCCTCGAACTCCTCGCGCGTGAGTGTGGTATCGCCGACGGAGAGCTCCCACTGGTAGTGTACCAGCCGGTCAAGGCTGAGATGTCCGGTGGAGCCCGCTGGCGCGGGTTGTTTCGGTCGGACGCGTAACCGTACGCCCAGGCGGGCGCCGCGCTTGTTCCACCAGGGTGGCACGAGGACGCCAAAGCCGCTCTGCTCCAGCAGAGGCGCGGCCTCTCGCAGGAACTGGAACGCCTCGTCAGTGGAGAGATCCAGTTGGGCGGGACGGGCCGTCCGCAGACTCCGCTGAATGGGAGGGAACAGCCGGGCCGCGTACCCGAGAGCCGCCAGCAGCCGCTCCTGTGGCCGATCAAACCTGCGCCCGAGGCGGCGTAACATGTTCCTCCGTGTCTTCCACACCTCTTTTGCGGGCACCAGCAGGCTGGGGTCATCGCGTGCCTGAAGCAAGTAATCCAGCCGCCAGACGGGTTGATCACCGTTGCCCTGCCCCGTCTGGGGAGGCGTGATCCGGAAGGCGACGCGAAAGTCCCCCACACCGGCCACATGCAGGTTGCGCAACCAGGCCTGCACGCTGCGATCCAACGCCTTCAGTTGGGCAGGCGAGGCCTCGACCCTGAGATCATCGCTGAAGAGCGCCTGCAGCCAGTGCCGTGCCGCAGGCTCAAAGATCGTCTGGAAGGAAGGGATGCTGGCTCTGCTCCAGCATCGCGCCTTGGCATCTGCCATCGTCTTGATGAAGCTGTCCAGAAGCGGGCGGGGCGAACGCCTGGTGCCATCCGACTCCCAAGCGGCCCGACAGATGGGAGGCATGGCCGCTTCCAGTCGTCGCAGGCGGTCGATATCCTGCTGAGTATCCAATACAGCCAGCCAGCGAGCGTGGTATGTGCTTCCTTGCTCGTCCGCCTGCACCAGGACGGGGATCAGCTTCTGCTGAGCTAAGGCCTCCAGCACGAGCCCGGTGACCATGCTCCAATATCGGCTGTCCGCCCCCACCGCCAGGCCGGGCGGCATGTCCTCAGGCGTCGGCAGGTGCGTCAGGACCTCGAACGCAGCCCCGGCGGGCAGCCACAGGCCTTCTATCTCCCACGGCGCCAGGTTGGGGGGGGTGTCATCATCGATGTCCCAATCATGCAGCAACTGCGGCGAGGGCCTCGGCCCGAACCGAGTCGTGGGCAGGAGCAAGGTGGCGCGGCCCACAATGGTCGAGCCTGGCAGGTGTCCCAGCGAGGCCAGCACCTTTCTCGCCGCGGCTGCCGGCGCACAAAAGGGATGGGGCCTGGGACGCGGTTTGCGGGCGCGGCGACCCCGCCGCGCCTTCGGCTGTGGCGCCTCCGTGGTCTCAAGCCAAAACAAAACCCCGCCTGAATCCTCGGGGTTCACCGGAGGTTGCCAATGGCTATGTAAGACGTACATGCGTGAACTCCCAACGACGCGTCCATCTTGTCTGTCTCAACGAGTCCTGCCTCGCCCCTGACCTGCCCGACCGGAACCGCTGCTGGAGTCGGGGATGGGAGGATAATCCCCGCGCTGGGAGGGACACATCCTGCCTGATTCCCCCATCTTCTGCTGTGGTTGCCCTCTCTGCGCTCATGCCCCAATGCGAAATCGCCCGGTCGGGCGATATTTGCTATTATACATAAAAATTGAGATTCATCCAAAGCACCCCGTTATCCGGTGGTGTATCCAGAATGGTGGGAATTCCACGAGGCCCATCGCAAGCTCACCGGGGAGGTGCGGAGGGACCTCCCTCCGCCCAAACATCCTCTTTTTCCGCTTTGCACCTGCCCTTGCCCGGCCTGATTCGGGTGGGCAGGGTCGGGCGAGGCAGGTGAGGGGTGGAAACCGGGAAGCCTCTTTTGAGGGGCTGCGTCCCTCAAAGCTCCCTGCTTGTGTTTCCACCGAGAAAAATACACTATCCGTTATCCCTGGTGGCTTGCGATGGGCATTGGGGTTTGTCTCGTGAAATTTCCTTTCCGTTGGATACACGTCTCCGTTCATTGCATGGCGGCCCCGGACTTGTTATACTGTACTCCCGATGAACCAATTCTGATGTTGGAGGAGGGATCGATCCATGCCTGACACGTTGAAGGTGGGTGTGATCGGGGTGGGTGGCATCGCTCGCTCGCACATGCCGGGTTGGGCCGCGTCCGAGCATGCGGAGGTGGTGGCCGGGTGTGACATCGACGAGGGGATCCTGCAGGAATGGGGCCGGGTGAACGGCATCACCCGGCTGACGACGGATCCCGCCGAGCTGTTTCAGGATCCGGATATCGACATTATCGACATCTGTACGCCGAACATGTACCATGCGCCTTTGGCCATCGGCGCTCTGGAGGCCGGAAAGCATGTGCTGTGCGAGAAGCCGCTGGCCCCTACGCCCGGGGAGATCCGG
>JAJRVX010000354.1:0-8065 GCA_024277095.1 Chloroflexota bacterium
GAGGATTCCCGATGATTCGCCCCCTTTTCCCCCCTTTTTGTTGTAAACGTATTTCAGGACTTGACACCCCTCAGACGCCTTGCCGGTAAACTTTCAGACACGCTCTCAGGGAGCAGCCCTCCGCAGGGAAACTCTTTCTCTCGCCTTTTTCCTGCCTGGCTGGGGCTTTGGCCGGTGGCCTCCGGCCCCACGGGGCAGGTGAGGGGCTGAAAATAGATTTCTTCGGAGGGACGGCAGCCCCTCCGAGTCACCCCGGAGATGTAGGGCCACGCTCTCGTATCGCTTAACTTGACACCAATGGGATCACGGCGGTCACGCCTCTGCCGCGTCCCGCTTCACGCCGCGGGAGACGATGTCGTGACGTAGATGCTCGGAGATGATGCAGGGGACATCCGGGTTGACCTCCTGCATGAACTCACAGAATGCCCTCCGGGCAGGGGTCTGAGGCAGGTTCAAGTTGTAGGCGATGTACAGCCACCGCTTCATGGAAAGCCCCTCCAACGGCACGATGTCCACCCGCCCCAGGGCGATGCAGCGTTCGGCCGCCACGCGAGGTACAAAGCCCAACCCGATCCCCTCCTCCACGGCCAGCAGGATCGCCTCCGAATTCCCCACCACGAGCACCGTCTCCAGCCGGTCCACATCCACGCCCGCCTGATCCAGCCCCTCCAAAAGCGCCATGTGCGTGCCCGAGGTGGGCTCGCGCATGATGAAGCGCTCCTGATACAGCTCAAACGGGGAAATGCTCCCCTTCTGCGCCCACGGATGCCCCGATGGCACGACCAGCACGATCTCGTCCTCGAAGAAGCGGCAATAATGCAACCCGGTGCGCTGCACCCGCTCGCTGGTCACCCCCAAATCGACCTCCCCGGAGAGCAGCCAGTCGATCACCTGGGAGCGCAGCCCCACGCGTATCGTCCCTCGCACCAGGGGATACCGCTCACGATAGCGCGCCAGCAGCCAGGGGAGCACGTACTTCCCCGAGGTCGTGGAGCACCCGATGACCAGATGGCCCACCACCTCTCCGGAGAGCGCCAGGGCCACCTCCTCGACCCGCTTGTGGGCGCGCAACAGCTCCTGAACCAGAGGCAAAAGGGTTTTTCCGGTCGCGCTCAGCTTGATGCGGCGGCCGTGCCGCTCGAAGAGCTGTACACCGAACCGTTTCTCCAGGGCGCTGATATGCTGACTCACCGCCGGCTGGCTCATGTGCAAGCGCTGCGCCGTCAACGAGAAGTTCTCCGTCTCCGCCGCCACCGCGAAGACCTGTAAGCTATCCGGATTCAACACGGGTCCCCTCCTTGGCGTCATTACCGTTCCCAATCAGAGCTTATCAGAAAGTCTCATAAGGAGAAATGATATAAGTCATAGGTTACAATAAGAAATCTTTCTTAACATGCGTACAGGAACCGCTATGCAGCGATCCACAGGAGAGCCCCTCGCTCGATCCCAGGGCTCCACCATCATCCCGTCCAAGGAGGTAGGAGGATGCAAGGGAAAAGGAAACGACGCTGGCTCACAGCAGCGGTTGCGCTGGCCGCCCTGATGCTCGCATCCGGCTGGCTGTGGGCAGGCGGCGCGCTGGCCGCACCACAGGAGGCCACGCAAGCGCAGGCGATCCCCAAGAAGCACCCGCCGTTCTTTCTGCGCAACGAGGCCGGCGAGGTGATCAACCCGCTCACCGGGGAGAACGCCGACCAGCCCTACAGCCCACGCCAGACGTGCGGCGCCTCCGGGTGCCACGACTACGATACCATCACCGGGGGGTATCACTTCCAACAGGGTGCGGACGTCATCAGTGATCACTTCGATCCCGAACGGCCGTGGGTGCTGTCCGACGGCATGTTCGGGAAATTCTGACCGCCCTCCTTTCGCCAGTTGGCGAAAAAGCACAACGAAACCCCAGACGAGATCGACATCACCGTCTGGCAGTGGGTGACGACGGGCCCGCCCAACATGCCCACCTGCGCCGGATGCCATCCCGGCGGCGGCCCGCTGGAGTTCGACCGGGATGGGCAACGCTACGACCAGGCCCTGGTCGCCAATCCATCCCTGCGAGACTCGCTGGATGGGGACTACATGGGCAGCCACTGGGATCAGAGCGGCGTGTTGGAGGCGGACTGTCTGCTCTGTCACTCCCCTGACTACGACTGGAAAGGACGGATCGGGCAGCTCAAAAGCTGGAACCTGAAATGGGCCGCCACGGCCGCCGGCCGCCTGGGGATCGTAAAGGGGCGCATCTTCGACCCCGAGACGAAGCAGCTGACCGGGGAGACCCCAACCGTCGTCTACAACAGGCGGCTCTTCAACGAGGACGGCAAGGTGGCGCTGGACATCAACTACCGGCCGGCGGACACCAACTGCCTGCAATGCCATGGCCCCGCGGACATGAAGAAGCGAGGGTTCAGCTGGAACGACCCCATCAATCCGGACGTGCACAACCAGCAGGGCATCCAGTGCGTGGACTGCCATCCGGGTGATATCTCGCACAACTTCGCCAAGGGCCACACGACCATCGAGACGGTGCGGGACGACCTGGACAAGACGATGCGCTCCTGCGAGGACTGCCATACTACGGGCTACCTGGGCGCATCCATCCCGGACCACGTGAATATCCCGCCATCGCACCTGAAGGCGATCGCCTGCGAGACCTGCCATATCCCCCAGAAGCACCGGGCCGCCGGTGAGTATTTCGACAGCACCTACGGCTCCCTGCATTGGGACATCATCGGGGGGGCGGAGAAGTGGGGGCAGCCGGCCGACTGGTATCCGGCCTATGAGGAGTTCGACGGCCAGATCCATCCGGTGAACCCCATCTTCGGCATCTGGTGGGGCAATCGGGAAGCGGATGGGACCGTCTATCCGCTCTTCGCCCGGGAGCTGGCCAAGGCGTGGGCCGTATACAAGGACCAGGTCACCGACGATAACGGGGACGGCTTCCCGGAGGTGAACCGGCGAGAGGAGATCGAGGCCGGGCTGCACGCTCTGGAACAGACACTGGCCGGCAACGCCCGCTTCACCCAGATACACCCGGTGTTCGTCAAAGGGGACAAGCTGTGGGAGTTCGACGACAGCGGCGCCCTGATCGGGCATCCCGCGCCGGAGTGCAAGGGCGAGGCCTTCTCCATCAGCCACAACGTCGCGCCGGCGATGGAGGCGCTGGGGGCGGGCGGCTGCAACGACTGCCACAGTCGGCAGGGCGAGTTCTTCAACCGCACCCATATCGTGGATCCCTTCGACGAGGAGGGCAAGCAGGTCATCGAGCCGGTGCGGTGGACCATCGGCGTCAGCGATTTCAGCTACACGCTCTGCTCGATCCACTGTCCTTTGGTGCGCCCCTGGATCGGCGGGCTGCTCCTCCTCGTCTTCTTCGCCACCACGCTTCACTTCACCCGCTACGGGCCCCACGACTTCGGCGGCCGCCCGCTCACCCCCAGGCCGGATGACTACGAGCGGATCGAGCGTTACAGCTGGTTCGAGCGCCTGGTTCACCTGATCGTGCTGATGACCTTCCTGTTCCTGGCGTTCACCGGCCTGGCCTTCGCCTATAACGGCGGGCGATGGTTGCAACTGGTCTTCGGGAACACGGTCACGCCGCGCGTGTGGCATGGCTGGTTGGGATTCGTCTTCGGCGCCGGCGTCATCATCATGTTCATCCTGTGGTGGCGTGACGCGGTGCTGATCCCCAGCGATCGGGAGTGGCTTCGCAAGCTGGGCGGCTACCTGGGAGGACACGAGCCGGTGCCCGCCGACCGCTTCAACGCGGGCCAGAAGATCTACTTCTGGACGGTGATCATCGGCGGCATCGTCCTGCTCATCACCGGCACGCTCCTCTTCTTCCGGGACGCCCTGCCCAACGATGTGATCTTCCTGGCCGTGATCATCCACGATCTGGCGGCGCTCTTCGGCGTGGCCGGGGTGCTGTCCCACGTCTATCTGGGCACGGCGGCCAATCCCGGCACGATCCAGGCCATCTTCGCCGGGTGGGTCACCAAGGGATGGGCCCGGCTGCATCACCCGCTCTGGTATGAGAAGATCACGGGCCGTCCGGCCGCCAATGGGCAGGCGACGTCAGAGGAGCCGAAGGCCGACGCAAAGGCATCAGAGGAGTAATCGAGCAATCCCCGGCTACTCGCCATCATGGCTGGGGATCAGCAGGCACAAAAAGCAGGGGCGGGGTGATCCCACCCCTGCTCGCGTCTACGGGATATATCGGGTAGGGACACGGCGTGCCGTGTCCGTGAGGCGATCAATCCTCGAACGGCGGGATGTAATCGCCGTGGGCCTCGATGAGCTCGTCCACCAGGGCGTCGATCTCATCCAACGTGAGCTCGGCCGCCGTATGCGGATCCAGCATGGCCGCGTAGTAGACGTAGTCCCGCCGCCGCTCCAGCGCCGCCTTCACGGTCAGCTCCTGCACGTTGATGCTGGTACGCATCAGCGCCGCCAGGTGCGGGGGCAGTTCGCCGACGCGCACGGGCTGCACGCCCGCGCCGTCCACCAGACACGGCACCTCCACGCAGCATCCCCGCGGCAGGTTGTCGATCAGCCCGTAGTTCATCACGTTGCCGTAGATGACCCGCGGCTGTCCCGTCTCCATGGAATGGATGATGAGCGTGCCGTACTCGCCGGAGTGGCGCGACTTGCCCTCCGCCTGGGCCTGCTCCCACTCCTCGCGGAGCTGCTCCGCCCGCTTGGGGTCCTCCTCGGCGATCCGCTTCAGCCACTCCTCCATTTTCCTGCGCTCGTAGCGCACGATGGCCTCCGGATCGGGGTCCTCCAGCGCCGCCTTCATCTCGTCCCAATCGGCGATCTGGGCCTCGCACCGTCGCGGGTACTCGTCCAACGGGACGTTGAACCGCTCGATGAGATCGGGCCGATCCCGACGGATGAAGTAGGGCACGTACTCGGCGAAGTGCTCGCTGGACTCGGTGACGAAGTAGCCCAGCCGGCGGAACATCTCAAACCGCACGCGGTCGTCATCCGGCACCCGCCCCTCCTCGATCACCTGGCGCAGCCGCGGGTATAGATCCTCGCCCTTGCGCTCGAAGCGCAGGTAGAACGCCATGTGGTTGATGCCCGCGCAGACGTAAGTGATCTCCTCGTAGGGGATGCCCAGGATGCGGGCCAGATGGGCGGCCGTGCCCTGGACGCTGTGGCACAACCCCACCGTCTTGATGTTGGTGGCCTGGTTCATGGCCCAGGTGAGCATGGCCATGGGGTTGGTGTAGTTGATGAAGAGGGTGTCGGGGCACAGCTCCTCCATGTCCCGGGCCATGTCCAGCATGACCGGGATGGTGCGCAGGGCGCGCATGATGCCGCCGATGCCCAGCGTGTCGCCGATGGTCTGGCGCAGCCCGTACTTCTTGGGGATCTCGAAGTCGATGACGGTGCTGGGCCGGTAGCCGCCCACCTGGATCATGTTGATGACGTAATCGGCGCCGTCCAGCGCCTGGCGGCGATCCGTGGTGGCCTCGATGGTGGGGTGAGCCCCGGCCGCCTCGGCCACCCGGTGCGCCACGATCTCCGACGTGCGCAGCCGATCGGGATCAATGTCCATGAGGGAGATGGTGACATCGTGCAGCTCTGGGAAGATGAAGATGTCACGCAGCAGGTTCCGGGCGAAGACGGTGCTCCCCGCGCCGATGAAGGTGATCTTGGCCATGTCCTCGTTCCTCCATGCCAGAAATTGGGCACACTGCGGGAAAGTCGGCAAGACGAGTATACCGCAGCTTCCCCATACGGCAAAGAAAAAGCCAGGCGCAGCGCATGCATTGTTGTCAAAGAACACAACTTGACAAAGGTTTCCAGGAGGGGATCATCTATTTTGTACAAACATTGAAAAGCCCCATGGAGAGGGGCATGCATTCCACAAGGACCACTGTGGTGAACCACTACGCAAGGGCCTGATGCTCCCGATAGATGGGCCAGGCATGGGCCAGCCCGGGAGCGCACGCGCCCGTTTCCACCAGCCGGTCGACCTCGCGCTCATCGCACAGATATAGCGCGCACACCTCGCCATCCTGAAAGCGCACGCCCGCCAGACCTTCAGCGGTCAGCCGGGCCACATAGAGCTGATTGAACTGCCGGTTCCGCATCTCCGGCCGGCGGGGATCGACGTCATGTCCCGGCCGTGGCCCACCCACCGGCACCAGCCCCGGCGGCATCAGCATCTCGGGGGTCACGCCCAACTCCTCCTCCATCTCCCGCCGGGCGGCATCCGCGTACCCCTGGCCCGCCCGCAGGTGCCCGCCGACGGAGACGTCTACCAGCCCCGGCCACTCCGCCTTCTCATGGCTGCGCACCTGCAAGACGAACAGCCCGTTGGGCGCCAGGAGGAGCACGTGAGCCGCCCGATGGCGCAATCCCAGCAGATGACAGAGCCAGCGCGGCGCCGTGATTCCTGTGGGCCGTCCGGCCTCATCGCACACATCGAAACGCTCATCGGTCGGATCCCGACCCAGCCGCGCCGCCCACACGGCGGTCAAATCGTCCACCGCGGCCTGGGAGAGCGCTTCCGCGCGGATCGCCCGCGCCCGATCGGCGTCCAGCCTCTTCCTCCAACGAAACGGCAGCTCTCCGCTCATATCCGCATGCTCAGACTGATCCGGCCCCGCTCCCGATCCACCTTGATGACCTTCACGTCGATCACATCCCCCACCCGCACCACCTCGTATGGATCCCGCACGTACCGTTCCGCCATCTCCGACACGTGCACCAGCCCATCCCGCTTCACGCCGATATCCACGAACGCGCCGAAATCCACCACGTTGCGCACCGTCCCTCGCAACACCATCCCCTCCTGGAGGTCCTCGATGGAGAGCACGTCCTGGCGCAGGATGGGCGCCGGCAGATCGTCCCGGGGATCGCGTCCCGGCTTGCTCAACGCCTCGTAGATGTCCTGCAATGTGGGCACGCCGACGCCGATCCGGGCGGCGACCTCCTCATCCGGATGTTCGGCCCGAAAGGCGGCGATACGTTCGGCCATGTCCCGCTCGCGGCCGTGAACGCCCATCCACCGGAACAGCCGGCGCACGGCCTCGTACGACTCGGGATGGATGGGCGTCGCGTCCAGAGGGTTCTCCGCGTCGGGGATACGGAGGAAGCCGGCGGCCTGCTGGAACGCCTTATCCCCCAACCCTCGCACCCGCTTCAGCTCAGTCCGAGAACGGAACGACCCGTGCTCATCCCGGTAGGCGACGATGGCCTCCGCGACGCGGCGATGGATCCCGGCCACATAGCCCAGCAGCGCGGGGGAAGCCGTGTTCACGTTCACGCCCACGTAGTTCACCACGGACTCGACCACGGCGTCCAGCGCCTCAGCCAGCCGCTTCTGATCCACGTCGTGCTGGTACAGCCCCACGCCGATGCTGCGCGGGTCGATCTTGACCAGCTCCGCCAGGGGATCCTGCAGCCGGCGGGCGATGGACACCGCGCCGCGCATGGCCACATCCAGATCCGGAAGCTCCCGCCGAGCCAGCGGAGAGGCCGAGTAGACCGAGGCCCCAGCCTCGTTCACGATCACGTAGCCGACGTCCAACTTCTCCACGCCGTGCTCCCCCAGCTCGCCCAGCAACTCCACGACCAACTGCTCCGTCTCCCGGCTGGCCGTGCCGTTTCCGATGGCGATGACATCCACGCCGTGCCGGGCGATCAGCGCGGCGAGCTGCCGCTTGGCCGCGTCCCACTGCCGCTGAGGCTCGTGGGGATAGATGGTATCCCCCTCCAGGAAACGGCCCGTGGGATCCACGATCGCCACCTTGCAGCCGGTCCGATACCCGGGATCGATCCCCATGACGACCTTGTCCCGGATCGGCGGCTGCAGGAGCAGGTTGCGCAGGTTCGTGGCGAAGACCTGGATGCCGTGCTCATCTGCGGCCTCGGTCAGCGCCCTGCGCACCTCCCGGGCGATGGCGGGCGCGATCAGACGCTTGTATGCGTCCTCGATGGCCGCACGCACCTCTCGCGCCGCCGGCGAGCGCGGCCGGGCGGGATAGCGAGCCTCGATGCGCCCCAGGATCAGGTCATCCGGGGCCTCCACGCGCACCTTGAGCGCGCCCTCCGCCTC
>JAJRVX010000355.1:0-4565 GCA_024277095.1 Chloroflexota bacterium
GCGGATGATGTTCGCATAGTGGGCCGCAAATCCGGCGATGCGTTCGCACTTGTGCCGGGTCCACGCGTCCTGATGATGGGCCAGGATCTCCTGGGGGGTATCCGCGTCGATCTGCGTCGCCTCGCAGAACTCCGCCACGCAGTCCGGGCAGAAGCAGCTCTCCTGCAGATCTGGTTCCGGCGTCTCGAACCAGCCCGCGTAGGTCAGGTAATCCAGCCAGATGCCGGCGGGCTGAAAGGAACGGACTCCCTCGATCAGGCTTTGCTCGATGGCGTCCAGGAACCATTGTTTCGAGAGGCAGACTCCCTGAACCAGGTTGCCGTAGCGGATGGGGCGGCCGTCCACGCCGATGGGGATCAGGTCCGGGTGTTGATTGAAATCCGCCCGGAAGGTCTTGAACTCCACGCAGGGAGCGATGCCCACCCGCGCGCAGGCTTCGAACGCCTCCGCGTCGAACATGTGGAACCAGGCCGCATTGACGTGGTACGCACGCAGTTGATCGGCGTGATCCAGGGCTCCTCGGCCGTAAGGTCCATACAGACGTGGGATCCTCATGAAATGCTTCCCTCCGATGAAGATGGGGACGCGATCTGAGGCCGGGTGCCCTGACCTCGATCACGCCCGATTCAGGTGCCGTGTGGGCATTGTAGCGGATATGCGTGGGGGCGTCCAGATCGGTTGGCCCGGGGCGTTGAGTCGTTCGGTGCTGTACGTGGAGTAAGGGAATGAACCCGTCCATTCTACCTGAAGACCACCGGCAGGTGGAGTCTGTGGCCCTGCGTCGCGGGCGGGAGTGGCCGCCGGTGATAACCCGTCCCCGGCGAGCCGAGCCAGAGCGTATGCGGGGGAGATGGGTCGATCAGGAGCACGCTGGCGAAGGGCCAGGCCAACCCCTCGTTGAATGGCGCCCAGGTTTGCCCCCCGTCGGCGCTGAAGAGGACGCCACGGGAGGCCGAGCTGTATCCGCCGGAGTAGAGGGCGCTGCTGGAAGCGGCGAACAGTTGATCTGGATCGAGGGGCGAAATCGCCACATCGCGTAGAAAATCGTCGGTCAAGATGCGCTCCCAGGTCAGACCTCCGTCCTGGCTGCGGTATAGCCCCCGATCGGCGCCGAAGACGGCCACGTACACCCATCCCACGCGAGACGGATCGGGGCGGATGGCCGCTACCCCTTCCCAGTACGCATCCCAGAATTCGTCTCCTTGCGCGCCTGTCATCTCCGGAAGGCCGGTTTGCGCCCATGTTCCTGTGTCCCCGGCGTGGGCCGAACGCCAGAAGCCCGCCTCACCCCCGGCGTACACCAGGTCCCGGCTGTGAGCGTCCACGGCGGTGTAGCGACAGCCGTTGCAGTCCAGCACCAGTGCCCACGTATTCCCATCGTCCAGGCTGCGATACACGTCGCCCTCTACGGTGATGAAGAGCGTGCGACGGTGCGATGGGCTGTGAGGGCTCACGCTCAGACCGGAGGGGATGCCGTGGGGCAGGCCGGCGTTGGCGGGCTGCCAGGTGGCGCCATAATCGTCGCTGCGCAGCAGAGTATGGGGGCTGTCCTCGATCTCATTGGCCTGGGTGATCCAGACGACGTTGGGACGTGTGGGATCGGCGACCACGGTCATGCTGTTGCCGCCGCTGCCGTCCCACGTGCCCACGAAGTCGGGATCGTTGCAGTTCTGCCAGGTGTCGCCGGAATCGTCGCTGCGGAAGCAGCCCAGGTCGGGCATGGCCAGGTAGACGTGGGTGGAATCGGCGCTGAGGGCGAGGTCGAAGGGGACGATGTTGTCCGCCCCGCGGGATCGCCACCTGCCGGGGGCGACCTCGTCGGTGTGCAAAGGGGTGAACGAGCGCCCGTCGTCACGGGTGATCCAGAGGAACTGGGAGTCGGCCCACAGCAATGCGTCAGGATCGGAGAGGTCTATCCCCAGGGTTTTCGCGTCGCCGTTGAAACTGGTGCCGTAAGCGAATTCCACGCTCGTCCATCCGGCCTCCCAATCGTCTTTGCCGCCGATCCGCTGCCACGTCGCGCCGTCGTCGGTGGTTTCCCACAGCTCGGGGTAATCCAGGTCGATCACCCGGAGAGCATATTCATCGTCGGCGTCGACCCAGATGAGCAGGTTGCGGCTCCCCAGGTCGTCCTGGTGGGTCAACTGTTCCCACGTCCAGTCTTCATCACGGCGGCCCCGATAGAGATATCCGCCGTCCGAGTCGTCGGTGACGCACTCGTAGCCGGGGTCCCACACATCGCCGTAGGTGGTCACATAGAGGGTGGTGGGGTCGCGAGGATCCAGCGCGGCATCGACGATCTGGCCTAGGCCGGCGGCGACCCTCGTCCAGATCACGCCGCCGTCGGCGCTTTCGTACAGGGCCGCCGGGCCGCAGGCGAAGCGCCCCTCCCCGGCCAGCAGGTAGAGCCTGTTCTCTTCTTCTGGGTCCACGAGCAATTTCAGGACATGGAGATTCCCTGGCAGGGAGGGGGAACTGATCCGTGTCCAGGTCCGGCCTCGATCGGTCGTCTTGTAGATCGTGCCGTCAGCGACGTCGTACTGCGAGTGATGAGCGGCGTAACCCACGTCGGGGTCGCTGGGGGCGATCTTGATGTCGGTGATGTAGCCGTGCCCCAGGACCGGCCTGAAGGTCTCGCCGTGGTCCGCGCTGCGGAAGATACCTGCCTCGGTGCCCAGGTAGAGGATGGCCGGGTCGATCGGGTCGAAGCCCAGGCCGCTGACGTGGGTGACGGTCAGCCCCCGGAAGGAGCCGATGACGTCCCATGTCCGTCCGCCGTCCAGGGAGCGGTATGCGCCGCTGAGATCGCTGGCGGCGAGGATGATCCCGGTGGGGCCGGCGCCGATGGCGTTGAAGGCGCCGCCTCCGCCGGGGTTCGTGCGTTGCCACGGGTGCGTGGGGGTGGGGGAGATGTGCGGGGTGGCTGGATGGTTTGCGGAAAGCGCCATCGGCGTATAAGAGGCGACCGTGGCACGCTCGCCTGGGGCGAGGATGGCCGTTCCCGGGATGTCCCGCGGCCCCTTCACCCCCACGCAGGCGATGACGAGGAGGAAAAGGATGATGCGATGGGCTGCTCGCCTGCCGCCTGAGGCGGCGGGGAGATATGTGACGTTGAGCGTGTGTGATCGACGGGGGTTCACGTTATGCTGATCTAGGGGCGATAGGTGTGGATGGTTCCGTGCGCGCCGACATGGATGGACAACAGGTTCGTCTCGGCGTCATACGCCAATTGGGCCTGTATGGGCTCGGATAACGGATGGTCACCGGACCGATATATCTCCCGGCACATCAGGCCGACGCGATCGCATTCGAAGAGCGCGTAATTGTTGTCGATCAGGGCCCCGATGCTTGCCAGATGGTAAACGTGACCGCTCGCTGCCAGGCTATCCAGCGGCGTCATGGGGGAGGCGAGGGCCGGGAAGCTGGCCCCGAGGAGGATCAGGGTCGTCAGCAGGAGCGATCCGGCCGTCAGCGCCGCGGACCGGGCCGATGGTTCCCGGCGGATGCGCCGTGTGAGCCACACCGCGAGAGCGCCGAGGGTGGCCAGGAAGCTGATGATGATCACCGGCAGGATCGCCCGGTCCATTGCGATGAACAGCCAGTATGGGCCGGTGCCATCGCCCCAGATAAAGGCGGATTTCCACAGCCAGGCGGCGCCGAAATAGGCCGTCGCCAGTGCGGGGGCGCCCCAGCATAGATGTTTGGTGAATTGGATCCGTGTCATGGAGGATCTCATAAGCAAATGTGGTAGTCGTCGATGGCGCGTGTGAAGCGTAATAGCAGGTGCTGGCTAGTCCATAATTTCTGGGTTGCGGTCGATGATCTCTTTGGCTGTGTTGAAGATGTTGTTGGCCAGCTTACTGGCTTGTGGACGGCGAATTGCCGCATCGTGGAGCGTGCCCCACCCAATGTCAGACAGAAAACGGCCAAACTTCGCTTGGTAATAGTCCTTCTCCCCTTCAGGAGCATCCAGTTGGATAGCGGTGTTGGAGATGGCCCAAAATAGCAGGATCCAATACATGGCCTCGCGGTGATAACCCTCATTGATCATCTCCCAGGCTCCCTCGACCATGTAAGGCCTGACGTATGGATGAAGTTTGAATCCTGCTGGCACGGGGGTTCGGGTCACCTCTACAGCTCTATCAAACGCCTCCATACACTCTTGAAGATAACCCTCGACATCTGCCCGCTTCAGATGAGCGAATCCCAACAGCTTGAGCATTTCTTCTTCGAGCTCTGCTCTTTCGTATCCCTCAAGCACTTGTTTCATCAGAATAAGACAACGGCGATGTGTTGGCGGCTTCAGGTCGGCAACTGCTACGATGCCGGTTATCCCCCCAATGAGAGAATACAAGTTGACCAACATTTCGACAAGCGAGTTTGCGCGCTCGATCCCTTGCAGCCCTTGGAGAGCTCGCTTTTTCTCGGCCTCGTAGCGGGCGAGCACCCACTTCCGTCGCGGATATTCTCGGGAGACGACCGCGTGCAGCTCAGTCAACATGCCAAAGGGGGCTGACAGAATGCTATTGGTGACCACATTAGGGGCGAGTCCGGGATCAGACAAC
>JAJRVX010000356.1:0-10272 GCA_024277095.1 Chloroflexota bacterium
GAACACGGCCTCGTCGGGCAGAGGGACATCTGTGACGGCCTTGAGGAAGGGACGCGCCACCTGCATCGCTTTGCGCTCGATGGGGAAGATCTTCTCCAGGTACCAGCGCGCCATCTCAGGAAAAGCCAGCAGTTGCAATGTGGCCCCCGTCGGCGCGCAATCCACGACGATCACATCGTACTCGCCCAGATCGTTCAGATGGGTGATCTGCATGAGGCTGGCCAGTTCCTCCATGCCGGGGAGGACGCTGGTCTCCTCGGCGAGCAGTTCGTCCATGCCGCGCCAGGCGAAAACGGCGGCCAGATACTCCTGGACCTTGCCCCAGTACTTCTCCATCTGGTACAGGAGGTCGATCTCCTGCCCCCATAGGTTCGACGCGATCTGGGTCGGCTCCGGCCCGATGGTGCAATCAAAACTGTCCGCCAGGCTGTGCGCCGCGTCCGTGCTTAACACGATGGTGCGATACCCTAGTTCGGCACAGAGCACCGCGGTCGCCGCGCTGACGCTGGTCTTCCCGACTCCTCCTTTGCCCGTGTACAGGATGATGCGAGCCTGCTCATCCCTCATCTTTCCTCAACCCGATCCCATCCTCTCAAGCCGTATCTGAAGATTTACCGGTATGGTGTCTGAGGGAGCCCCTCAGATACCAGCTACAGGGGGGTGTGTGGAGGGGAACTCCCCTCTCGGAGGAACTCCGCTCCTCCGGGCCTCCATACAGAGGCAACGACATTTCTCAGACACGCTCTCAGATCTCGACAGGGTCCCCATCTCTCGCGGGCTTCACCCACGTCCGGGGGGAGCGTGCCTCGGCCGTGGCTCGATGCCCGGGCTACGGGGTACGATCGGTCTGTTCTCGCTCCTGGAACACCCGATAGTCCAGCGTAGAGAAGGGGTTGTCCAGCTCTTCGGTTTGTCGCAGGAACAGGCGGTCCTCATCGGTGAGGGATCCCCGCCGCGCCATGCTGATCAGGTGGTTGAAGCGCGCCAAGTGTCCCTGGAAGCGGTTGATCGCGTACTCCCTCGCCTGTCCCGTGGTGATCAGGAACGGCCAGTCGCTGGATTCCAGCAACAGAAGCTCCCGGCCGGCCTGGTTCAGCACCTCCGCGATCTCCCCCTCGGCATCCGGATAGCGCGCCACCATCTCTTCCATCATCCGCTCGGCCGCGTGGATCAGCGGCCACATCCACTCCGTGTCCGGGTTGAGCCAGGTCCAGTGCCCTCCGCCGTTGCCCCAGGAGCTCTCCGGGATCTCCAGGACCTCCTCCGGCGGATGGGCTTCCAGATAGGCCCGCGCCGTGGTCAGCTCCACCAGCGGGTCACGGGCGAGGCGGCGCAATACCTCTTTCAGCCAGGCGACGCCCTCAAACCACCAGTGCCCAAACAGCTCGGCATCGTAGGCGGACACGATCACGCCGTACTCGCCGGTCTGATCGTGATACTCTGCCAGCCGCTCTCGCACCAGGTTAACGAAGTGATCCGCGTGGAGGTTCACCTGCTGAAAGGCCGGGTATGGATCGTACAGCTCCTTCTGCCCCAGATCGACCCGTGCCCCGGTGATGCGCCAGTATTGGATGCCGGAGACGTCGTCCTTGCGATGGAACTCGCGGTAGAGGAAATCGCCCGGGTAGCCGTGGGAGGCTGACCACACCTGGAGCCCGGTGCGTTCGTCCCTTCCAAATACCGCCACGTCCGTGCCGTGGACGTAATAGGGGCGAAAGGTGGTGCCGGCCCGGGCGCGCGGCCGTTCGTATTCTCGCGTGACGAGCTTACGCTTGGGGATCGCGCCATAGGGGCCGATGGCGTCCCCCGCGGCCTTACCGACCACTGCCCCGCCTTCGATGACGTGGGTGTCGGTGAAGAAGTACCCGATGTTGAAGTCGGCCAGGAACTCCTCGATCCCCGGCTTCACATAACTCCGCCCCCCCTCCTCTTTGATATAAGCCGGGCGGTATCCGCATTCGGGTAGCCAGATCCCCTTCGAGAACTGGCCCATGTGGCGATGCGTGGTCTCCACGCCGGTGTGTAATTGGGCGTATATGCTGGAGTCCCGCTCCAGCAGGGGGGTATAGCAGTGGGTGGCCATGGAGGTGAGCACGTCGATCACGCCCATCTCCTGCAGGCGGCGAAACGCGCCGGCGAGATCGCGGCCGTAGCGTTTGCGGAACGAGTCCTGGATGCCCTGATACCAGTCTCGATACCATTTGGCCAGGTAGAGCAGGTGATCTCGTTGCTTCTGGACCTGCTCGGCCGCCTTTTCATCGACCGGGATGGGGGGCGGCGGCAGCGAGGGGTCTCGTTCGAGGTCGGCCAACGCCTTCTGGACCTCTTCGGCGTCCTCGTCCAGCCCGCGCTCGGCCGCGTCCTCCAGCAGCACCTGGCGCCTTCGCTCCAGGGCGGCCTGCCGACGGGCCAGCGCCGCGTCGTGTGCCTCCCGCCACTCCTCCAGGACGGGACGGCTGAACCGCTGGATGTCCGCCTCCACCAGGGCCATCCGTTCGTCCAGGTAGACGTCGAAGTGGTCGCACACGTCTGGATCGGCGATCTGCTCCAGGAGGATCGGTGTGAGCCCGATGGTGAGTCGGGGCTGCTCGCCTTCCTCCACCAGATCGTATAGCGCGTTCAGAAGCGGGATGTACGTCTCCGCCATGGCCTCATGCACCATCTCCTCGCCGTGCGGCCAGCGCCCTGCCCGACGGACGTATGGTAGATGGCTGTGCAGTACGAGGACGAAGGCCCCGATCTCTTCCGCCATACCTCCCCCTTATCCGGTGATTCTGGGATCTCGCGTTTCGCGGCCGCATTATACCATCCCCCAGGGGCATTGCCAACAGAACGCGGGCGACGGGCGGCGTATCCAAAGCAGCCCCTAAGCCTCCCCGCCGTATTTTCACCAGAGCGGTAACTCCATTTGCCGAGCTTGAGGGAGCGCAAAACGACAAAAGGCCGCGTTCACGAATCGTCAACGCGGCCCTCGCTTGTCTCGTATGGCGTTGGGTGATGGCTATCGTGTGAGCATCTGGCGCAGCACGGTGTGCAGGATGCCGCCATTGCGATAGTATTCGACCTCGACGGGGGTGTCCAGCCGGGCGATGACGGTGAACACCTTTTCCCCGCTCTCCCCTCTGGCTCGCACCGTGAGCTCCTGGCGGGGCTGCAGCCCGTCGTCGATCCCCTCGATGTCGTAGATCTCACGCCCGGTCAGGCCCAGAGAGCGCCAGCTCTCGCCTTCCCGGAACTGGAGGGGCAGCACCCCCATGCCGACCAGGTTGCTGCGGTGAATGCGCTCGAAGCTCTCCGCCAGCACGGCCTTGATGCCCAGCAGGTAGGTGCCCTTGGCCGCCCAATCTCGTGAGCTGCCCGTGCCGTATTCCTTGCCTGCCAATACCAACAGCGGCGTGCCGGCCTCCTGGTAGCGCATGGCCGCGTCGTATATGCTCATCTGCTCGCCGGTGGGCAGGTGGATAGTCACCCCGCCCTCCGTGTCGGGTGCCAGCAGGTTGCGGAGCCGGATGTTGGCGAAGGTGCCGCGCATCATCACCTCGTGATTGCCCCGTCGAGAGCCGTAGGAGTTGAAGTCGCTCGGTTGCACGCCCCGCTCGATCAGGTAACGCCCGGCCGGGCTGTCCGGCGCGATGCTGCCCGCGGGCGAGATGTGGTCCGTGGTGATGGAGTCGCCCAGCAGCGCCAGCACCCGGGCGCCCCGAATGCTCTGCAGCGATGGCACCTCCAGGGGCATGTCCACGAAGAATGGCGGCTCCTGGATATACGTGGACTCCGGATCCCATTCATACAGCTCCCCTTCGGAGACGGCGATCTCGTTCCACATCTCGTTGCCGCCGAAGACGTTGGCGTACTGCTGTCGGAACATCTCCGGCCGGAGGGAACGCCGGATCGCCTGCTGGATCTCCTTCTGGGTGGGCCAGAGGTCCTTCAAGTAGACGGGCTGTCCATTAGGATCGTAGCCCAAAGGCTCGTGGATCAGGTCGATGTCCACGCGACCGGCCAGGGCGTAGGCGATGACCAGCGGCGGCGAGGCCAGGTAGTTGGCCTTCACGTGGGGGCTGATGCGCCCCTCAAAGTTGCGGTTGCCGCTCAGCACGGCGGCCGCAATCAGATCGTGCTCGTGGATGGCCTGAGCCACGGCCTCCGGCAGGGGGCCGCTGTTGCCGATGCAGGTGGTACAGCCGAACCCGACGATGTGGAAGCGCAGCGCCTCCAGGTAGGGCAGCAGGCCGGATGCCCGCAGGTACTCGCTGACCACCTTGGAACCCGGCGCCAGGCTCGTCTTCACGTGCGGCTTCACGCGCAGCCCGCGCTCCACCGCCTTCTTCGCCAGCAGGCCGGCCCCGATCATGACGGAGGGGTTGCTGGTATTCGTGCAGCTCGTGATGGCGGCGATCACCACCGAGCCGTCGTGGAGGTGCGCCGTCTCGTCGCCCAGGCGGATCTCCACGCCGGGCTGGATGTCCTTCGACGCGTCGGATGGGGCCCGGCCGAACGTCTCCCGGAGGGCGGTGAGGAATGTTCGCTTCATCTCTCGCAGGGGCACGCGGTCCTGGGGACGCTTGGGGCCCGCCAGGCTGGGCTCGACCGTGCTCATGTCCAGCTCCAGCACGTCGGTGAACTCGGGATCGGGCGTGTCGTCCGTTCGGAAGAGTCCCTGCTCCTTTGTGTAACGCTCCACCAGATCGATCAGCTCCTCGTCTCGGCCTGTGCTGGCCAGGAAGTGCAGCGTCTCCTGGTCCACCGGGAAGAAGCCCATCGTCGCCCCATACTCCGGGGCCATGTTGGCGATGGTTGCCCGGTCGGGCAGGCTCAGCCGGCTCAGGCCGGGTCCGAAGAACTCCACGAACTTGCCCACCACGCCCTTCGCTCGCAGCATCTGGGTCACGGTCAGCACCAGGTCGGTCGCCGTCGCGCCCTCGGGCAATTGCCCGTACAGCTTGAAGCCCACGACTTCGGGGACGAGCATGTAGATGGGCTGCCCCAGCATCGCCGCTTCTGCCTCGATGCCGCCTACCCCCCAGCCGAGCACGCCCACGCCGTTGATCATGGTCGTGTGCGAGTCGGTGCCCACCAGGGTGTCGGGGAAGGCGACGGTCTCCCCATCCTGCGAACGGGTCTGCACGACCTTTGCCAGGTATTCCAGGTTGACCTGGTGGACGATGCCGGTGGCGGGGGGGACGACGCGGAAGTTGTCGAAGGCTTGCTGGCCCCAGCGCAGAAACTCGTAGCGCTCCCGGTTCCGCTCGAACTCCCTTTGGGCGTTGTAGGCCAGGGCATAGCGCGCGCCGAAATAGTCCACCTGGACCGAGTGGTCGATGACCAGGTCGACGGGGACCAGGGGGTTGATGCGTTGGGGATCGCCGCCCAGGCGGTGCATCGCGGAGCGCAGCGCCGCCAGGTCCACCACCGCGGGCACGCCGGTGAAGTCTTGCAGGAGCACACGCGCGGGCTTGTAGGGGATCTCCCGATCGGATGCGTGGCCCGGGGTCCATTGCGCCAGAGCCTGCACGTCCTCCGCGGTGATCAACGAGCCATCGCATTGACGCAGGACGGATTCCAGGAGCACTTTGATGGAGAAGGGTAAGCGGGATACGGGCGCGAGGCCTGTCTCTTCCAGGCGGGAAAGTCGATAGATGGTTACCGGACCCTCTCCCGTCTCGATCGTCGAGCGAGCGCCGAAGACATCCTGAGATTTCGTCATATCACACCATCCATGGAACGAGATCGCTTGGCAAAGGGGCGAAACTGATGACAGTATACGCAGAAACCTGTCGGGCGTCCAAAAGCTGGTGTGTTATGGGAACTTTTGTGTCGCTCTGGATAGCGGATGCAGGGAGAAGCGGTTGCGAGTACTGGCCCTTTTCCCTGCCTCTCCGGGGGGCTGATCTTTGCATGGCGAAGGAAGGGTAGGCGCGATGGGCAACGCTGTGTGCTGAGGAGAGGCTAGGACGGCGTACAGAAGTCAGCGATGGAAGCCAAAGGGATGCGGAAAGCCCCTTCTCCGCCCAAGAAGGTTCATTTCCTGCCCTGTCGGGAAAGTCCGGCCTGGTTGTAGAAACTGCGCCCCCCAAAGCCCTCTGCAGCCGTTTCCTAGTAGTTTTCCGATGTTTGACAGTGACGCTCACTCGATGGTATGCTCTCACGGTTTGAGTGAGAGCATGAGACACATGTCGATCGGATAAGCGGGGTGTAGGATCGCGTATGCGGGTGTATCTGGAGACGCTGGGGTGCCGGCTGAATTACAGCGAGATGGAGCGCCTGGCCCGGGATCTCATGGCGCGCGGCCACCACGTGGTCGCCTCTCCAGAGGAGGCGGATGTCTGCGTGCTGAATACCTGCGCGGTGACGGTGACCGCCGAGGCCAAGTCTCGCTCCCTGGCCCGTGCCATGGCGCGGGCCAACCCGCGCGCCCGGCTGGCCATCACCGGCTGTTACGCCACCCTCTCTCCGGACGCCGTGGAGCGTTTGCCCCAGGTGCGCCTGGTGGTGGATAACCAAGGGAAGGATCGGCTGGCCGAGCTCCTGGAGGCCTGGGCGCGGGAGTTCCCCGAGTTGCCGGCCGAGGAGCTGACCCGGCCGGATCGCTCGCCTTTCGCCAGCACCCGCACGCGCGCTTTCGTCAAGGTCCAGGACGGTTGCCACAATCGCTGTACATTCTGCATCGTCACCATCGCTCGCGGCGAGGAGCGCAGCCGCCCTGTGGATCTGGTGGTGGATGAGATCAACCGGCTGGTGGCGGAGGGATATCAGGAGGCCGTGCTCACCGGTGTCCACCTCGGCTCCTATGGCCGGGATCTGGGTGGCGATCTGGCCACGCTGGTGCGGACGATCCTGCAACGCACCCGTCTGCCACGGCTGCGCCTTTCCTCCCTGGAGCCGTGGGACCTGACGCCGGAGTTCTTCGACCTGTGGGCCGAGAGTGATGGCCGCCTGTGTCCGCATCTGCATCTGCCTTTGCAGTCCGGGTGTGATGCCACGCTGCGCCGCATGGCCCGCCGGTACACGGCGGAGGCCTATGCCCGCCTGGTGGAGGCCGCGCGGGATCGCATCCCTGACCTCATGATCACCACGGACATCATCGTCGGGTTCCCGGGCGAGACGGACGCGGAGTTTCAACAGAGCTACCGCTTTGTCGAGTCGATGGGGTTTGCCCATCTGCACGTGTTCCCGTACTCCCCGCGGCCGGGGACGGCGGCGGCCCGGATGCCAGACCAGGTGCCCGACGCGGTGAAGCGGGAGCGGAGCGCGATCATGCGGGAGTTGGACGTTCGGGCCGGTCGGGCGGCCCGTCGATCGCAGCTGGGCCGGGTTCGTCCGGTCCTGTGGGAGGGCGAGGGCCGGAACGCGGCCGAGCCCGGGCATCGCGTGTGGACCGGGCTGACGGATCATTACCTGCGCGTCCTGACGTTGGTGCCCTCCGATGTGAACCTGCATAACCGGATCACCCCGGTGCGGCTGACTCGGTTGGAAGGGGATGCGCTTTGGGGAGAGGTGCTCGCATGAAGGACGATTGCATCTTCTGCCGTATCGTGCGCCGTGAGGCGTACGGCGACATCGTCTATCAGGACGAGGAGGTGACCGCCTTCCGGGATATCAACCCCCAGGCCCCGGTCCACATTCTGATCGTGCCCAATCGCCATATCCCTGCCGTCTCTGCCCTACAGCCGGAGGATGCCGCCCTGGTCGGCCGGCTGTTTCTGATCGCTCGTGATCTGGCCGAGCAGGAGGGGATCGCCCGGGGAGGGTATCGGCTGGTGTTGAACAATGGGCCGGAGGCCGGGCAATCCGTGTATCACATCCATCTCCATCTGCTGGGCGGCCGTCGCATGCGTTGGCCTCCCGGATAATGATTTGACGCGGGGGGTGTCGGCGGGTATAATCCCCCCGGTCTGACAATTGCAGATCGCGATCGTATGGTTCCTTGTGCAAAGTGACTAGGGGGCCCCTCCTCTTATGTCAGACGGCTAGCCCGACTGCAGGACATCGGAGGTATGAGGGCGCCCTTTTCTGTACTTCGCGTGTCGTCGATATCCTTGGGGCGGCGGCGCTCACGCCGCGAGGCCCGGAAGATTGGGGAGATAAAAAGATGAAGCTCATCGATCGCCTGAACGAGGATCTGAAGGAGGCCCTGCGTACTAAGGACGAGCCTCGTAAGTTGGCCATTCGCGCTGTGAAGACGGCGATCCGCAACGCGGAGGTGGAGAAGATGGCCTCGCTGGACGAGGGTGAGGTGCTGGCCATCATCGCGAAAGAGGCGAAGATGCGGCGGGAGGCCATCGAGGAGTTCAAGCGCGGAGAGCGGCCGGATCTGGTGGCCAAAGAGGAGGCCGAGCTGGCCGTGTTGGAGGCTTACCTCCCGCGGCAGCTGACGGAGGAGGAGATCGAGGCTCGGGCGCGAGAGGTCATCGATGAGCTGAAAGCCGCGGATCAGGCGAACATGGGGAATGTCATGCGTCGCCTGATGAGCGAGCTCAGAGGTCGGGCGGACGGCCGTCTGGTCAATCAGATCGTGCGCCGCCTGTTGGAGCAGGGATGAGGCATCCGGCGTGCGGATGGTGGCGATCCCTGGGCGGCGCGGCCGCCTGGCCATCGGAGTGACGCGTGGTACAGACAGAGTCCACGGCTCAACAATCGGATAAAGCAGCCGTTCGTCTGCGTGATACCGTTTGGTGGCGGCGGATTCAGGCGATCTTTTGGGGGGTGGTCTTCACCGCCGGTGCTTCACTGACCCTCGCCTTCCCGATCCCTCTGAATGGGCAGGTCGCGCTCTCCGTCGGGGATGTGAGCCCCACAGACATCCGATCGCCTCGCCAGATCACGTACGAGAGCGAAGTGCTGACGGAGCAGGCGCGCGAGCGCGCCGCTGCGGCCGTGCCCGATGTGTACGATCCCCCCGAGGCGCGCGTGCGGCGCGAGCAACTCGCCCGCGCGCGGGAGGTCCTGGACTTCATCGACAGCGTGCGCCATGATGAGTACGCCAGCACGGAGCAGCGGGTCGCCTGGATCAACGCGATCCCGGACATCTCCCTGTCACGATCTACCATTGAGCTGTTGCTGGCGTTGGATGAGGACTCCTGGCGTCGCGTCGCCAACGAGGTTCAGACGGTCCTGGACCGGATCATGCGGGAGGAGATCCGCGAGAACCAGTTGGAGCTGTATCAGCGGCGGGTGCCCGGCCTGGTCAGCCTGGACCTCACCGACGAGGAGGCCGCGGTCACCATCGAGCTGGTGCAGACCCTGATGCGCCCGAACAGTTTCTTCAACGCCGAACGCACGCAGGCCGAGCGGGAGGCCGCTCGCAATCGGGTGCCTCCCCAGACCCGTACTCTGGAGGCCGGGGAGATCATCCTGCGGGCCGGGGACGTCGTTGGCCCCGAGCACATCGAGGCGTTGGAGGCGCTGGGCCTGCGCCAATCCCATACCTCGCGCCGGGATCTCCTGCAGGCCGTCCTCTTCGTCTTGCTCATCGCCTCCGTGTTGGGCGTCTACCTGTATCGGCTGGCCCCATCCTTCTGGACGGAGCGGCGGTGGCCTCCCTTGCTGGCCACCTTGATGCTCAGCTTCATCGTCCTGGCCCGCGTGATGATCGCCAAGGACTCCCTGCTCTCCTATTTCTTCCCCATGGCCGCTATGGCCATGTTGCTGAGCGCCCTGTTGGATCTGCGGGTCTCCATCCTGGCGACGATCAGCCTGGCGCTCATCGTCGCCTATTTGACCTCCGGCTCTCCGGATCTGGTCACCTATTTGCTGACGGGCAGCCTTGTG
Source organism: Chloroflexota bacterium (assembly GCA_024277095.1). Classification (GTDB taxonomy): domain Bacteria; phylum Chloroflexota; class Anaerolineae; order DUEN01; family DUEN01; genus DUEN01. The sequence goes on from JAJRVX010000356.1 coordinate 9,772, forward strand.
GGGGCGTTCATCCTGGGCCGTGGAGAGCGGCTTAGCACGTTCGTGTGGGCCGGCGTCTCCGTCGCCCTCACGAACCTCGCCGTGTTGTTGGTCTTCCGGCTGCCGACGGAGCCGCTGGACGCGACCACCCTGACGTCATTGGTCGGCACGTCCATGGCCAACGGCGGGCTCTCGGCCAGCATCACGCTCATCAGCCTGTTCCTCCTCGGCTCCGTCTTTGGCATCGTCACCTCTTTGCAGCTCATGGAGCTCTCCCGCCCGACCCATCCCCTGTTGCGGCAGCTATTGCTCAAGGCGCCCGGCACATATCATCACACGATCCTGGTCAGCAATCTGGGCGAGCGGGCCGCAGAGGCGGTGGGGGCGGATCCTCTGCTCACCCGGGTGGGCGCCTACTATCATGACATCGGCAAGACGCTGCGCACCTACTTCTTCGTCGAGAACCTGGCGGATGGCGCCAACCCGCACGATCGTCTGGATCCGTACACTAGCGCCCAGATC
>JAJRVX010000357.1:0-2757 GCA_024277095.1 Chloroflexota bacterium
CCTCCCCAAATCCCAGGTATCCCATCAACACGGCCAGGGCCGGCTCCAACGTGGCCAGCAGGCTGGCGACGCTGACGCGAATGCGCTGCACCCCGGCCGCATAGGCGAGCCCGCCCCCCAGCGTCGGCCCCACGGCGATGAAGATCAACAACCCCAACACGGGAAGCGACCGCAGCGGCGCGAGCAAATCGCGAGGCGGCTGCAGGGCCACGAGGAGGAAGGCGCCGATGGCGAAGCCGTAGAATTGCACAACGGCCGGCGAATAGCGGCGCACCGCCAGCTTGTTAAAGATGCTGTACAGGCCATATCCGATTCCCGCCCCCAGCCCCCACAGCACGCCCAACACGTTGAACCGAAGCGCCGCCACGTCGTATGCCTGGGCCACCAAAGCGCATCCCAGGAATGCCAGCACCAGCGCGATCCCCCGGCGCAGGTCCATCCCCTCTCCCAGCCATCGCCAGGCGATGAGCGCCACCCAGGCGGGCGCGGTGTACATCAAGACCACCGCCATCGCGATGCCCGTGAGATGGATCGCGTATGCGTAGGCGATGTAAAAGAGCGCCACGCCGACCACCCCATAGGCCAGCATCAGCGGCCCATCCCTCCGGGATATGCGCAGCCCGGCCGGGAAATCTCCCCGGATGGTCATCCAGATCGCCAGGGCACAGGCAGCTCCCCCCGCCCGATAGGCGACCAACGTCAACGGGGGTACGCCGAGCCCAAGCACGGTCTTGTAAAACAGCGCCAGGCTGGCCCACAGCACGGCGGCGAGCCAGATGAGCAAATACCCGATCAGGGCATCACCGAAGCACTCAGAGCGCCGGGACATCGGGTCAATCCCGGGTGTCCAGGATCGATAGCGCAGGACGTCCCTCCCGCACCGCCTCCACCGCGGCGATCAGACGGTCAGGATGATGGGCAAAGGCCTCCCAAGGCACCTGTCGCTTGACCAGAGCGACCAGGACATCATGCAGCGCCTGGTTGACGGGCGTCGGCACCCCAGCCTGACGCCCATATCGCACCACGGCGCCGTTCAGCCATCCCACCTCGGACCGATCCCGGCCTCGATGGAGGTCGATGTGCAGGGAGGGCATCTTGCCGCCACGCCCGCCCCCCGCCATGCGACGCACGATGGGCTGGAGAGCCACCACCGGCAGGAAGCGTATGAACGGCACGTACAGCGGCCATCGATAGCGTCCCAGGCGGACCGGACGGATCCCCAAAGCGCGCATCACCGCGATGGCCTCCCGCCAGGCGGCCACCTCCAACGCGGCCAGCCGTCGATCGCCGAGCAGCCGCTCCGGCGGCCAATCCAGGATGGCCGAGCTGGCGTTCGCCGTCAGGTTCATGAGCAGCTTCGTCCACTTCAATCCTCGATAGTCGGAATAGCGCTCCACATGGAACCCCGCCTCGGACAGAGCCTGCTGCACATCATCCAATGCGCAGGTACGATCCACGGGGGACAGGCCGATCACACCGCTCCGGGCGATGACGATATGCCCGGGCTCGGGCACGGCCACCGGCGTGGTAATCGCCCCCGCGATCACCTGTCGGCGTCTGAAGTGCTGGAATAACGTCTCCTCATTGCCCACGCCATTCTGCAGGGAGAGAACGCGCAACGTCTCCGTCGGCGCCGGACCGTGCGCGCTGAGGGCCATCCGAAGCCCGCGGGCCGCCTCGGCCGTGTCATATGACTTGACCGCGATCAGGGCCAGGTCAAAGGAGCGCTCCCCTGCCAGCGCCTCGCCGATCGAGGTGGCGACCCGGATATCCGGGATCACGGTCTCCCGCCCCTCCTCCGTCAGCCGAAGCCCTCGCTCACGCACGGCCTCCGCCAGCCATGGACGGCCGAGCAAGGTGACCGCATGGCCGCCTAGCTGAAGCTTCGCCCCGACCATGGCGCCGATCGCGCCGGCGCCCACCACGAGAACCCTCATCTCGACGCACACAACAATCGGGCCGGCGAATCGTCCACCGCGATCCCGTACGCCAGGGCCAGGACCTCCACCGGATGAACGGAGGGACGCCCCGTCCCATGGGAGATCTGCCAGCGGCAGGTCTCGCTATCGCACACAGCCACCGGGCCACCGGTCTCCAGGATCTGCCGGAACAGCGGCTCGCCGACGGCCATGGCGATGTCGTATTTCTCGTGCTTGTAGCCATACGTGCCGGCGATGCCACAGCAATCCGCGTCCATCTCCACGACCGTCAGGCCGGGGATCAGGCTCATCAGGTCGAAAGCCGGGCGCCCCATCCCATGGGCCTTCAACTGGCACGGCGCGTGATAGGGCACGGTGGCCTCGAGGGGGGCGAAGCCCGTGTCCAGCTCATCGCGCTCCCATAGCAGCCGCAGGAACTCGCAGATGTCGTACGTGTGCTCCGCCACCAGGCGGGCGTCCTCATCATCGATGTCCAGGATGGCCCGGTAATCGTGCTTCAGCGTCAACGTGCAGCTGGTGGAGGTGCCGACGATCAGATATCCGCGGCGCACCCACGGCGCCAATTTGCGCAGATTGCTATACGCATACCTGCGAGCCCCCGTGAAATCGCCCTGGGACATGATGGGAAGCCCACAGCAGTTCTGATCGGGCACCACGACCTCGAATCCGTTTCGCTCCAGGACGGCCACCGCCGCCTTGCCCACACGCGGCTCATAATACTGGGTGGAACATCCGTGGAAGTAGAGCACCTGCCCACGATCGCCGGGGCGCGCCGGACCCGGCGATGCGGGCTGATCGAACGAGAAGGGGCGTCCCG
>JAJRVX010000358.1:0-5003 GCA_024277095.1 Chloroflexota bacterium
GAGCCGTCATATCGCATCGTGCGGCCCTGCTTATGGGGGTGGCCGTGCATGGTGAACACGACGGTGACGTCGTTCTCGAACTCCATGGCCACGACCTGGTGGTCGACCACGTTGTTATCACACCGGTAGACGCAACGGCCGTAGGGCCCTTCCTGCAGCGCCTTCAGCCGGGCCTCCATGCTGGTGTCCAGGGAGATCACGGAGACGGGCCAGCCGGTGTACTCGGTGAGGTAGATGCGCGGCGCGTAGAAGGGGCAGTCGTTCTCGATGGGGCAGCCGTCCGTGCATCGCTCCGGGATCTCCGGTCCCACCCGGTCGGGGCGGAAGAGGGTCAGGGAGCCGAAGGAGGAGATGCGCAGGCATCGGGTGCCTAGAGTCCACGCCAGGATATCCAGGTCATGGCAGGACTTCGTCAGGATCATGGGGCTGGAGGTCTGGCTGTTGCGCCAGTTGCCCCGCACGAACGAGTGAGCCATGTGCCAGTAGACCACGTTCTCCTTGTGCTCAACGGTCATCACGTCGCCCAGGCGCCCGGATTGCACCGCCTCCTGCACCGCGATGAAGAAGGGGGTGTACCGCAGCACGTGACAGATCTGGAGGATACGGTCGGCTTTCTCGGCCGCGCGTACCAGGCGCACGCAATCGTGCGGGGTCGTCGCCATGGGCTTCTCCAGCAGCACGTGGTATCCCAGCTCCAGCGCGGGGATCGTGGAGGCCACGTGGTCACGATCCATCGTGCAGTTGACCAGTGCAGGCGCCAGCTGGCCCTGGGCGTAGAGATCCTCCCAGGAGGCAAATTGGCGCTCCGGCGGGATGTTGTGTTGCCTGGCGAAGTGCTCCCGTCGCTCCGCGATGGGCTCGGCAACCGCCACGAATTTGAGTCGGTGTGGATAGCGGAGTGCATAGGCCCCGTAGGCTTCGCGCCCCCGATTCCCGGCTCCGACCAGTACCGCTTCGACCGGCTGCGACATGTCCATTCCTCCTGTGCGATAGAATTATGCACTATAAAGTGGATATCGCGCAACTCCCCAGTGTTACCCGGTGGTGTATTCCCACGAGGCATGTAGGGCTTCATTTGCGAGCGCCGGCATTATATCATATTCCTCTGCAGATGCGACGTTGGTGGCGCCGTTTTTGACATTTTCTCCTCCCATGCCTATGCTTCGGTGGCCTTGGAGGGCCGTTTGGGCGGCCCTTTCGAGGCCTGGAGATCATCTTCTGAATGCGGAGGTATCCATGAATCCCTTCCTGGCCCGTTTGGGGTTTTCCCCGGATGATCGTGTGGTGATCTTCCACGCCGATGACTTGGGGATGTGCCATGCGGCCAACACCGCCTTTGCTGATATCGCGGAGGCGGCCCCGGTGGCCTGCGGCTCGGTGATGATGCCCTGTCCCTGGGTCAACGAGACGATCCGATGGGCCCACGCGCATCCGAAGGCGGACGTGGGCATTCACTTGACGTTGACCAGCGAGTGGCCTCTGTATCGCTGGCGCCCGCTGTCCACGTGCGATCCTCAGAGCGGCTTGTTGGATCATGAGGGGTACTTCTGGCCCGATGTGGAGAGCCTCCACGCGCATATGCAACCTGAGGCCGCTATCGCCGAGATGCGCGCTCAGGTCGAGCGGGCGCTGGCGGCGGGACTCGATGTCACCCATATCGATACCCACATGGGAGGGATCGTCCATCCGGCCCTGCTGCCCGCCTATGTGGAGTTGGGGCTGACGTATCGGGTGCCCGTCATGTTGCCGCGCATCCGGCGCGAGCAGGTGGAGCGGTACGGTTTGTCGCCGGACGTTGTGGAGGCGATCTCAGAGCTTGTGGAGGCTTTGGAGCGGGATGGGCGACTCCCGGTCCTGGATCACTTGACGGATCTGTATGACGTGCCGGGGGACAGCCGCAAGGAGCGATATAAGTTCTTGGTGAAGGAGCTCCCGCCGGGACTGACTCATCTGATCTACCATGCGGCTCGCCCGGGAGACGAGGTGCGGGCCATCGCTCCGGAGGATGATTGGAGCGGCCGGGTCGCTGATTGGGAGGTCTTTTCAGACCCGGAGTTCTGGAGCTGGCTGGCGGAGAACGGCGTCCATGTCATCGGATACCGGACGTTGCGGGACCTCTTGCGTGGGGAGGCCTCCACATGATTCTGTCACACACGGCACATGTCCGCGTTTTCCGCACAGGGCTTTTATGTTATAATCCGCCCGGCTATCCCTTCTGAGCATGTGTGTACAAATGGAGCTGGTCTGCACCCATTGTGGCGCCCGCGAGTCCTGGCCAGCAGACCAATGGGCCTGCGCCTGCGGCGGCCCTCGTGAGATGGTCGGTCTCCCCCGCTTCGACCCGAACGCGATCGATTTCTATCAGCCTGGCTTGTGGCGCTACCGAGCGATGTTACCCCCGTCGCTCCCAAGTGATCCGATCACCCTCGGCGAAGGCTGGACCCCTTTGATCTCCGGTGTGTGGGAAGGGGTGGATCTATACTGGAAGCTGGAAGGGATCAACCCGACTGGCTCCTTCAAGGATCGGGGCACCGCCCTGGTGATCAATGACATCGTAGCCCGTGGGGTCGAGCGGGTGGTGGAGGACTCGTCGGGGAACGCGGGCGCCTCGCTGGCGGCCTATGCCGCCCGGGCGGGTGTGAAGGCTCGTGTGTTCGTCCCGGCGTATGCCAGCCCGGCCAAACAGGCTCAGATCGCCGTCTACGGCGCCGAGTTGGTGCCGGTGCCTGGCCCCCGCCTGGAGGCCACGCGGGCGGCTGAGGCCGAGGCTGCCGCGGGCGCTGTGTACGCCAGTCACGTCTGGCATCCGCTGACGCTGGTCGGGATGGCCACCGCCGCCTGGGAGATCTGGGAGCAGTTGGGGCATCGGGTCCCTGACTGGTTCGTGACGCCGGTGGGGCAGGGCACGCTGCTGTTGGGCGTTTGGAGGGGGTTCCAGGCCCTGCTCGCGGCGGGGGTGAGCGATCGACTGCCCCGTCTGGTGGCCGCTCAGGCGGAGCGATGCGCGCCCCTGGTGACGGCGATGACGGCCGGGCGCAAGGAGGTGGAGCCCGTACCGGCCCAGCCCACCGTTGCGGAGGGGATCGCCATCGTGCAGCCGGTGCGGGGCCGGGCGTTGCTGGCGGCGTTGCGGGAGAGCGATGGCATCGCGCTGGTGGCGACGGAGACGCAGATCTCGGAGGCGCAGGAGCGACTGGCCCGTGCGGGCCTCTACGTCGAGCCCACATCGGCGACGGCCGCGGCCGTCCTGCCCCAGATACGCCCCTACGTCACCCCCGGGGAGATCGTGGTTGTGGCGCTGACGGGATCTGGGTTGAAGAGCCCACCCAGGGTGGCATCAGAATGATGGGACCCAGAGCACACGGGTGCGTTCATAATCGTAGACGCTGGCCGATAGTCATGTTTCAGGAGGAAAGGAGGCTCTTATGCGGCATGTCTTGTCTCTTATCGGGTTGACATTGGCCCTGGCTGTGCTGGTGAGCGCCTGTGCGCCACCTGTCGCCCCTCCCGCTCCGGCGGCGCCTGCTGCGGAGGCTACCCCCACTCCGGAGTCCGCCGAAGCCCCCGCGGAGATGCCCACGCTCAAGATCGGCACCCAGCCCTGGATCGGTTACGGCCCCTGGTGGATCGCCAAGGAGAAAGGCTTCTTTGAGGATCACGGTATCCACGTTGAGCTGGTCGACTTCGTCACCGACCAGGATCTGAATGCCGCGTTGGCTGCGGGCCGCTTTGACGGGGCAAACATCGCCACGCACACCTCGGCGTATTTGATCAACGCTGGTGTGGACCTGAAGCTGGTCCTGTTGGAGGATGCCTCCTTTGAGGCGGATGCCATCATCGCCGGGCCGGGCATCGAGACCATCGCGGACCTGAAGGGCAAGAAGGTGGCCTTTGAGGAGGGTACGACCAGCGATCTGCTGCTCAGCTATGCGCTGATGCAGAACGGGATGACCAAGGATGATATCGAGGTCGTGCCCATGCCCGCCGCCGACGCGGGCGCTGCCGTTGTCGCCGGGCGGGTGGATGTCGCCGTCACATACGAGCCGTACATCTCCGCCGCGCTGGCCCGGGGCGAGGGATATCGGATCATCTACAGTGCGGCCGTCAAGCCCGGGCTCATCGGCGATTTCCTGGCCTTCCCCAAGAACGTGTTGGATGAGAAGGGTGACCAGGTGCGGGCGATGATCCTGGCCTGGCAGGATGCCATGGACTTCCTGGATGAGTATCCGGAGGAAGGGCAGCGGATCATCGCCGACGCGGTGGGAAGCGATCTTGAAGAGTTCAAGGTCGCGTGGAAGGGGATCAAGCTGTACGATCTAGAGGAGAACAAGGAACAATTCTCCGGTCCCATCCAGGAGACCTATCGAGAGGTGATGCAGGTCCTGCTGGCCTCGGGGGCGGTCGAAAGCGTGCCGGATCCGGAGGACGTGTTGGATCCGTCCTATCTGCCGTGAGTGTGCAGGTGGATATGTAGGGGTGAACACCGGCATGGAGGGCCAAAGCGAGGCGCCTTTGGCCCTCCATACCTACATCTCCTGTGGATGGGGGGAGAGGTGTTGAGCGAATTGTTGTTGCTGCGTGAGGAGATCCCACGTCGCCATTATATGGCGATCAGCACGGTATTCCTGATCGCCTTGTTCGTCATCTGGTGTGTGTTGACTTACGGCGGCCTGGTGAGTCCCATCTTTCTCCCCACGCCGACGGCCATCCTGGAGGCTGCCGTGGAGGGGGCTCGGGATGGGTCGCTGTGGGCGGATACCTGGGCCAGCATCTATCGCATTATGGTCGGCTGGCTCATCTCCACGCTGGTGGCGCTGCCTATCGGCGTCCTCATGGGGAACTTTCGCTTCTTTGAGGCCCTCTTCGAGCCGCCCATCGATTTCATCCGGTACATGCCGGCCGTGGCGTTTGTGCCGTTGTCCATCTTGTGGGCCGGGGTGGGGGATACGCAGAAGTTCGTGATCCTGTTCATCGGCACCTTCTTCCAGGAGGTGCTGATGATC
>JAJRVX010000359.1:0-6862 GCA_024277095.1 Chloroflexota bacterium
ACCTTGCCAGAGGCCCCAAGCACACGGGCGTGCACGAGCACCTCCGACACTCCCCGGCACGGCAGCTCATCCCCCATCATGGCCGTGTGCCCACCCGCTTCGGCTGTCAGCTCGATCCTCGGTCCGGCGGGGCTCTCGCTGATGAAGACATGACCGGCACGAACGCCCGCCAGGATCGCCTCCTGGGCAAGCGCCTCGGCATACACCCAGGTCGTCGGCGTACCCACCTCATAGAACCCCAGGGCGCCTCGGAAGGGCGGCTGGTGCCGATCGCTGCCCCCTACGGCGACCACGCGTCGCCCCTGCTCCAACAGGCGCATCCAAAAGCGGCGAGACTCCCAGTTCCGCACGAACCAGGGAGCCTGCCATACCTCCACGCAGTCAAAGGGAAGGTCCGTGCCGTACTCCCACGGCGGGCCGCCCTCCTTGGGATGATTCACGGAGAATAGTCGTCCCCGCCGATGGGTCTCCTCAATGACCCGGGCGACATCGTCCCGGGAGCGGCAGCGGAAGTCCAGCCATCGATCGATCCCCCACACATTCGCATGGCCGTAATACGTGGTCACCTCCACGCTCGGGATCAGCAGCAGATCGTCCCCGCTGAGGGCCCGCAGATGCGGGACCTGGCTCACCGTGTTGTGATCGGTGACGGCCACGAAGTCCAGCCCCCGTGCCCTTGCAGCGGCGGCCAATCCGCCCGGAGATCCCGAGGCATCGCTATGGTACGTATGCGATTGGAAATCACCGCGGAACCAGCGGGGGCTGTCCTCGCCGCCCATCGCCGGCCGGACCACGTGTCCCCTCTCCGGCACAGCCACCTCCGGCAGGCTGAGCGTGGGATAGCCCAGGCCGAGGCCCGGATCGTCCCACAGCCACACGTCGACCTGCCACCGACACCCGGCTTCCTGGATCCTATACAGCCCCAGCATCACGGACCAGCGGCCGGCGGGAAGCGGGCCAGGCAGATACCCGGGCGTCGCATCCCGCTCAGCCACCGTGAAGCGATCACGAGCCCCCCCGCTCCATCCTCGGAACCCGTGCACATTGCCGCCACGAGAGTCGAACAGGCCGATATCGATCGTGTTGCCGCCACCCTCCCGGCCCTCGTACTCGTACCGGACGTCGATACGATGCACTCCCGGGGGGACGTCGAAGAAGAGATACCGATAGTCGCCCTGCGCCTTGTCGTCCGGCGTAAAGCGGCCATGAAAGTGGTACGTGGAAGTGGATGAGGTCATCGTGATCTCCGACAACTCACCTGATTCCCAGAGACCTGCGTACGAAGCAACGCGTCGAAGGCGGGAGAAAGGCTTTTTCCGGAGGGGCTCCGCCCCTCCGGGCCTCCCCACAGCAGAAGCAACGGCATTTCTCAGGCACACCCTCAGGGCGCGTTGCACCTGTCTGCGCCGGTGAGATCCCGGCTATTCCTGTGCCGCCAAGCGGTTGGCCTGCGAGATCAGGTACACAAGCTCCGTCACATCGGCGTCGTCCGGCATGGCCGCACTCACCCGCTGGGCCAGTGCCAGCACATCCTCAAGCTTGGTGTTCTGGGCCCAGTAGCTCTCCCGCAACACCTCAGCGAACTCGGCCACGGCCGCGTCCAGCTGGAAACTGATCGGGGCCTCCTCAAACGTCGGCAGGATGTCCGAGGTGTCCAGCGACTTCTGGATCTCCGTCACCTCGCCGGTATCCGGATCCTGGTACCGCACGAACACGGTGGCCACCCGTCCCTCGGCCCCCTCGTGCAACTTGAACTCGTACAGCGCTGTCACGCTGTGCCCCGCGCCGACCTCGCCCGCATCCACGGAGTCATCTCGAAACTCCTCCGCCTGCAAACGGCGATTCTCATACCCCAGGAGGCGGAACCGGCTCACTACCTCCGGATTGAAATCGACCTGCACCTTGGCATCCTGAGCGATGACCTGGAGCGTGCCCGTCAGGTTCTCCACGAAGATGCGCCGGGCCTCCGCCAGCGTATCCACGTAGGCATACGAGCCGTTGCCATTGTCCGCCAACTGCTCCATCAGCACATCGTTGTAGTTACCCATACCAAAGCCCACCGTGGAGAGGGTCACCCCGTCCGCCACGTATCCTCGGATCTCCTTCAGGATCCCCTCAGCGCCCGTGCGGCCCACGTTCGCCACGCCATCGGAACAGAGGATCACCCGGGTGATCCGGCCCTCCGCCAGCGTGCGGACCGCCATCTGATAGCCCAATCGCAGCCCCTCCTCGGCGTTGGTCGATCCGCCGGTCTGCAACGATTCGATGGCAGCGATGATGGCATCCCGGTTCGAGGCCGAGGTGGGTTCCAGGACGACCTGGGCTCGTGACCCGTAGACGACGATCCCCACCTCGTCAGTCGGGCGCAGCTCATCCACCAGCAGGCGCAAAGCCCGCTTCACCAATCCCAATCGATTCTCCCGGCGCATAGAGCCAGACACATCAATGACGAAGATCAGCGAGGCGTCTTTGCGATCCTCCGCAAGGATATGGCGCCCCTGCAGGCCGATGCGCATCAGGCGATATCGCTCGCCGCGGAAGGGGGCCGGCGCCGCATCCAGTTGGATGGCGAACGCCCCCTCCTCCGGATCGGGGTAGTCGTGCTTGAAGTAATTGACAAACTCCTCCACCCGGATGGCCTCCGGCGGGGGCAGGTTCCCGTCGGTGATGTAGCGGCGTACAACGGTGTAGGACGCCGTATCCACATCCATGCCGAACGTGGAAAGATGCTCATCCTCCGTATCAATGAAAGGATTCACCCCATAGGTCTTGAAGAAGGTGGCGTCATAGGGCTCAGCATTGGGTGGGGTCGTCCCGCCGGTGGACATGGGCGCCTCGGGCATTGCCTCCTTCGCCATAACGGCGGGGGTAGCCATAGGAGCCTCTCTCCACTCCTCCTGGGGGGAGGGGGCCAGCCCGGCTGGGGCGCAGGCAAAGGTGAACACGATCATCGCCACGATGATCCAGCGCAGGCGGGGGATACTGGGTCGTGCAGTCATGAGATACCTCCTCAGTTCTTGAGAAGAAACGCCGTGTGGGCTCATTCCAGGGACGATCGATGCAAACCGTTTGTTCCCAGCGCAATGGACCCCGCTCCACGCTGGAATAGAAACCGCCGAGCGTCGACGACGCTCGGCGCCAAAAACGTTGGGCACACGGCATGCTCCAGGCCGACCTCGACCCTATGGAGCTGTACGACAAGCCCGATTGCAGCTATGAACTGGCCGCCGCAGCAACCGCTCCCCCAATCGCCCCCAGGATGGCGGCGAAGACGAGATTGCTGATGCAACATAGCCCCGCGCTCAAGGTCACCATGGGAAGGGAGAAGAACATCTGGGGGTCCAGCCCAGCCTGCCGATACATCTCCATAAGCTGTGGGGGGAGGCTGCGCATGGCCGTCTGCGCCCCTCCCATGAGCGTATACGCCAACGGTGTGACGATCATGCTGGCAATCCCATATCCCAAACCGGCCAAGGCTCCTGCCGCCGCCCCGGCCCCGGCCCCCGGCCCGACGTCACGCGGGGACGGCATCCAGAGCGCGGCCAGGATCCCGATCACGATGTAAAGGATCAGGGATAGTGGGACGACCAGGCATCCCAACAAGGGCACGACGGAGATCAGGCCCAAGAACGCACCCAAAGCAGCGCCGATGAGGCCGGCTCGCCACGTGCTAGGAGCCATTCGGTCCCTCCCTACTCAGGCCAGAGGCCCCGTTTCCCTGCGTGGCCTCGCGATCCAGGTTCGTCAACACACGGTCGATGCACACCAACAACTCGGAAGGGGAAAACGGCTTGATGATGTACTCGACGATCCCAGGAGTCCGCAAGCCCTTCTCACGCTCCTCCAGGCTCCCCCGAGCGGTGATGATGATGATCGGGATATCACGCAGCTCCGGATCCTCTCGCATCTCACGGTGAACGGCCCATCCGTCGACTTCGGGCATCATCAAATCCAGCAACACCAGATCCGGCCGTTCGGCTCGCACGCACTCGATCGCCTCTTTCGCGCTGGTGGCACCGAGAACCTCGATAGGGCGCCGACGCAACGCCAGCCGGATGAGGTCGATCATCTCCGTCTGGTCCTCTACATAAAGAATCTTCCACGTACGATCTGCCATATCACCATCCCTCGGCCACTCATGATCACGATCGATCTCCCGTGGGCGCGATCATTCCAGCATACAGAGAATAATGTAACACCCCTTCAGGAAGCTGTCCATCGCCTTTTGGTCCCGGGTATCTCCCCACCCAAAGGCGCATCACGCCCAACCCAAAGATATCCCTATGGAGCGGCTCGATGGCTATCCGAAGAACACCCCTCCATGCGGACAGGCTCCCGCACGTAAGGATACACGATCTCTGCCGATCCAAGCATGACAAAGGGCTGATTTTTTCCCTGCAGGTCCCATGCCGGTAGTCTCCCTGTCTAGTGTTGGTAAGCCCACGGGAGACCATTTTGTGAGCAGCGCCGCATGAATGGCGCCTCCTGTGGACTTTTTCCCAGACGGGGAATTGATCTGCCGCCACCTACCTGTGGGCAAGGGCGATTCATGAATCGCCCCTGTCCCGGCAACACCCATGAGAGAGACCACCCCCATGCCGCATTCCGCGGAACGGTCAGATCATGAATTGGGATGCGATGATGAGCCAGCGGCGGGCGAGCGATCACCCTGTTTACCCTCCTCCGGCTCCCCATCCACCGAGATCGGGAGCTTTCCTTCCGCCTGAAGCCGGGCCAGGGTATCCAATGCCGCCTGGGCTGCAGCCTGAGCGGCCAACTGCTTGCTTCGCCCTTCTCCCTCGCCGTATACCACGCCGTTGATCAGCGCCTGCACGGTGAATTCCTTCGCGTGATCGGGGCCGCGCTCGTCCACCGTTCGATAATAGGGCGTGGCCTGAAAGTGCGCCTGGCTCCACTCCTGGAGCCGGCTCTTGGCGTCCTTGTTCAGCGCCTCCTGAAGCACACGATCCAATTCCGGCTCGATGAAGGGGCGAAGGAAATCCTTGACGGCTTCCAGGCCCTGATCCAGGTAGAGCGCTCCCACCAGCGCCTCGAACGCGGCACACAACGTGCCCGGCCGATCCCGCCCCCCCGATTCCACCTCGCCACGCCCCATGAGCAGGAACTGGCCCAACGAGATCCGCCGGGCGAAGCGCGCCAGCGTATCCCGACGCACCAACGCCGCCCGCATATTCGTAAGCGGCCCCTCACGCTGCTCCGGGAATTTATGATACAGGAACTCGGCGACGAGGAAATCCAACACGGCGTCACCCAGAAACTCCAGCCGTTCATTGTCGGCCAAAGGGAAATCCGGGCTCTCGTTCAGGAACGACCGATGGGTCAACGCCCGCTGCAGCAACGTCTTATCGCTGAAATGCAGGCCCGTACGCGACTCGAACCGTTCCAGAGTCTCCGTGATTTTCGCCAAAGGGTGTCCCCCCTTACGCATCTTGTGGGGGATAGAAGCTCGTGTCATCATATACCCCGACTTATGCTATCACAAACGCTCCACAGGCGCAATGGATTTCATGCTCTCCTCACGAATCAGCTCGACGACCTCCCGCTTGATCTGCATAAACTCAGGCGACATCTCGATCGCGTACGATCGGGGCCTCGGCAGCGGCACATCGATCTCCCGCTTGATGCGTCCCGGCCGATTCGTCATCACGTATACCCGGTCAGCCAGGAAGATCGCCTCGTCGATGTCGTGGGTCACGAACAGGATCGTGGTCTTGCTCTGCTCCCACACCTGCAACAACAGCTCCTGCATCAGCCCCCGGGTCTGCGCGTCCAACGCGCCGAAAGGCTCGTCCATCAAGAGGATGGACGGATTATACGCCAGTGCCCGGGCGATCGCCACCCGCTGCTGCATGCCACCGGACAACTGATTGGGATACACATCGGCGAAGTCCTCCAGTCCCACCAGGCGCAAATGCTCCCGGGCGATCTCCTCCTGTTCCGCCCGGGACAGCCCCCGCCGACGCAGCGAGAACTTCACGTTATCTAGGACCTTTAACCACGGGAAGAGCGTATAGGACTGGAAGACCATCCCCCGATCGGCACCCGGCCCATCGATCCGTCGCCCGTCCACCTCGATGATCCCGTCCGTCAGGGGGATCAGGCCCGCCACTAGATGCAGGAACGTCGACTTGCCACACCCGGACGTTCCCACGATGGTCACGAACTCGTTGGCCGCCACATCCAACGAGATTCCATCCAGGGCCACCAGCGGCCCCTGATCCAGATGGAAGACCTTTCTGACCCCTCGCGCACGCAGCTTGATGGGACGACTCATCAATGACGCCCTCGCACCCACGGGAACAGACGTCGATACAGAAACTTGAAGGAGAAGTCCGTGATCAGGCCCAACAGCCCGATGACGATGATCCCCAGGATGATCCGCTCGGTCTGGAGATAGCGCTGAGCACGCATGATGCTGTATCCCAGCCCCGAGGAGGCCGCCACCAGCTCGGCCACCACCAGGTAGGTCCAGGCCCATCCCAACGTGATGCGCAGCGTATCCACGATCCCCGGCAGGGAATACGGGGTGATCACCTGGGCCAGGATTTCCCACTTGCTCAGGCCAAAGGTGTAGGATACGTTGATGAGGTCCTTAGGCACGTTCTTCACGTTATCTGCGATCATCAGCACCTCCTGGAAGAAGGTGCCGATGAACAGGATCACGAACTTCTGCGTATCCCCCACCCCGGCCCACAAGATGGACAACGGCACAAACGCCACGGCCGGCATATACCGGATGAAATCGATGGGCGGCTCGAAGAGGGCCTCAAAGAAGCGAAAGTTCCCCATGAGGACGCCGATAGGCAGCGCCACCAGCGTGGAGATGAGCCAGCCGACCATA
>JAJRVX010000360.1:0-11165 GCA_024277095.1 Chloroflexota bacterium
ACCTGCCCCCTTGCCGGACACTCCGGATTAGGGCAAAATACAGTAGAAGGATCCATGGGTTGCTCCTTTCGTGCGTGAGATACACGAAAGTATGCCCATGGTTCCTCTCTTTTTCAAATCCTTACCCCTTTCCACGGTTAAGGGGGGTGATACCCACATCTCCGCCACCTCGGCGGCCGTGTATTTTGGCTTGTCCAGCTGGTAGTCGTTCATTCCGCTTCACCCTCCTGAGATCGCCTCGGTGGGGCGTGCGCGCTCCGTCGGTTAGGGAGCACGGCGACGCCTCACACCGGCTGTTGCTCCCTAACCGACCGCATGTCCGGCGCGCCCCACAGCGACAGGCACACACTATGCGTGTCCGTAAGACGGCTTCGCAGGTAGCCGTCCAGGTCCTCCACGGCTACGTTGGTGGCCATGACCGTGAGGGCTCCGGGGCCGTACAGATGGCGCTCGTATCGGTCGTCCAGCAACTGGAACATCTTGGCCTTGGCCCATGACGTGGCATTGATCCGGTCCACCTCGTCGATGGCCAGGACGTCGGCATCGCTCACCCGACGCCATAGCACGTCGAATCCCTCCGGGGCTTCCGGATCGTATCCCTGGCGTAGCCGGTCCAGCAGCTCCTCGGCTGTCATGTACACGGCCGTCCGCCCGACCCGCCGGGCCAGGTTGACCGTGGCGCACAGCATATGCGTCTTGCCGACGCCGAAGTGCCCGGACAGGAGCACAAATCCCGAGGGCGGATTCGCCGAAGTCAGGCGGCGCAGCGTCTCTACCGCCTGCACCTGATGCTCGTTCCATGTGACGTCTTCGAAGCTCATCTCCAGCTGGCGGCCGCGAAGTCCGCTTATGGCTTCCAGGCGAGCCTGGGCCCGCTCACGTCCACAGCCCGCCGGGCAGGGGACCACCCGTCCGAATTCGGGATCGCGAGGATCGTCGGTGAGATGCACGTACTCCAGCCCCTTACAGACCGGGCAGGTCCATGTCTGGGAACCGCTTCTTGAGCTGGGCGAGCTGTCGCCGTTGGATCTCCTCGAGGCTTGGACCGGGCGGCTGCCCCATCTCGCCCGCGTCATGTGCATCATGGCCGTTGCCGTTGACCCTGCAGATACCGGTTGCTTTGCGCTCATCTCGCCTCCTCCTGTTCCGCTCCATGGCGAGGATATAGGCCAACACATCTCCTGACGGCGGGTTGGCCGAAAGCTGCCACAAAAGCTGGGCCAGCCGTCCCGCCCCACCCACCTGGCGCGCCACCTTGCCCAGATAGCCGTAGTCCGGCGCGCTGGCCTCACCGAAACAGAGGCTGTAAACGCGGCGCAGGATCACGGGCCGATCCCTGGGCTTGGCGTTTCTCAGTTGTCTGAGCAGTTCCTGGAACTGGTCAACGAGGGGTTTGGGTGCGGGACCTATAGGTGCGTCAGCACCTATAGGTATATTACTATTGACGGTTAATGACGGTTCGGGGGACATAGCTATGTCACCTTTTTTGGCCTCAGATGTCACCTTTTCCCCCGAAAAAGGTGACATCTTGTCACCTTTTTCATCCCCAGATGTCACCTTTTCTCTGCTCTCATCCTCCGGAAAAGGTGACACCGGTGTCACCTTTTCTTCATGCTCCTGCTCCTCGTCTTCGGGAAAAGGTGACATGGGTGTCACCTTTTGCGCCTCGTCTTGGGAGGTATGAGACTGCTCGCCATCCATGACGATGACGTAGTAGTTGACATTGCCACGGCCCACGCCGCGCTCGACCCTTAGCTCTCCGGATTCTTCCAGCTTCTGGATGATGCGTTTGATTTGTCGCTCACTCATGCGGCATTCCCGTGCCAGCGTCTCTATGCTCGGGAACGCGTTCGTTCCATCCGCGTGGGCGTGGTTGGCAATCATGAGCAGACAGAGCAGCTCCGCCCCCTTGTGCCTCGAGTGTTCGATCACCCATGACATCGCTTGTACACTCATGAGCGTGCCCCCTTGCGGCTGTTGCAGGACCGGCGGCGTGGTCTGGACCCAGGCGGTGATGGCCTGCGAGATGATTGGGACCTGGAATGGAGGATTCTTGCTATAGGCGCGACCATAGAGGGATCGTCGGCCCTTTCGGCTAAGAACCTGACCCCTTCCTCCGTCCAGCCAGACTCGCATGGCTTTCTGGCCAGTTCCTCGGTCCGATCCATGGCGTTCTCCTTACAATTTGTTCATCTCCCTTGACAGACGGGATTCCCTTTTGCTATCTTCTAAATAGACGGCGCTGCCGCGTTCATGCGGGTGCCGTTTGTCTGCGATAGCCCCGCCGCCCGCAAACAGCAGGGGCTATCGCCACTTTTGGGACTTATATTCCATTGATCCTGAGCCTTACGGCGGTCAGGCTGATTTAGTCTGGCCGCTTTTTTTGTCTATGTCCATTGCGCTATTGCCCGAAAGCGGACAATGGGCCATATATGTCTCCTGCAAGGAGTCGACAGGAGCAACACTATGCTGCTACATGAAGCTGCTGAGGAATACCTTATGGCCGGTACGCAAGAGGGGTGGAGCGAGGCGACCCATAGACAATACCGGTGGCACCTTGAGAAGTTCCGCCTCTGGGCGCATGAGCATCACATTGATGATGTGGAGTCGCTCACGCGCCGTGCTCTTCGAGCCTGGGGGGCCAGCATCCGGGATCGCTGGCAGCCTGCCACGTGTCGCCAGGCTGTGATCGCCGTTCGGCAGTTCCTGGTGTGGTGCCACGCGGAGGGCTTGATAGCCGAGGACCTGAGCGGTGTTCTCAAAGTGCCAAAGGTGCCTCGCCGTATTCAACGGACCATCACGGCGGATGAGGTCAAGGCCATGCTGGCGGTATGTGATAGCCAGAATGGTGTCGGCCTTGATCCGGACGTGGCGATCGCCGTAGCGCGCCGCAACGCTGCCATCGTTTGCCTTCTGTTTGATTCCCTGTTGAGGGCGTCGGAGCTGTGCCGCCTGCGGGTCCAGGACGTGAACATGGACGGCCGTTACATCCTGGTCATAGGGAAAGGCGGTGATCAGCAGGTGGTGTGGTTCGGGGAGGAAACAGGACAGCGTCTGCGGGCATGGCTGGAGGTCCGCCGTGCTGCCCCAGGCGTAGACGCTCTTTTCGTCAGTCTGGGGGGAAATACGCCGGGACGGCCGCTCACCGGTCGAGGGCTGAGGATCATCCTCAAGAATCTGGGCGAGCGGGCCGGGATCAAAGGCGTATCGCCCCACGCCTTCCGCCGAGGCGGCGCCGTCCAGGCAATCATGAGCGGCGCTCCGTCGCGGGTCGTGCAGCTCATGGGGCGATGGGCAAACCTGGAGATGGTGGAGCGGTATACCAGGGCTTTGGAACGAGGCGAGATACTGCCCCGCTATAGTCCCATGGATTCGATCAGCGGGGGCAGTCGCAAGCCACCCGAGCCTTAAACTCTTTGTTTAAGGTCTGTCCCCTCGATGCGTCCCTGGCCACATCCAGAGAGTACTCCCCACCGCAAAGAAACTACAGCCGTAACCTCAACAGTTTAAGGTCTTACCCCCGATGTGTTCCTGGCCATAGCCACGTCGACTCATCTTCGTGTCTTCCCATCAAGCTCAGTGTGGTAACGTGGTACCAGTCTATCACCGGTTGGTTGCAGGTTCGAGTCCTGCCCGGGGAGCTCCCTGTCGATGAAAATCCCCATCGTGAAGGCGATGGGGATTTCTTTTTGCGATGGCGCTTGGATCACTCCGGATTGTTGCTGTCGATGGCGATCCACTGACTGACGATCTGGTGGGCTACCCGGCTGGGGATGGCGAACCCCAACCCCTCGGCCACCGTGTGGTCGGGGCCGTCGTCCTGCCGGATGATCCACGCGTTGATGCCGACGATCTCCCCGTGTAGGTTCACCAGGGGACCTCCGGAGTTGCCGCGATTGATCGCGGCATCCGTCTGGATCAGCCCCTCGATGGTCCTGCCCTCTTCCAGATCCAATTGCCGATTCACCCCGCTGACGATGCCGAACGTCACCGTGTTGGTCAGATCCCCCAGCGCGCTGCCGATGGCCAGAACCCACTCGCCGGGACGTAGCGAGTCCGAATCCCCCCAGGGAGCCACCGGGAGCTGCGTCGTCGTCCCGTCTATCTGGATCAGCGCCAGGTCTCGATCGGGATCACTGGCCACCCAGCGGGCCTCCATCACCCTCCCGTCCGCCAGGATCACCTCCAGATTCTGGTGGTCCGCGATGACGTGGTGGTTCGTTACGATGTATCCCTGCGGGTGTACGATCACGCCGGATCCCCGGACCTCAGATTCCATCTCGACGCCGAAGTGATCGATCGTCCCCTGGTAATTGACGACGGTCACGACGGCAGCCCCTACCCGTTGCACGACCTCCGCGATGGAAGGCGTTGGCGTCGGCGCGGAATCCCTCGTGTGGGCGGGCGTGGGCTCGGGGGTGGGCGTACGCGTGGGCGTCGGTGTATGGGTTGGGGTGGCCGTTGGGGTGGGGGGAGCGGGCGATGCGATGGCCACGCGCAAGGTCGTCGGCTCGGCCTTGTGTGACCATTGAATCAGGTCGGTACGCTGCGTGGTCGGGTTCGCCTGCAGATACCACATTGTGATCAGCGCCCCGACCGCCCCGCCGATCACCGCGATCATCAGCCAGCCCAACAGACGGGCGAGCCCCCCGAGGATTCTTCTCATCCCAAAGCCCTCATCGATTCGATCTCCTCTCCTCTGCGGGCGGTCATACCTCGATCTCTTTCCAATGCCCGCGCTGGAAACGTATATATACCAGAATGGCCCTGATCGTGCCGTCGACGATGTTGGATACGTAGATCATCGCCAGGCTCAACCGCATCACCGGGCCGAACAGATAAGCCAGGGGCAGCCGTATCAACCAGATGCCGGCCGTGGTTACCCACATGGGGAAGCGGGTGTCCCCTGCCCCGCGCAGGGCGCCGGCCAGCACCTGAGCGAAGGCCTGGGGGGGCTGCGTGAGGGCGATCACCTTCAGCGCGTCGGCTCCCATTTGGATGATCTCCGGGTCGTCGATGAAAAGCCGCATGAGAGGGCGGCCGAAGGCGGCCACCAGGAATCCCATTGCGGACATCCAGGTCAGCGCGGCAAATGTGGCCCGCCAGGCCCCTCGCTCCGCGCGCTCCGGGTCCCCCGCTCCCAGGCTCTGGCCGACCAGCGTGGTGGCCGCCGTGGCGAAGCCGATGCCCGGCATGAAGGACAGGGAGATCATCTGGAAGGTGATCCGCTGGGCAGCATAGATCTTGGTCCCCATCCGGATGACCAGCACGCCATACAGGAGCATGCCGACGCTGAGGAGCCCTTGCTCGACCATGGAGGGGACCCCAATACGGAATAACCGTTGGATCAGTTGCAGATCCGGCCGCCATCCATCCCGGCCGCGCAGGCTGACTGGGGCCCTGCCGCGGAGCAGGACGGCCACCAGGATCGCCGTGCCCGTCATGCGGGAGAAGCTGGCGGCCCACGCCGAGCCCGCCACGCCCAGACGCGGCAGGCCGAAGTGGCCGAAGATCAGCCCGTAGGCGATCACGATATGCACCAGGTTGATGAAGGCGGTCACCTTCATGGGGGTTTGGGTGTCCCCGGCGCCGCGCAGGGCGGCGCCCACCACGAACATGGTGATCATGAAGAAGACCATCTGCATGATGATCCGCAGGTAGGTGCCGCCCGCCGCGGCGACATCCGGCTCCGCGCCCATGAGGAAGATGATCTCCTCGGCGTAGAGGTGGCCCAGGATGCCGAGAACGGCGGCGATGAGCAGGGCCAGCAGCACCGATTGTTTCACGACCCGGTTCGCCTGTGCCCGATCGCCCGCCCCGATGGCATGGGCGACTAGCACGGTCGTGCCCACCATCACCGCGGAGAAGGAGGCGCCCAGCACCCAGATCACCTGATTGGCCGCTCCTACCCCGGCGACCGCGCTGGCGCCCAGGTGGGAGACCATCATCATGTCGACGACGCCTAACAGCGTCTGTAGCAGGTTCTCCATGATCACCGGCCAGGCTAGCTGGTTCACGACCCGGCCGATCTCGTCACCGCCCGTGGCGATTCGCTGGATCCCCACCCACCAGGTTGTCACATGAGGGAGACCCCATTGCTGTGGCCGTTTCACCGTTGTTATCTCCGCCTCGGGGTGGGTTCAGCCCGGATGGGCTGAACGCCCGCGCAGAATAACACAGGCACTCGCGCCTGTCAACGCGTTCGGTGGGTTGGTCGTGTCCACTCTTCGGTGAGAATACGGCGGGGAGCTTTGAGGGATACAGTCCCTCAAAAGAACTTCTCGGTTCCCGTCTCTGACCTGCCCGCCTGGATGCGCACCGGCGGGTTTGGGATCGGCGTGACTTTGGAGGCCCACGGGCGACGTGATACAATGGGGTCCGCTTTCACGTGGGGCGCGACTGTGTGGGCTCCATGATTCATCTCTTCTGAAGGGAGCTGACTCTATGACCACCATCGGCCTGATTCGCGTGCTGACCACCGACGATCCGGATGTCCTGGCCCGGCATGGACGGCTGATCGAGTCGTTCATCGGTGATCCGGAACTGCGGGTCGTCAATCGGTGCATTGAGGGCTATCCAGAGGGATTGTGGAATGAACGGTTGGAGCGGGAGGCGGTGCCCGCCATCGTGGCTCTGGGGCAGGCCCTGGTGCGGGATGCTGGGGCCGATGCGCTGTTCGTGAGCTGTGCGGCGGATCCCGGTGTGCCGGAGCTGCGCCAGGCCGTATCGGTGCCCGTCGTCGGTGCTGGCTCGGCCGCGGCTGCCATGGCGTTGTCCCTGGGGAGGCCGGTAGGCGCCATCAGTATCGTAGAGGGCGTGCTGGCCCCGGTCGCCGGGGTGCTCGGCGATCGCCTGGTCGGTTGGGGGGTGCCGGATGGCGTGAAGACGACCCTGGATCTGATGTCGCCGGAGGGGAAGGAGCGCGCCGTGGTCGCGGCCCGGCGCCTGCTCGATCGCGGCGCCGGCGTGATCCTCCTGGCCTGCACGGGATTCTCGACCATTGGTCTGGCCCCATATCTTCAGGTGCAGTTGGGGTGCCCGGTGATCGATCCCGTTGTCGCCGGAGGGCTGGCGGCATATTATGCTGCCGTCGGGAACCGGGATGTCGTCTTCGCCCGGGCCCTATCCTCATGATCGCGTCCGGCTTCGTACCCTGCTTGACGAATGCCCGTAAATTGTATAGGCTATGGTTATCAGGTTGTCCCCGGGGCGCATCTGGCCCCGAGGGGGATTGGGTCCATTCGTGTTGGGGAACTGGGTTCTCTCGGTAGTTCGGTATGTGATGCCTTTTGTGGGTGATCGATGTCCAGACAAGCGAAGGAGGAAGCCTCATGCCTTATGGATTCCACAACAAGATCCTGCGTGTCGATCTGTCGACGGGAGAGACCCGAATTGAGCAGCCGGGCGAGAAGTTCTTCCGCACCTATCTGGGTGGTTGGGGGCTCATCGCCTATTATCTGCTCAAGGAGTTAAAGCCGGGCACCGATCCCCTGGGGCCGGAGAACCTGCTCATCTTCGCCCCGGGCGTCACCACCGGCATCCCCATCGGCGGCAGCGGCCGCAACGCGGTGGGGGCGAAATCACCGCTCACCGGTGGCTTCGGCGAGGGGGATGTCGGCGGCTTCTGGGGGGCGGAGCTGAAGCACGCCGGATGGGATGCGATCATCGTCACGGGGCAGGCTGAGAAGCCGGTCTACCTGTGGATTCGCGATGACCAGGTGGAGATTCGGGACGCCTCTCATCTGTGGGGCAAGGAGACCGCCGAGGTGGAGAATCTCCTGAAGGAGGAGTTGGGGGACGGCCGCCTTCGGGTGACTCAGTGCGGCCTGGCCGGCGAGAATCTGGTCCGTTATGCCTGCGTCATCAACGACACCACCCGGGCCGCTGGTCGCACCGGGCTGGGCGCGGTGATGGGCTCCAAGCGACTCAAGGCCATCGCCGTGCGCGGGACGGGGCAGGTGGCGCTCGCCGATCGGGAGAAGGTGATGGAAGTGGGCGGCTGGCTGCGGGAGCACTTCATGGAGGAGTGGACGGGCGGCCTGCATGACCATGGCACCGATGGCGGGCTGTTGTTCCTCAGCGAATCGGGCGGATTGCCCACCCGCAACTTCCAGGAGGGGGCCTTTGAGGGCGCGCAGAAGATCACCGGCGAGACGATGACGAACACCATCCTGGTGGGCCGAGATACCTGTTATGCCTGCCCGGTGACCTGTAAGCGCAAGGTGAAGACGGATAACCGGTATAAGGTGGACCCGGTCTATGGGGGGCCGGAGTATGAGACGGCGGGCTCGCTGGGCTCCTGCTGCGGCATCGATGATCTGGAGGCCATCTCTTACGGGAACCAGCTGTGCAACGCCTATGGGATGGACACCATCTCCGCCGGTGTGACCATCGCCTGGGCCATGGAGTGTTTTGAGCGGGGGCTGCTGACTAAGGAGGACACGGGCGGGCTTGACCTGCACTTTGGCAATGCGGATGCCATGATCACCCTGCTCGAGCAGATTGCTCGCCGCGAGGGGTTCGGCGATCTGCTGGCGGAGGGTTCCTTACGGGCGGCTCAGAAGATCGGCCGTGGGACCGAGAAGTACGCCATGCAGGTCAAGGGCCAGGAGGTCCCCATGCACGAGCCCCGAATCAAGTTCGCCCTGGACCTGGGATATGCCACCTCGCCCACCGGCGCCGATCACATGCATAACATCCACGACACCAGCTACGAATCGGAGGGCAAGGCCATTCAGGATATGCGCTCTTTGGGCATCCTGGATCCCCTGCCGGCCGACACGTTGGGCATCGAGAAGGTGCGTTTGGCCAAGTACCATATCGACTGGCAGGTGTTCTGGAACTGCATGGGGCTGTGCATGTTCATGCCCTATAGCAAGGAGCAGATGCGGGACATCGTGAGGGGCGTGACGGGGTGGAATAGCTCTGTCTTCGAGCTGATGAAGGTGGGAGAGCGGGCGCTGGCTATGGCCCGTGCCTTCAACTATCGGGAAGGGTTTACCGCCAAGGACGACGTGGCGCCCTGGCGCTTCTCCACACTGTTTGAGTCCGGCCCGGCGAAGGGGGTGGCCGTGCCCGCCGAGGATATCCAGGAGGCGATCGAGCTCTATTATGAGATGAACGGATGGGACAAGGAGACGGGAGCGCCCACCGCGGGCAAGCTGCGCGAGCTGGGAATTAGCTGGGTGGCCGATCTGCTCTATGGGAGCTGAGAAACGCTGGTGGCGATCTATGAGGGCGGGATATCCTGGAGAGCTGGTAGAGGGGGAGGGATCCCGCCCTCATGGGATGGGCTGATATCGATTCGATGAGACGACGTTATCTTTCGCTGGAGCCTTTCATTCCCTGGCGGCAGTCAGAGCGGCCCATCGACTGGCGACAGCGGTTCGGCCGTGAAGCGCCGTTGATCGTGGAGATCGGGTTTGGGAACGGCGCGTATCTGGTGCAGCAGGCCCTGGCGCATCCGGACCGGGACTTCGTCGGGATCGAGATGGAATGGCCCTCCGTCCAGAGGGGGCTGCGGCGCATCGCTCAGGCGGGCGTGTCCAACGTCCGGATCATCCAGGTGGACGCACGGGTCGCGTTCGAACGGCTCTTTACCCAACGATCCGTGCAGCATGCCTACTCCCTGTTCCCCTGTCCCTGGCGCAAGGAGAAGCACGTCAAGCATCGCCTGTTCGGCCACGGTTTCCTCAGGCTGCTGAACAGCCGGCTGGTCGATGGTGGGGACGTTCAGGTGGTCACCGATTATCGGCCTTACGTGGATTGGATCCTCGAACAGGTGCCGGACACCGGGTTCGGGGTCCGGGTGGAGGAGGTCCCCCCTCGCTTCGGCACCAAGTATGAGCGCAAGTGGTCCGAACAGGGGCAGAGGCGATTCTACGAACTATGGCTGTCCAAGCAGGCTCATATCGATATCCCGGTCAAAGAGGACATCTCGTTGAGGACATATCGCATCGATCGTTTCGATCCGGATCGCTTTCAGCCGGCGGAGGCGCGAGGGGAGATCACGGTCGTCTTCAAGTCGTTTCTCTATGACCCCAAGCGCCAGACGGGGATGGTCCACGTGATCGCGGCGGAGGAGGGGCTGACGCAGAGCTTTTGGATCGAGATCGTCCCTCGTGAGGGGGCGTGGGTGATCCGGCCGGCCCCCGGCTGCGGCTTCGTTCCGACCGCGGCCGTTCAGCGCGCGTTAGACCTGGTGTATGAGGCGGCGCGTGGGGGAGAATGAGATGCGAAAACCCGGCGTTCCGGAGGCGCTGGGTTTTTCTGTCGCCGCTTTATCCTCACCTGTCTAGCAGCGCGTCGAAGGCGTCGTCTGGCAACGCCGCCGGCGTATCCACGACGAGGTCGGCCGCGGCCAGGTCGGGCGCGGGGTGCGTCGTGGTCACGGCGATGCACTTCATGCCTGCCCGGCGGGCCGCCTCGATCCCCACCATGGCGTCCTCTACCACGACGCATCGCTCCGGCGGCACGCCCACCGCCTCCGCAGCCCGGAGGAAGATCTCCGGATCGGGCTTGCCCGTGTTCAGCTCCTCGCCGCAGATGGTGGCATCGAACGCCTCGCTCAATCCCAGCTCCTCCAGCATGGCGGTGATGTTCCGCCGTGGCGCCGAGGAGGCCACCGCCTGTCGCCATCCCCGCTCTCGCAGCCGGGCGATCCACTCGCGTACTCCCGGCACGGGCTGCAGGCGGCCGCGCAACATCTCCCGAAAGAGCGCCTCTTTGCGCTGTCCGATGCGCTGGATCTCCTCTGATGAGGCCGGCCTCCCCAGCATCCGGGGGATTCCCTCGCGATTGCGCATGCCGAAGGCCTGGTGAAACGCTTCCTCATCCAGCCTGACGCCCAATTCCGCCAGCGTGACGCGCCAGCTCTCCAGGTGCAACGCTTTCGTGTCGGCGATGACGCCATCCAGATCCCATAAGACGGCGCGTGGCTGTTGTTCGATCGTGTGTTCCTCCACTTCCTTTTTCGGCCCTCGCGTTATGGTTCTGTCCATGTCAGAGGCGGGTGAGAAAAGACGATCGCTCATATTGGAATAGGCGACACAGTGACCTTCCAGTGCCATATAGGACGGAGCCATTGGGATAGAGAATGGAAAAGAGAGATAGGCTCGCTCAACAGCTGATTCATTACCAAGACCATGCGACCGAAGGCACCCAAG
>JAJRVX010000361.1:0-24997 GCA_024277095.1 Chloroflexota bacterium
ATGCGAGGTACTTGAGCGGCTGGAGCGCCCGCTGTCGCCAGGGGCGCGTCTGCAGCTCTAGCACCCGCTCGACCCGGTTCAGGCTGACATCCATGCCTCGGCCTCCCGGCGCGGTTGCAACTGGCGGAAGCGAGGGAACAGGCCCAGGTCCAGCACCTTACGCGCGGTGCTGTGAATCGGCCCGATCTTCGATAACCTCCAGATGATCTCACCCCAGCGCGGCCCAAAGTACTTGATGAACTTGCGCTTCTCCTTGGCCTCCTGGAACCGCTGGCGCGCCTTGAGCGCCATGCCGCTCAGCTCGTGGTCGCTGACGGCCGACACGTTGAGGAAGGGGGCGATCTCCGCCGTGTAAGAGTTATAGTAATAGCTGCGGGTGAAGTCCGCCGAGAAGGCCAGCCCCGGGTTCTTTCGCACCAATTCCTCCCACAGCCGCGTGCCGGGGAAGGGGGTGGCGATGGAGAACATGGCCTCGCTGAGATCCAGAGAGGCGGCGAACTCGATGGTCTGCTCCATCGTCTCCAGCGTGTCGCCCGGCAGGCCGAGGATGAAATATCCCTTAGAACGGATGCCCGCCTCCTCCGTCCATCTCACCGCCTGCCGCACCTGGTCCAGATTGATATGCTTGGCCGTCGCCTTGAGGATCTCCGGATTTCCGGATTCGATGCCGTAATGGATCTGGCGACAGCCGGCCTTGTACATCTTCTCCAGCAGTTCGGGTGTGACCCGGTCCACCCGCGCCAGGCAGCGCCATCGGATGTCCAGATTCTGCTCGATGAAGTAGTCCAGGAGGGCGTTCAGGCGCCGGACGTCGATGGTGAACAGGTCGTCGATGAAGTAGAAATTGCGCAGACCGTAGCGGTCGATGACCTGTCGTAACTCGGCGACGATGTTCTCCGGGCTGCGCTGGTGGTAGCTGCGCCCGATGATCCCCTTGAAGCAGAAGGAGCAGGCGTATGGGCATCCCCGGCTGGAGAGCACGGTGACCATGGGCCTGCCGTCCGGGGCATACAGCGGGTACTTCTCCAGGTCGAACAGGTGGCGGCTGGGGAACGGCAGCGCGTCCAGGTCCTCGATGGGCGGCCGCCTCCCCCCCTGGACGATCTTCCCGTCGACCTTGTACCACAACCCCTGGATGCGGTCCCAGCGGTCGTCCTTGGCCGTGTAGGCGCGAAGGAAATCCCGCCAGATGTACTCGCCTTCCCCGTAGACCAGGAAGTCGATGTGAGGGTTTTGCAGCGTGTACTCCGGCAGGCTCGTGGCGTGGGGGCCACCGATGATGATCGGGACGCCCAGGGCCTCCTTTACGAGTGCCACCGTCTGCTCTACGTTATGGTAGGACGTCGTCATCGACGTGAACGCGACCAGGTCCGGCTTGTAGTCCACGATCTCTTTGACGTCTTCCTCTACCGGCCGCGTGGGATACAGGCCGAAATCGTGAATGCGCACCTCATGCCCTTCCTGTTCGGCCATCGCGGCCAAATAGGCCAGCCCCAGGGGTGGGTAGCTGTTCAGCATCTCATTCCACTTGGGGCCAACGAGCGAGATCCTCATTCAACTGCCTCCGATAAACGGTCCATAGCATTCTGCCGTCCGCGATGCGGATTTAGAGTGTGTCTGAGAAATACCGTTGTTTCTGCGTGGGGAGCCCCTCCGGAAAAAGCCCTTCTTCTGCCTTCGACCTGCCTGGCCTCGGCCTGGGTCCTTCGGAAAGGGCCGAGAAAGGCAGGTGCGGGCCGGAAAAGAGAGATTTCCGTGGAGGGGTCCTCCCCTCCACACCTCCCCTGTGGAACTGGTGGTTGAGGGAGCCCCCTCAGACATCTTGCCGGTAAATTTTCAGATACGCTCTTGGGCTGGGCCAGGAGGGCGAGGGTCGCCCATCTGCGGGTAACGGGTAGAGGCGATTCATGAATCGCCTCTACCCGGGGCTTGCCCCTCCCCGCCTCCCCTGGAGACGAATCCATGGTGGCCGTGGTGTTTTTCCCACGCCTCGCGTCCCAGCATGGCACTCTCCTGTCCTTTATTATTATCCCTCAAGCAGGTGAATTTTCCATGAACATCGGGTTCGCGCATCTTACGATTTCTTCATTTCGCCTCGGCGCCTTCCCCGTCTCGATCAGATGGCCTCTTGTGCCTCCAGCTCCCTGCGTAGGTCGTCTTTCTCCCGGCGTGGGAAGATGGTGCGCCAGGCGACCCGGAAGGTCCGCCGATAGTTCAGCCAGAAATCCTTCCGAGAGATGGTCATCAGGATGCGGTGTGGTCGCAGGTAGAACTGGCGGTACGCCTTCTTCCACATCTCCTCTTGTAGCTCGGCGGTGAGGTCCCCCAGCTCATAGCGCGCTCGCCCGTCGAAGAACACGTAATCCTCCCAATCCTCCATCAGCAGGCGGCCCTCCCGTTTGGCGATCTGGTAAACCTTCGTGCCCGGGTAGGGCGTCATCATGGAGAAGTTGGCGATGAGCGGGTCCAGCTCGCAGGCGAAATCGATGGTGCGCTGCATCGTCTCCCGTGTCTCGCCGGGCAGCCCGATGATGAAGAAGCCGATCGTCTCCAGGCCGACCGCCTTCGCGTTCTTGAAGGCTTCCCGGATCGTGTCGTGGTCCACCCGCTTATCTACGGAGGCCAGGATGTCCGGATCGCCCGACTCCACGCCGAAGGCCGTACGTTTCAGCCCCGCCTGCTTCAGCTTCGCCAGGAGCTCCCGGGTGGCCAGGTTGGCCCGGATGCCGTTGACGAAGATCCACGGCACGTGATTCAGCCGGTTCGCGATGAGCAGATCGGCCAGCTTCTGCAGCCGGTCGACGCGGATGTTCGCGCTGTCGTCCAGGACGCCGATCTCCTCCGCCCCCAGATCGCGCACCAGGTGCCGCCACTCCTCCAGCACGTTCTCCGGGCTGCGTGCCCGCCACTTGATGGGCATGACGGACTGCGAACAGAACGCGCACCGATAGGGGCACCCCCGGCTGGTCAGGATAGAGAAGGACCGAGCCCCGTCCACATGATCCGTGGCCGGTTGCAGGTTGGTGTATCGCTCCATCCGGAAGAGGTGGTAGGCCGGCCATGGCAGGCTGTCCAGATCCTTGAGCGGCGGGCGGTCCGGGTTGCGGTGCAACTGACCATCGCTGGTCTTGTAGCTGATGCCCAGCACATCCTCCCAGATCCCCTTCTCCGGATCCATCAGCGCCGCGGTGGAGAATGTGGGCTGATCCCGCAGGAAGGACTCCACCCGATCGCATATCTCCGTCCAGCTTGCCTCTCCCTCACCGCGGACGACGATGTCCACGCCCTCTTGCTCCAACGATTCGAAATCCAGGTCCTCCGACACGACGCTTGGGTGCGGTCCCCCCAGCACCACGGGGATATCCAGGACCTGCTTGACCGTGGCCGCGGTTCGCCATGCCTGCTTGACCTGGGGCGTGTTGGCTGTGATGCCCACGATATGGGGACGGAACTCTTGCAGGAACTCAGCCAGGGGCTGGTCCTCCACGTCCGCGTCGAAGACGCGAACCTCATCGCCGCGCTCCTCCGACACTGCACCCAGATACGCCAATCCCAGGTGGGGAGTGGTTCGTGTATCAATGGGCAAGCGGAAACGCGGGTTGATCAATGCGACGCGCACAGTCTCCCTCCGGTCTACATCATGCTTCCATGCGGAAGAAATGCAGGGCCGCCCGCAACAGATCCAGGGGGCCGATTTTGATGGGATGTACGCGATGATAGATCGCGTATCCCTTGAAAAGTTTGTGCATCCACCAGAAGACGGTGTCCACCACCTTGTTGTGCGGAAGCCGAATCAGCCGCCGGATCACGGGCTCCAGCCAGGGAAATTCCACCCCGATGGCGAAAAGGCGTTGCAGATGTTCGATCTGACGCTTCTCGTCCTCGTTCTCAAAGACCAGGATGGAGCGTTCCCAGGCGATGGAGGAGATGTCCTCAAAGGAGCCCACCATCAAGCCGTTCTCCTGGGTGAATTGCCCCAACTCGGTGCCCGGATACGGCTGGAACAGGAAGGCGTGGGCGTAGGAGATCCTGGCCGCCGCGTTCAGCCGCATCGTCTCCAGCTCGTCCTCCAGCGTGCTGGTGGGCAGCCCCAGGATGTTCGTCGACGTGATGTGGATGCCGGCATCCCGGAACATGCGACCGGCCTGGATCATCTCCTCCTTCGTCATCCGGCGCTTGAGCAGCTCCACCCGGATGCGATCGTTGGCCGCCTCGATCCCCATGCTGACGGTGCTGCAGCCTGCCTTACGCAACAGCTCGACCTTGTGCGGCCCGCGCACGATCAGGTTCGCGCGCACGTTGCAGAAGAAGGGCAGCCCGATCTCCTGGGGCCACTTCTCCGCGAACTCTTCCAGCCAGTCGTCGTAGATGATGAACAGGTCGTCCAGGAACACGACCTGCTTCAGCGGGTAGCGCTCGCGCACCCATTTCACTTCCTGTATGATGTGATCGACGCTCCTTTGGTTACCTCGCTTCTCCCGCTTGTAGATCTGGTAGTAGGCGTGGTTGAAGCAATACGTGCAATTGTACGGACAGCCGCGAGATCCCATGAAGTGCTTGATGGGGGACTCGCGTGTGGGCCGGTGCTTGTCGTAGATCAGCGCCCGGTCAGGCATGGGCAGGGCATCCAGGTCGCGGATCAGGGGGCGCACCGGGTTGCGCACGATCTCGTCTTCGATCTTGAACCACCAGTTGGGGATGTCGGGCTTCAGGCCGCCGTTGCTCAGCGCGTTGGCCAGGTCCACGATGGGACCCTCCCCCTCGCCGATGCAGATGCCGTCCACTCCCGGCTCCTCGATCATCCCGGGGAAGAACGTGGGATGTGGGCCACCGAAGATGGAGAAGGGCGCTTTATCCTTCAGGACCTCCCGGATGCGCCGGTTGATGTCGAAATACCACTGCTGCGAGCCGGTCATCACGGAGTATCCAACGATGTCGGGCTCGATCTCCTGAGCCACGCGGACAGGGTCTTCCTGAGCGGCGATAGCCAGGTAGACCTCATGGCCTGCCTCCTTCAGGCACGCCGATAGCGACATGATGCCCTGTGGCTCGTAGTCGATCTGCTTTTCAACGAAGAGAACGCGCACCGTCTTCCCCTCCGGGGTTCTGTTTGGACGACACCCGTGTTGGCCACGCGAGGGGGAGGCCGCCCAAGTCGGTTCCTCTGCCAGGCGTAGGGCCCATTATAATGGATCGAGCTCCGTTCGCCAAATTTGTGTCAATAATCCGACAAAAATATCTCTTTGCCGGAGAGGCTCCCCGCGAGGGGCCTGACCCCTCGCGAAGTGGAAGCTGTCCTCGCCTTTATCTGCCCGGTTGAGCTTAGGTCGACGGTCTGTGGCCCCACGGGGCGGGTAGAGGCGGAAACGATTATCCCTTGATCACGGCCAGCGGACGCAGGCGGGCTACCTTGTGCGCGATGTTGGCGGCATCCACCACCTCCACCACGCGATCCACGTCCTTGTAGGCATCCGGCGCTTCCTCCGCCAGACCTGCCATACTGCCCGCTCGCACGTGCACCCCCTCGGCCTCGAGCTCCTGCTTCAACCGCTCTCCCCGGATCCGCTTCTTGGCCTGCGCCCGGCTCATCATGCGACCGGCCCCGTGGCAGGTGGACCCGAACGTCTCTCGCATGCTCTGCTCCGTGCCTACCAGCACCCACGAGGCGG
This sequence comes from Chloroflexota bacterium, assembly GCA_024277095.1. Taxonomy (GTDB): domain Bacteria; phylum Chloroflexota; class Anaerolineae; order DUEN01; family DUEN01; genus DUEN01. The sequence continues at coordinate 5,670 of JAJRVX010000361.1, forward strand.
TTCCCATGGAACCGGGGACCAGCACTGGCTGTCCCACGTCCCGATAGTCGGCTGGCAGGGCGTCCGAGCCGGGGCCGAACGCCCGGGTGGCTCCCTTTCGGTGGACGCAGACCCGCACCTGGCGCCCGTCCACCTCATGTTCCTCGATCTTGGCGATGTTGTGCGCGATGTCGTAGATCTGGAACAGGTCCCAGTCCCTCACCTTGCCCGCCAGGACCTCGGCGAACGCGTCCCGGCACTGATGGGCCAGGACCTGCCGGTTGGCCCAGGCGTAATTCGCGGCGCACTTCATGGCAGCCAGATAGGCCTGTCCCTCCGGGCTCTCCACAGGAGCGCACACCAACTGCCGATCCGGCAGACGGATCCCGTACTTTTGGATGGCTCGCTGGAACAGGTTTACATAGTCCGTCGCGATCTGGTGCCCAAAGCCGCGTGAGCCGCAGTGGATCTGCACGCACACCTGGCCGGGGAACAGCCCGAAGGCCTCCGCCACCTCGGGATCGTAGACCTCCTCGACGACGTCCAGCTCGCAGAAGTGGTTGCCCGCTCCCAACGTGCCGATCTGATCTCGCCCGCGCTTCTTGGCTCTGGCCGAGCATTTGCTGGCGTCCGCTCCCGCGATGCATCCGCTCTCCTCCGTGTGCTCCAGATCCTCGGGGCGGGCGAAGCCGCGTCGCTGGGCCCAGCGGGCTCCCTGCTCCAGCACCTGGTCCAGCTCGCGCTCATCCAGCCGCAGGAATCCCGTCTCGCCGACGCCGCTGGGGATGTAGTGTTGGAGGGCCGTCGCCAGATCGTCCAGATAGGGGGTCACCTCTTCATGGGCCAGGTGGGAACCCAGCAGGCGGACGCCGCAATTGATGTCATAGCCGACGCCGCCGGGGGAGATCACCCCGTCTGATACCCGGGTGGCCACGACGCCACCGATGGGAAACCCATATCCCTGGTGGATATCCGGCATGGCCAGCGCGTAGCCGACGATCCCGGGCAGGGTCGCCGTGTTGGCCAGTTGGTCCAGGGATCGATCCCCGAGCGCTCGCTTCAGGATCGACTCATCTGCGTACAGGCGCGCCGATACGCGCATGTCAGGGCGGTAAGTCTTGGGGATCTCATATACGAACGGTGCAACTTGGCGGATATCCCGTCGTTGTACCATGGTTTCCTCCCTGCTTCCTACCTGTGCCAGACCGCTTTGGGGCACTTCCATTATCCACGAGGTTCGCCGGTAAGCAAAACAAGCCGAGGCCTCCCCTGGTAACGTTGACGCCCGCGGCTCCTACGCCACGCCCCGTTCACAGGTGCCCCGGCTGGATCCTGCCATGTCAAACTGGATGACGTCTGGGCAGTGCATCCCCTCAGTGCAAGGCTGAAGAGAGATGTTTGGGCGGAGGGAGGCCCCTCCGCACGTCTTTAAGGATGCACTACCGGTGCTTATTCGCTAGGAAAGTACAGCTGGCGGTCGTGTAGATCAGCGTGATAGGGTTCCCAATCGTTGCCGGACGGCCAGGCGTGGCTGTCCGGCCGATCGCGCTCGCTCAGAACCTTATGAATGCTCCTCTGGCCTGGGCGCGCGGGTCAGGGACATCCGCACGAGGCGGAGCCTCCCCCGGCGCGGGATCGAGCGGTATGGGAGGTGCTCCCGCAGTCGCAGGCCAACGCGGCGTTGGGGTTTTCGATGTAGAACCCGCCTCCCATCAGGCGGTCTTCGTAATCGATGCGAGCCCCGTCGGCATAGGTGAGACTCATGGGATCGATCAGGATGCGTACACCGTGTTGTTCGTAGACTTCGTCGTCCTCTCGTTGTTGGCTGTCGAACGCCATCCCGTACCGGATGCCCCCGCAGCTTCCTCCTGCCACGAACACGCGCAGGGCGTGTGTCTCCAGAACTCCTTTCGCTTCCATGACCTCTCGCAGTTTTTGCGCGGCGATCTCCGTTATCGTAATCACACCTCTATCCCTTCTAGGAACGTTGGGATAACATGCGCCCGTTGGGCGCTCCGCCACCTATCCGCCGATTTGAGACATGACGCGCGTCTGGGGAACCACCCCCTCTGGCAGGCCGTGTCCCCAGGGCTTGCGCCATACGGCGTCGCGGATCAGCGCCTTCAACTCGTCGAAGCGGATGCCCGCTCGCATGGGGGTGAGCAGATCTACCTCCGCATCGCGCAGCAGGCACAGCCGCAGCTTCCCATCCGCGGTCACCCGGATCCGGCCGCATCCGGCGCAGAAGGGCTCCGTCACCGAGCTGATGAACCCCAGGATGCCTCGGGCCCCCGCCAATCGGAACGGCCGGGAGGGATCGGTCCCGTCGTATCCGGGGACCTCCTGCAGCGGCCCCAGCTCAGCCGTGATGCGGTCCATGGTCTCTCGCATGGGGACCACGGCGTCGTATTGGAAGTCGGCCACATCTCCCAACGGCATGAGCTCGATGAAGCGCACCTCCCAGGGATGGTCCAGGGTGAGGCGGGCCAGGTCCACCACCTCGTCGTCGTTATATCCACGGGTGACCACACAGTTCAGCTTGATCGGGGTGAGCCCGGCGGCCTCCGCCGCCTCGATGCCTGCCCATACGTCTTCCAGATGCCCCCACCGGGTGATGTGATGAAACCTCCTGGGGTCCAGGGTGTCGATGCTGATGTTCACGCGAGTGAGCCCGGCCTCCGCCAGGGGGGCGGCCATCTCCCTGAGCAGGATGCCATTGGTGGTCATGGAGAGATCTCGGATGCCGGGCACTTGCGCGATCTGCCTCACCAGCTCGATGACACCGGCCCGGACCGTCGGCTCCCCGCCGGTAAGGCGGATCTTGTCCACTCCTAGCTAGGCGGATGCCCGCACCAGGGTCAGGATCTCGTCGTCTTGCAGCAATTCCGCGCGCGGCCGGAAGCGGATGTGCTCCGGCATGCAGTATACGCAGCGCAGATTGCATGCATCCGTCAGGGAGATGCGCATGTAGTGGATGCGTCGCCCGTACTGATCGCGCATGGGAGGGTTATCCTGATATGTGGGCGCGATCAGACGTCGCGCCCGTCGTGCCCATCTCTCGCGTTGTCGGAGGTGGTGGGGGGCTCGATGAGATAGGTGCAGCGGAGGTCGCCGTCTGCCAGTCGAGACAGGCGTTTGGGCGCGCTCCCCAGCAGCGTCTGGGCCAGCATCTCGTCCATCTGACAGAGCTCGGGATGCCTCTCCGACACCCCTGCGTAGGGGCAGTTGATGATGTGGAATAGATAGCGCCCCTCGCTGTCCCGTTCCCATCGCGGGAGGTATCCCTTCCGCTCCAGGAACGCGGCGATCTCCGATAGCCGCTCCTCAAAGGTCTGTCCTTCTCGAGGGGGCGGCGCCTCCTCGGCGGTCCGCAGGGCGATCCGGCGGAACACCTCCCGAAGCTGCTCCGGAGTGGTGACCTCCTTTACCCCCTCTAAGATCTCGTTGGTCAACTCTCGGAAATTGTTGGGAAAATGGTCTAGGGCGGCTTCGGTCAGGGTGTAGATCTGCTGAGGCCGTCCCACGCTCCGACGCCGTCGCATATGGGACACCGCGATCAGCCCCTGACCCTGCAGGATATCGAGGTGGTGCCGGACGGATACCGGGGCCATCCCCAGTTCCTCGGCGAGTTCTGCTACGGAAGCGCCCCCGCGTTCTTTCAGGATCTCCAGGATGTGTTTACGAACAGATTGCACGGCCCCTACCTCTCTTGTTGACTTGGAAGCTTACATGGAGCCATCTTCGCGTCCTTCATCCTCGCAGAGTCGGATTGGGATGGGGGGGTAGGATATGCACGGGGCTGGCCACTGAGTTCGCAGGCGCCCGCCATCGGGATGAGCGAACGCGATGGCTGCGCAGTGACGCATTCCCCCGAATAGCAGCATCGCTTTTACGTTCCAGAGTGATTGTAGCATAGCCGACAGCTTGTGTCAATTACTGTAACTTTTTTAATAGATATAGGGTCCGGCAGTCCCCCTGTCGAGTGTTGGTGAGCCCACGGGAGACCATTTTGTGAGCAGCGCTGCATGCATGGCGCCTCCTGTGGGCTTTTTCCCAGGCGGGGAATTTATCTGCCGCCACCTATCTGTGGGCAGGGACGATTCATGAATCGCCCCTGCCCCGGCAACACCCATGAGGGAGACTACCTGGGATCCCAGGAACGAAATTGTGTTGCTGGAACTAACTACCGGACACTTTTGCGAGGGAACTAGCGAGAAGCGACATGCTCCCCTATCAAACGTCCCGAATGTAGGGGCGCAGCGCCGCTGCGCCCCTACTGCGGCATCGGTAGAGCTATCGCAGGAGATGCGCAGTCAAACTGTCCGGTGGCTAGTTGCTTGAACATTGTACAGCAAAGAGCGAATCCGGACAAGGATTTTCTGTAAGCTATCTTTCCTACCGTAAGTATAGCCGGAATGGGGGGAGCTCGGGTCGCGATGGAAGGCATTGGACGAGGAAGCCTTCCGCTCGCTCTTCAGCGTTTCACTTGGTGGAAGGAGGACTTGCAAGAGCTTCTATCCTATTGTAAAATCGCTCACGTGTCCCAGCGCGGCGGTCTGACCGCGACCTCACTCCCCTGATCCTCTCGGTGAGTGCCTTGAGGGATGGCCTGTCGTGATATCTGTCGGCGGTGTGTGCCGGCCCGGGGAATTTTGACGGTAAATTTGATCGGAATTGGGCCTACACCATTGGCCGGGTGCCGTCGGCTATGATTATGCTCAGGGCCTGCCTCAGCGTTGGGACGGGTACCCCCGTGGTCGATCGATACGTCCGTTCACGGCCGCTGATGGTCTAACCTCGTGGCAGGGAGAACATGAACATGAACCCAGATGAAGCCAAGGATGCCCGCAATCAGGTTCCCTCAGAGCTGCAACGCAACGTCTTCATCACCTCCCTTGATTACATGTACAACCTGATCCGCAAGACGTCCGTGTGGCCTCTCATGTTCGGGCTGGCCTGCTGTGCCATTGAGATGATCTGCACGGCGGCAGGTCGCTACGATATGGCCCGCTTCGGCATGGAGGTGATGCGGCCGTCGCCTCGCCAGAGCGATCTGATGATCGTCTCCGGCACGGTAACGAAGAAGATGGTCCCCCAGATCGTGCGCATCTACAACCAGATGGCGGAGCCCCGCTATGTGATCGCGATGGGGGCATGTGCCACCGGCGGGGGCCCCTTCAAGGAGGGGTATAACGTCGTCTCCGGCATCGATCGGTTCCTGCCCGTGGATGTGTACGTGCCCGGGTGCCCGCCGACCCCCGAGGCGCTCTTGCATGGCGTCCTCAAGCTGCGGGAGAAGATCGCTCGGCAGTCCATCAAGCAAGTGCCGTGGTATCAGAAGGGGGTTCAGGACGCCATCCCGCAGCCTGTGTTGGGGCCGGATATCTTCGACCCGCGTCGGGTCCCCGAGATCCGACAGCGAACCCTCCAGCCGGCCGCGAGCGAGGGGGAGGAGGAGGCCGGGACGGCGTGAGGTCCATCGAGCGTCTCCGGGGAGGGCGGCAGTGAATAGGGCCCTCTTGCCTCCCCGGGAGGAGAGCGTGTCTGGGGATTCGCCTGTATCTCGATTATGAGCGCATGTGAGGAGCTGAGATGTCCGAAGCAACCGTAGAGACCCACGAGGCGCTGCCTTATAACGATGCTGTGCCGGGCGCGGTCCTGGAGCGCATGGAGAACGGTTCTCTGATCGTGGCGCCGGATAAGCTGTTGCAGCTGGGGTTGTATCTGCGCGATCATGAGGGCTACGATTTCCTGTCCAGCGTCACCGGCGTGGATTATCTGGGATACAAGGGCCGTGACGAGACCAATCGCTTTGAGGTCGTGTATCATCTGTACTCCACCAAACGCGGCGGCGGGCCGATCGTGCTGAAGGTGCGCATGCCGGAGTCGAATCCGGAGGTGCCTTCCGTGGTGTCCGTGTGGCCGGGGGCCGAGCTACAGGAGCGGGAAATCTGGGATCTCTACGGGATTCGGTTCATCGGCCATCCCAACCTGCGCCGCATCCTGTTGTGGGAGGGGTTCCACGGACACCCCATGCGCAAGGATTGGCACGAGGCGTATTACGAGGCCGATCACAAGCCGTTCCGCAGCCGGCATCCCGACGGCCGCCATACCTGGGCGGAGGATCGGGCGCCCTGGCATGATAACGTGATGTACCCGGACGGTTGGGACCCGGAGACGTGGCAACAGCCGGTCGTGCAGTACCGGCTGCCGGTGGAGCCCCCGCCGGGCGCCGAGGGCGATCTGAAGACGGAGCGGATCGTGGTCAACTTCGGCCCTCACCATCCCAGCACCCACGGCGTGTTCCGCATGGTCGTCACCCTGGAAGGGGAGACCATCGTCGGGCTGGAGCCGGAGGTGGGATATCTCCATCGGAACCACGAGAAGATCGGGGAGCGGAATACGTACCTGATGAACATGCCGTTCACCGATCGGCTGGACTATCTCTGCTCCATGTCCAACAACCTGGGGTACGCGCTGGCCGTTGAGAAGCTGATGGGGCTGGAGGTCCCGGAGCGGGCCCAGTACATTCGGGTCATCATGGCGGAGCTCACGCGCGTGCTCAATCACGCGTGGGCGATCGGGTTCCTGCTGAACGATCTGGGGGCGTTCTTCACGCCGGCGCTCTACGCCATCGAGGAGCGGGAGCTGATCCTGGACCTGTTCGAGGCCGCCTCGGGCAGCCGCATGATGTGCAATTACATGCGATTTGGAGGCGTCGCTCATGACGTCTCGGAGGAGTGGCTGGAGCAGTGTCGCTATCTCGTCAACGAGCGGTTGCCCCGCCGGATCGATGAACTCGAGCGGCTGTTGACGGAGAATGAGATCCTGGTCGCCCGATGTAAGGGGGTGGGCTATCTATCGCCTGAGGACGTGGTCGCTCTCAGCGTCAGCGGCCCCCTGCTGCGCGCCTCCGGCGTCCAGTATGATATCCGTAAGGCGGAACCCTACTGCATCTACGACCGTTTCGATTTTGATATTCCCGTGTTCTACGGCGGCGACGTCTACGACCGCTATCGCGTGCGTGTGGAGGAGATGCGCCAGGCCCTGCGCATATTGAAGCAGGCGCTGGCCGATATCCCCGAGGGCGAGGTGATGAGCGGAAAGAAGCAGTATTCCTTCCGCGTGCCGCCGGGCGAGGTGTATAGCCGCATTGAAGCGCCCAAGGGCGAGTTGGGCTTCTACATCGTGAGCGATGGCAGCCCCAATCCGTTCCGCTATCACATACGAGCGCCCAGCTTCATCAATCTTACCGCGCTGGGGCCCATGTCCGTCGGGTACAAGGTGGCGGATGCTATCATCAATCTGGGGGCCATCGACATCGTGCTGGGCGAGACGGATCGCTGATCGGAGGTGGACATGTTTGGTGTGGGGGTGCTCAAGGGCCTGGGCGTCACCATGAAGCATTGGATCTACACGTATATCGATGATCTGCAGAAGATCCCGAGTCGGTACGCGGGTGGGCGGGAGATCCTCCGACAGAGGCCTGATGAGGAGGGGATCTTCACGATCCAGTACCCGGAGGAGCGGCGCGTGATCCCCGAGCGCTTCCGCTTCATCCCCATGCTGCTCTATGACGCCAAGACGGGGAAGGAGCGCTGCACGGCGTGCGGCATCTGCTCCAAGGTCTGTCCGCCGCAGTGCATCTGGATCGTGCGCGATAAGGACGAGAAGGGCAAGCCGATCACCCGGCCGGCCGAGTTCTATATCGACGCGTCCATCTGCATGAGCTGCGGGTTTTGCGCCGAGTTCTGTCCGTTTGATGCGATCCGCATGGACCATGATTACGAGCTGGCCGTGTACGAGCGCTATCCGCGGCTGATTTACACCAAGCAGGAGCTGATGGTGCCCCTGGAGTACTATGCGGCGCTGTACCCGAGTCAGTTCGCCGCTGAGGAGGAGGCCCGGGCGGCCAAGGAGAAGGCCAGGCAAGCCCGTGCGTCGCGACAGGCCGGCGCCGCTGCCAAGAGGGGCGGGCGAGGCAAGCTAAGCCCCGAGGAGATCGAGCGGCGCAGGGCCGCGGCGGCCGCCCGCCGGGCCCAGAGGCAGGAGAAACAGAAGCCGGAGGAGGAATCCGGAGAACAGGAGTGATGGGTCGTTGCCGTTCGCATCGCCAGGATCGTAATCCAGGCTCGGGGACTCCCCGGGCCTTTTACACCATAAGCGGCCGTCGTTTGGCTGCTCGAGGAGTGACTATGCCCGTATCCGTATATCCAAAATCAGAGATTCTCTTTCCGCCGCGCCTGATCCCGGAGCTGAAGGACCTGCGTGGGCCGGAATGGCGTGACCTGGTTACACGTGTGGCCGAATTACCGGAGACACACCCGGACAGCCTCGCCTTTTCCCTGTTGATGATCCGTCTGAACGGGTGTCTGAAGTGCACGAATGGCAGTTACAAGTTCATGCGCGGTTGTGCGGCCTGCTCTCGCCAGACGATCATGCAATTCAAGGGAAGCGATGCGGATCTGTTGCGTCTGTACCAACGCGCGCAGGCTGAGGTCAACCGCTATCTGGCCGAGACCGGCCAGCTTGAGCAGGCGGCGTGATGGGGCGCCCAGCCGGCACAGCGTCAGCAGCGGATCGTGCGTCTCCCGATCCGCATGGAGTGTCTGGAATGAATGGAACCGCGCGCATCGGCATCATCGGGGGCGGAATCGCCGGCCTCACGGCCGCGTATGAACTGGCGTCTCGCGGGTATGCCGTCACCGTTCTGGAGGGGGCTCCCTATCTGGGCGGGCTGGCCTCCGGCTTTCGGGCCGACTCCTGGGACTGGCCGTTAGAGCGCTTCTATCATCATCTGTTCGCCTCGGACAAGGACATCCTGGAGCTGGCGCAGGAGATCGGCGCCCGGGTGTTCTTTCGCCGCCCCATCACCGCCATGTACTACCGGGGGGCCAACTACCCCTTTGACACCCCCCTTCGCCTGCTGCGATTCCCCCATCTCTCCCTGTGGGAGAAGCTCCGCATGGGGCTGGTCATCGCGTACCTGCGCTGGGTCAGCCGGGATTGGCGTCGATTCGAGCGGGAGCGAGCCCATCATTGGCTGAAACGCTGGATGGGGGAGCGGGCGTACCAGACGTTGTGGGAGCCCCTGCTGATTGGCAAGTTCGGGGACTACTATCAGGACATCAATCTCGCCTGGTTCTGGGCGCGCATTTTCAAGCGCAGCCCGGCCTTGGGCTATTTTGAGGGCGGGTTTCAGGCGTTCATCGACCGATTGGCCGAGAGGGCGGAGGAGCGCGGCGCCCATATCCGGCGATCCGCTCGGGTGGAGCATATTCGGCCGGATGAGGAGGGGCTGGCGGTCGCCACGCCGGATGGCGAGGAGCGCTTCGATGTGGTCATCAGCACCGTGTCTCCCGCCCTCATGGCGAGGATCACGCCCGCCCTGCCGCGCGATTACCTGGATGGGCTGCTGGAGCTTCGCTCGCTGGGCGCGGTGGTCATGACGGTCGCCTTGGATCGCCCCCTTACCCAGGGGCTCTATTGGATCAACCTGCCCAAGCGGGAGGGGATGCCCTTCCTGGCCCTCGTCGAGCATACCAACTACATCGAGCCCGAGCACTACGGGGGGCAGCACCTGGTCTACCTGGGCGATTACCTGCCCACGGAGCACGCGTACTTTCAGATGACCCTTGAGGAACTGGCCGATCTCTTCCTGCCCACGCTGAAGGAGTTCAACCCGTCCTTCGATCGATCGTGGGTGCAGGGCATGTGGCTCCATCGGGAGAGCTACGCGCAGCCGGTGGTGTCCCTGCATTACTCGCAGCGCATCCCGTCGTTGGCGACCCCCGTGCCGGGGCTGTACTTTGCCAGTATGAGCCAGGTGTATCCATGGGATCGGGGCACGAATTATGCCGTCCGGCTGGGGCGAGATGTGGCCCGTATGGCCGATGAGGATGTCCGACTGCATCGGATTCGGGATCGAGAGGCGTGGCTGGCTGCACCCCGGCCGCCGGTGGGGATGGCGCCCTGATCGTGATGGGAGAGAGGCGGGCGGAGGGTGATCGCGATGCCCTTTCTCACGCTCCACGTTTCGGCGTGGCGTTGCCCCCTCGCGAGTAGGTGAGTTGTATTTCATCATGAGTTGAGGAGAAGAAGATGAGCGACGAAGAGAAGGGCGTCCTTACGGAACAGGACGTCTTAAACGTGTTGAGGAATGTACAGGAGCCGGAGCTGCACCGTGACCTGGTCAGTCTGAACATGGTTCGTGATATCCGGATCCAGGACGGGGTGGTGAGCCTGACCATCATGTTGACCACTCCCGCCTGTCCGCTTCGCACCCAGATCGAGGACGATGTGCGGCGAGCGGTGATGACCCTGCCCGGTGTGAAGGATGTCCACGTGAAGATGGACGCCAACGTGCGATCGGATCAGCGGATCGCCGGGCGGCTGGAGATCCCCGTCCGCAACATCCTGGCCGTCGCCTCCGGGAAGGGGGGCGTGGGTAAGACCACGGTGGCCGTCAACCTGGCCGTCGCCCTGGCGCAGTTGGGGGCCAAAACGGGCATCCTGGACGCCGACATCTACGGGCCTAACGTACCCATCATGATGGGGGTGTCGGAGCTGCCTCCCCCGCGCGGCGACAAGCTAGTGCCGCCCAAGACCTATGGCGTGGAGGTCATGTCCATGGGGTTCCTCATCCCCAAGGACCAGCCCGTCATCTGGCGAGGGCCCATGCTCCATCAGGCCATCCGCCAGCTCTTCACGGACGTGGACTGGGGGGAGCTGGATTACATGATCGTGGATCTGCCTCCCGGCACGGGCGACGCGCAGCTCTCGCTGGCGCAGTCGGTGCCCGTAACCGGCGGGATCATCGTGACCACGCCTCAGGAGGTCGCGTTGGCCGACGCCCGCCGGGGACTGCACGCCTTCCAGCGGCTGGATGTGCCCGTGCTGGGCATCATCGAGAACATGGCCGGTGACGTCTTCGGGGAGGGCGGTGGCGAGAAGGCCGCGCGTGAGCTGGGGTTGCCCTTCCTGGGCCGGATCTACCTGGATCGGGAGATCCGGGAGAGCGGCGATAGCGGACGGCCGATCGTCGCCGTTGCGCCGGAATCCGCCTCGGCGCAGGCCTTCCGTAAGCTGGCCGAGACCATCGCCGCCCGGGTCAGCGTCATGTCCTTCCGGCCGGATCCGGAGCTCAAGGTCATCTAATCCTCCTGTGGGATTTTCACATGACCAGGCGGACGATCCATCGTCCGCCTGGTCGCTGTGTTTCACCGGGCGATTTTGGACAGGGCGTGGGCTCTGGCGTATCATGCGATGTATGATCGCCGGGCTTGTCCTTGGGCGTGAGGCGACGGCATGACATCGTTGCTACAACAGATCATCCCTGGGCAACAGGTTACGGGGCCGGAGTTCCCCGATTATGATGTGCTGCAGGGCTGCATCCGCTGCGGTCGTTGCCTGCCGGTGTGTCCTACCTACCAGGAGACCACGCTGGAGACGATGTCCCCGCGCGGCCGGCTGGCGTTGCTGCGAGCGGTAGAGGACGGGAAGCTGGATTTGACCTCCAGCATCGCCGATTATCTCTATCACTGCCTGGACTGCCGGGCCTGCAACACGGTGTGTCCTCCCGGGGTGCCCATCGGGGAGCTGATCCTGGATGGGAGAGCGGCCTACGCCGTGAAGGCAGGGCGTCCATGGTGGGCGCGCATCGCGCTGGACCGTTTCCTCACGTCCGCGCGTGCGATGGAGCCGGTGATGAGGATGGCGCGCCTGTATCAGCGGCTGGGGCTTCCCCGCGTGGTGCGCCCCGTTCTGCGGGCGTTGAAGGGCCGGCATCCGGCCTTCCATACCTTGTTCCATATGGAAGGGCTGCTGCCCCGGCTTCCCTCCCGGCCGTTGCACGCCCGGCTGGCGGAGGTCACGCCGGCGCAAGGTGAGCGCCGTTACCGTGTCGGCTTCTTTTTGGGTTGTATGATGAGCCAGGTGTTGGCCGATGTCAGCCAGACCACGGTGCGCGTCCTGACCCGCAATGGGTGCGAGGTGGTGACGCCGCCCGGGCAGGTGTGCTGCGGCGCTCCGCATGACGATCAGGGCAACAAGCGGATGGCTCGCGATCTGGCGCGCCGCAATATCGATCTGTTCGCCCGGTATCAGGATCTGGATATGATCGTGGCGGACTGCGCGGCGTGCGCCGGAATGATCAAGGAGTACCCGCACCTGTTGCGTGACGATCCGGTATACTATCCGCGGGCGCTGGCCATGGCTCGCCGTATGCGGGATGTAAGTGAGTGGCTGGCCGAGGTTCTGGATGATGCCGTCCCCCTGGCGGAGGTGCGCTGTACGGTCACGTACCACGAGCCCTGTCATTTGGCCAACGCGCAGGGGGTTCGGGAGCCGCCCGTTCGGGTATTGCGTCGCATACCCGGCCTGGAGCTGCGGCCCCTGCCGGATAGCACGCGGTGTTGCGGGAGCGCGGGCATCTACAATCTGACCCACCCGGAGATGGCTGATCGGCTGTTGGAGGACAAGGTGCGAAAGATCGCCGGCACAGGAGCGGATACGGTGGTCACGGGAAACCCCGGCTGCCTGCTCCAGATCCAGATGGGCGTTCGTGAGCATGGGATCCCCGTGCGGGTGCGGCATCTCACGCAATTGTTGGATGAGGCGTATGCCCGGGCCGAGTCTTCCAGGGCGGGGTAGCGAGGAGCGAGGATGGCGATTCCCTCCCACGTGTTGCGAGAGCTGCGGGACGCGCTGGGCCCCGAGCGGGTCCTGACCCGGCCAGAGGAGTTGATCGTATACTCGTACGACGGGACCTGGGCCGAGGGCTTACCGGATGTGGTGGTCAATCCGACGACCACGGAACAGGTGGCGGCCGTGCTGCGCATCGCCAACCGGGAGCGTATCCCGGTGGTGCCCAGGGGCGCGGGCACGGGCCTGGCCGGCGCATCGGTGCCCCAGGGAGGCATTGTCCTGAACCTGGCCCGCATGAACCGCATCCGGGAGATCTCCCCGGAGGATATGGTGGCTGTGGTGGAGCCGGGCGTCGTCAATCAGACCTTGCAGGATGAGCTGCGCCCGTATGGCTTGATCTATCCGCCGGACCCCGCCAGCCTCTATATGTCCACCATCGGGGGGAATGTGGCGACCAATGCTGGGGGGCCGCGTTGCTTGAAGTACGGCGTGACGAAGGATTACGTGCTCGGCCTGGAGGTCGTGTTGCCCGGTGGGGACGTGCTGCGTACCGGGGGACGGCAGATCAAGAACGTGACGGGGTACAATCTGACGCAGCTCTTCGTCGGATCCGAGGGAACCTTGGGGGTGATCACGGAGGTCACGCTGCGACTGCTTCCCGCCCCGGCGGCGCGGGCGACGGCCATGGCCGCGTACGCACGCCTGGAGGACGCGGCCCGTACCGTGAATGCCATCCTCTCCAAGGGCATCTTGCCGCTGACGACGGAGCTCATGGATCAGGCGTGCATCCAGGCCGTCGAGCGGAAGCTTCAGGTCGGGTTGCCCGTGGAGGCGGAGGCGCTGATGCTGATCGCCGTGGACGGGGAGCCGGAAGCCGTGGAGCCGCAAATTCACCGCGTGGCCGAGATCTGCCATAGGATGGGCGCCGACCCGGTGGATGTGGCCACCACGCCCGAGGAGGAGGAGAAGCTGTGGCTGGCCCGTCGCAGCGTGTCCCCGGCGCTGGCGCTGATCAAGCCCAACCGGCTGACCGAGGATATCGCCGTGCCGCGATCCAAGATCCCCGAAATGATCCGGCGGATCCAGGCCATCGCCCGGGAGTACGATGTGCTGATCCCCACGTTCGGGCATATCGGCGATGGGAACGTGCATCCGGACATCATGTGTGACCGTCGAGATCCGGACGAGATGCGCCGGGTCGCCCTGGCAGCCCAGGCCGTGTTCGAGGCGACTGTGGAGCTGGGGGGGACGCTGTCAGGTGAGCATGGCATCGGGTTGTTGAAGAAGGAGTTTCTCCCCGGGGCGTTGGGCCCCCTGGCCATCGAGAAGATGCTGGGCATTAAGAGGGTGTTCGATCCCAACGGGATCATGAACCCGGGCAAGGTCTTTCCGGAGGCGTGACGTTAGGATATGGTAGCATCCCTATGAAGATGTGAAGCGCGTGATGCGGAATGTGAGGGCTGGGATTGGGAACGAGATGATGCGGAAGGCGGAGATGGAGTGATCGTGTTGTGATGGATGGAAAGGAGCGTAAAATGCGAAAGATCTCCCGGCGAGAATGGCTACGAGCGATGGGTGGCTCACTGGCCGGGCTGTGGCTGGCGGCGTGTCAGCCCGGTGGTATCGTGCTTCCCCCCTCGCCGACGAATACCCCCAAACCCGTCGAGCCGACCGAGGCCTCTCCCCCCGGTGTCGGTGGCTCCATCGAGGAAGGCCCCGTTGTGGACGGGATCCGGGTCACCAACAACGAGGATTTTTATTCCGTGTATTACAACGTGCCGGAGGTTCGGATCGATGTCGATGCCTGGCGGCTCCGGCTCTTCGGCAACGTGGAAACGGAGCTGAGCCTCTCCCTGGAGGAGATCAAGAGCCTGCCCGGGGTTCAGGAGATGCGCACGCTGGAGTGCATCTCCAACCCGGTGGGGGGCGACCTGATCAGCAACGCCGTGTGGGAGGGGATCCGGATGGCCGATCTGCTGAAGATGGCCGGGGTCAAACCCGACACCACGGAGCTGATCGTGCGAGGGGCGGATGACTTCCATACGGCCATCCCCGTTGATCTGGCGCGAGATGAGCGCTCCGTGTTGGTTTACAACATGAACGGCGAGCCGCTGCCGGTTAAGAACGGCGCCCCGCTGCGGGCGCTGTGGCCTGGCCGGTATGGGATGAAGCAACCCAAGTGGATCGTGAGCATTGAGGCGATCACCAATCATCATCTGGGGTATTGGGAGCAGAAGGGCTGGAGCAACGACGCGTTTATCCGTCCCAACTCCCAGATCGAGCGTCCCAAGTCCGGCGAGCAGATCCCGAAGGCGCCTTACCGGATTCGGGGGCGGGCCTTCGCCGGAAGTTCCGGCGTCGCCAGGGTGGAGGTCAGCGTGGACGATGGGAAGACGTGGCATGAGGCGACGCTCACGCGGGTGCGTACCCCGGACTTTCAGCCCTTCGTGTGGACTCTGTGGCATTGGGATTGGATGGCCCCCTCTGGCCCCCGAGCGACGATTCAGGTTCGCGTCACCGACGGGGATGGGGTCATGCAGGGGGCGGGTGGAGGACGATTCCTGAGCGGCGTCTTCCCGGATGGAACCGATGCGATCCACAAGGTCGTTGTGAAGGTGGAAGGATAGGCAGTTCGGATTATACAAGTAGATGAGGAGGCGTATCATGGCACAGCCTGCCGACAGCTATGATGTCATCGTCATCGGCGGGGGGCCGGGCGGCTATGTGGCGGCCATCCGGGCCGCTCAGTTAGGCCAGAAGGTGGCCGTGATCGAACGTGAGGCGTTGGGGGGGATTTGCCTGAATTGGGGGTGTATCCCCACCAAGGCCCTGTTGCGCAACGCGGAGGTCGTGAGCCTGCTGGGACGGGGCAAGGAGTTCGGGTTTCACTTCGAGAATCTGACGCTGGATTACAGCCAGGCCATCAAGCGCAGCCGGGAGGTGTCCAAGCGGCTGGTGCGCGGGGTCAACTTTCTCATGCGGAAGAACAGCATCGACGTCGTGCAGGGGACCGGTCGACTGGCCGGCCCGGGGCAGGTCGTCGTGGAGCCGGGGGGGAAGACCCTCTCGGCGAAGAACATCATCCTGGCCACCGGCGCCCGGCCTCGCTCCATCCCCGGCGTGACCATCGACGGCGAGCGGGTGATCTCCAGCCGGGAGGCGCTGGAGCGCACGGAGGTGCCCGGGCACATCATCGTGGTGGGCGCGGGCCCCATCGGCCTGGAGTTCGCCCACATCTATCGCACGTACGGGGCCGAGGTCACCGTTGTGGAGATGCTCTCGCGCATTGCTCCGCTGGAGGATGAGGACGTCAGCGCGGCGCTGGCGCGGTCTTTCCAGCGGCGGGGCATTCAGTTGCACACGGATACCCGGGTGGAAAGTGTGGAACCCGCGGACGACGGCGTGAAGGTGCGCGTCTCGTCGCCGGATGGCGAGCAGACCCTGGAGGGGGATGTGGTGCTGATCGCCATCGGCGTGCAGCCCAACTCCGAGGATCTGGGGTTGGAGCAGGTCGGCGTCCAGGTTGAGCGGGGAGCGGTGGTGGTGGATGGCTATATGCGCACGAACGTCCCCGGCATCTATGCCATCGGCGACCTGACGGGCAAGATGCCGCTGGCTCATGTGGCGTCCGCCCAGGGCATCGTCGCCGCCGAGCACATCGCCGGGCACGAGACGACGCCGATCGAGGATTACACCTGGATGCCCCGTTGTATCTACTGCCAGCCGCAAGTCGCCTCCATGGGGTTGACGGAGGCCCAGGCCCGCGAGCGTGGGCATGACGTCAAGGTCGGGCAGTTCCCCTTCCAGGCGAACGGCAAGGCGCTGGGGTTGGCCGAGCGGGAGGGGTTCGTCAAGATCGTCGCCGACGCCAAATACGGTGAGATCCTGGGCGCTCATTTCGTGGGCCCCGAGGTGACGGAGCTGCTGCCGGAGATCGTGTTGGCCCGGACCTGGGAGCTGACCGTGGAGGAGATCGCCCGCACCGTGCACGCGCACCCAACGTTGTCCGAGAGCCTGATGGAGGCCGCCCACGCCGTGCTGGGGCAGGCGATACACATGTGACGTGGGGCGTGCGTGGAGCGTAAAGGCGAAAGCGTAAAACGTAAGGCGTAAAACGTAAAGCGTGAGGCGTAAGGGCGGATGATGCCGACTGAAGAGGGTTCGCGTCGTGGGAGGGGAGGCGCCGCGGGACGAAGGGGGCAGTTGACCCGGGGGCGGCGGCCTCCCTGGCTGCGCGTGCGTGTGCAGGACACGCCCAATTATCGTCGGATCAAGGGGCTGATGCGCGGGCATTCGCTGCACACCGTGTGCGAGGAGGCCGGCTGCCCGAACATCGGCGAGTGCTGGGGGCGTGGGACCGCCACCTTCCTCCTCATGGGGGATACGTGCACGCGCTCGTGCGGCTTCTGCAAGATCAAGACGGGGCGTCCGGCCCCCCTTGATCCCGATGAGCCGCGTCGGGTGGCGGAGACGATCCAGACGATGGGGCTGCGACACGCCGTGCTCACCTCCGTCAATCGGGATGAGCAGCCGGACGGCGGCGCGTGGGTCTTCGCCGAGACGATCCGATGGATCCGCAGGCTGGTGCCCGGCTGCACCATCGAGGTCCTGATCCCTGACTTTCGAGGAAATTGGGACGCGCTGAAGACCGTAATGGATGCCCGGCCGGAGATCCTGAATCACAACGTGGAGACCGTCCCCCGCCTGTATCGGACGGTCCGTCCCCAGGCAAAGTACCCTCGATCCCTGGAGTTGCTGCGCCGGGCGAAGGAGATGGTTCCCGACGGGCTCACCAAGTCCGGCATCATGGTGGGATTGGGCGAGGAGTGGGACGAGCTACTTCAGGTCATGGACGATCTTCGCGCCCAGGACGTGGACATCCTGACCGTCGGGCAGTATCTGCAGCCGAGCCGCTTTCATCTGCCCATCGCCCGGTACTACACGCCGGCGGAGTTCGAGGAGCTACGGCAGGAGGCCATCGCCCGCGGGTTCCGCTGGGTGGAGTCGGGGCCGTTGGTGCGCTCCAGCTATCACGCCGAGCAGGCGGCCGGACATCCGGATCCGTTGCAACATCTGGCCGGCGAGGGGTAGATGCGAGCGCCGGGAAGCCGATTCGTGGCGCGTGAAGCCTCTGTAGGACGCATGCGATGAAGATTTTGGCCGTAGACGTGGGCACCGGGACCCAGGACATCCTCTTGTTCGACGCCGGGCGGGATCCCGAGAATTACCTGAAGATGGTGATGCCGTCGCCGACGCTGCGAGTGGCCCGGCAGATCCGGGAGGCGACCGCCCGCCGGGATGGGGTGCTCCTCACCGGGGTCATCATGGGGGGCGGGCCCAGCGCGTGGGCGGCGAGGGATCATCGCGAGGCGGGGTTGCCCCTCTTCGCCACGCCCGACGCGGCGCGCTCCTTCAACGATGACCTGGAGGCCGTTCAGCGGGATCTGGGCGTCCAGATCGTCTCGGAGGATGAGGCGGCCGCGCTGGCCCGGCGCGAGGGCATCGCCCACGTGGAGATGCGAGACCTGGACTACGGGGCGATCCGGGCGGCCTTCGCCGCGTTTGGCGCCGATCTGCGGCCGGACGCCCTGGCCGTCGCCGTGTTCGATCATGGCGACGCCCCGCCGGATGTCAGCGATCGCCAGTTCCGGCTGGACTACCTGGCCGAGCGACTGCAAGCTGATCGCCGGCTGTCCACGTTCGCCTTCCCGGCGGACGCCGTCCCGGCCATCATGACGCGGCTTCGAGCGGTCGCCCGAACGGCCGTGGAGCAGAGCGGGCTGCCCGTGTACGTGATGGATACGGCGCCGGCCGCCGTTTTGGGCGCTCGCGAGGATCCGGTGGTGGGCTCGCGGTCGGATGCCCAGATCGTGAACGTGGGCAACTTCCACTGCCTGGCGTTCCAATATCGGGATGGGCAGATCATCCGTCTGTTTGAGCATCATACGGGTTTGCTGAGCCGGGAGGCGTTGGAGGGATGGCTGCATGCGCTGGCGGACGGCAGCATCACGCATGAGCGTGTGTTCGCGGAGCACGGACATGGGGCGCTGGTGTTGGATGCGACGCCCCAGCCCCTTGACTTCCTGGCGGTCACCGGCCCGCGGCGGGGGATGCTGCTGGATAGCGATCTCCCGGTTTACTTCGCCGTGCCCCACGGCGACCAGATGCTGGCCGGGTGCTTCGGGCTGATACGCGCGGTGGCTGACCTGGTCCCTGAGTGGTCTGGGCCCATCCTGGATGCGCTGGGGCGCAGCCGGGGGCGTAGCCTGTGGTGATGGGCCGCCCTCTTGCTGGATCGTTTGCGGAATCCCCCTGCCCATTGTGGGTATGCGGATTGAGAAAGGAACTGTACGTGATGATCGATGGAGGGAATGGGAGATGACCCCTGAGAGCGGAGTTGTGAATGACGTGCGGAAGGCGATGCGGTCGATCACCTATGGCCTTTACGTGTTGACGACGGCCGTCGATGGAGAGGTCCACGCGGCGACGGTGAGTTGGGTCACGCAGGCTTCGTTTCGGCCGCGCCTGCTGGCCGCGGGCCTGAAGCGGGACACCCGGATCTATGATGCCGTGAAGCAGGCTGGGAAGTTCTGTATCAACGTCGTAGGCGAGGGACAGGAGGAGATGGCCTCCGCGTTCTTCAAGTTCGTGGAGGCGGACACGGAGGCCCAGACCGTCGGCGGATATGGCTATCGGCTCAGCGA
>JAJRVX010000362.1:0-5221 GCA_024277095.1 Chloroflexota bacterium
AGTCGTGATCCGTCAGAGCGATCGCGCGAAGCCCCTGTTGGGCGGCTTTTTGCACCAGCTCGGCCGGCGTGTCCGTCCCATCCGAGCACGTGGAGTGGGTTTGCAGGTCTGCCGCGATTTCCCTTAAGTGTCCTGACATGGGCTGATTATACCCGGATGAATTGGGATTGGACAAGTGCTGGGGGCGCCAGTATAATGAATTCGATGAGCCTTGAAGAGGATATGGCGCTGGCTAAAGATCTGTTGACCGGGGAGGGCGCGCAGTTCGTCCTGGTGAAGTCGGGGCGCGTGCTGGCCCGGAGCCGGGGGGCGGGCGTTAGACCCCTGGTGGAGGCGCTGGATCGCCTGGGCGAGGCGGCGCAGGGAGCGACCCTGGCCGACCGGATCGTAGGGCGGGCGGTGGCCGTCCTGTCATGTCAGTCTGGCCTGAGCGCCGTTTATGGGGAGTGCTTCAGCGAGGCGGCGCGCCAGACGCTGGAAACTGCCGGCGTTCGGGCGTCCTGGAAGATGTTGGTGCCCGCCATCTTCAATCGAGATCGCACGGATCTGTGTCCCCTGGAGCGCTTGACCCTCGCGATCCCGGATGTAAGCGAGGCCGCTGCGGCCTTGCGTGCTCACCTGAGGGCCACATCTTCTGCCCGGCAGGGTGGATAAGGGATGGAAGGTGCCAGGGCGCTGGTGGGGGTTGGATAGAATCGTCTCAGGAGGAAAGGCATGGCTAAGCCGGTCGTTGTAACGGATGCGACTTTTGAGGAAGAGGTATTGCAATCGGACATCCCGGTGCTGACCGACTTCTGGGCAGAATGGTGTGGACCGTGCAAGATGATCGCCCCGATTCTGGAGGAGATCGCGGAGGAATACGACGGTAAGCTGAAGGTCGCCAAGCTGGATGTCGATCAGAATCCGGCGACGATGACGACCTATGGGATCATGAGCATTCCCACGTTGATCCTGTTCAAGAACGGCGAGGAGGTGGAGCGCCTGATCGGCGCCATGCCCAAGGCTCGCCTGCTGAGCAAGATCAAGCCGCATCTGGAGGCAGGCGAATAGCGATTGACAGCCGGCAGCGCTTGTGCTATACTCCCTTTGCCCAAGGGGCCTGCCGAAGAGATCACATCGCACATAGTGGGTAATGGCGAGGAACCGGGCTAGTAGGTGCCGAAGCGGGACCAAGCGAGTCGGGGAGGGTGTGAGCCTGACGTCAGCGCTGGCACTGAATGGGCCGGGGAGCCGCAGGCTGAACGGCGGTAGGGCTTTGCGATGAAGCTCCTGCGCTGAGTAGGCTGAGCCGGGTGGCTTCCGTTAACGAGCTGAGAGCGGGGAGATTCCTGAGGATCTCCCAAGCAGGGTGGCACCGCGGGTTTAGCTCCCGTCCCTTCGGGGACGGGAGTTTTTGATTTCCGAACCTGCCTCCGTCGATTCTTTGATCGCCTGTGAGGGCGGCTGAGAAATGTTGTTGTCTCTGCCATAGGGAGGCGGAGGCAGCGGAGTTCCTTCGGGGAAAGCCCTTCTCCCGCCTTTGGCCTGTTGGTCTCGGTCCAGGTCCCTGCGAAGAGAGCCGAGACAGGCAGGTGCAGGCCGGAAAAGTGGGATTCCCGTGGAGGGGAGTCCTCCCCTCTATCTCCTCCTGTGGAGCTGGTAGCTGAGGGAGCCCCTCAAACACCTTGCTGGTGATTTTCAGATACGCTCCGGGAGGAAAGGGTATGGACGGTATCCCGGGGAGGTGTGCCGGGATGCGAAGTTTCGATCACCCATCATCATCTCAAGAGAAATGGGAGGAGATCAGCATGGGACAGACGAAGTTCATCCTGTCAGAGCAAGAGCTGCCGACGCAATGGTACAACATCATAGCCGATCTGCCGTTCCCGCCGCCGCCGGTGCTGCATCCCGTGACCAAGCAGCCAGCAGGGCCGGACGATCTGGCGCCGCTTTTCCCCATGGCGCTGATTCAGCAGGAGGTGAGCGCGGAGCGGTACATTGATATCCCTGAGGAGATCCAGGAGGTATACAAGCTCTGGCGCCCGACCCCGCTCATCCGCGCCCGGCGTCTTGAGCAGGCACTGGACACCCCCGCCCACATTTACTACAAGTATGAGGGCGTCTCCCCACCGGGCAGCCACAAACCCAACACGGCTGTGGCGCAGGCGTATTACAACAAGAAGGAGGGGACCACACGCATCACTACGGAGACGGGTGCCGGCCAGTGGGGAAGCGCTCTCTCCATGGCTTGCCAGTTCTTCGATATCGAGTGCAAGGTGTACATGGTAAAGGTGAGCTATCACCAGAAGCCGTATCGCCGTGTGCTGATGGAGACCTGGGGCGCTACGGTGGTTCCCAGCCCGAGCGACCAGACGCAGGCGGGGCGCCAGATCCTGGAGCAGGACCCGGATTCGCCGGGCTCCCTGGGGATCGCCATCTCCGAGGCGGTGGAGGAGGCGGCCACCCGTGAGGATACCAAGTACAGCCTGGGCTCGGTGCTCAACCACGTGCTGATGCATCAGACCATCATCGGGCTGGAGACGCTCAAGCAGATGGAGATGGCGGGCGAGTATCCCGATGTTGTGATCGGATGCGTGGGCGGCGGGTCCAACTTCGCCGGCATCGCCTTCCCCTTCGTCCGGGAGAATCTGGTCAACGGGAAGAAGACGCGCATCGTCGCGGTGGAGCCGACGGCCTGTCCCTCGTTGACGCGAGGCATTTACGCGTATGACTACGGTGACACGGCCCGCATGACGCCGCTGGTGAAGATGCACACTCTGGGGCACGACTTCGTCCCGGCGGGCATCCATGCTGGCGGCTTGCGATATCACGGGATGGCCCCGCTGGTCAGCCTGCTCTACGCGAACAACCTGATCGAGGCCCGCGCGTACGGACAGGTGAGTTGCTTTGAGGCGGCTCTTCAATTCGCACAGGCGGAGGGCATCGTGCCCGCCCCAGAGACCTCCCACGCGGTGCGGGCGGCCATTGACGAGGCCCTGGCTGCCCGTGAGGCGGGCGAGCCGCGCGTCATCGTCTTCAACTTCAGTGGGCACGGCCACTTCGACCTTTCCGCCTACGACGCGTATCTGCGCGGCGAGCTGGTGGACTACGAATATCCGGTGGAGCGGGTGCAAGAGGCTCTGGAGCATCTGCCCAAGGTCGAGTGAGTCGCCCGGGCGGAGTTCGTCGGCGAGGGAGCCTCTTGCCGACGAGATCTTGGAGGATGACGACAAAGCCCGACGCCATGGCGTCGGGCTTTGCGCGTTCGGCGAGGGACTACAGGTAGCCGTGATCGCGGTACCAGAGGAACGTCTCCCGGATCACCTTCACAGGGTCCGTTGGCGGGAGGCCGAGTTCGGCCTCCGCTTTGCGGCTGCTGAAGAAGAAGTAACGGGTGGACAGGCGGAGCTGTTCCGCGCTGATGGGAAGCGGATGGGGCCATATCCGCTGCGCCCATTCGAACAAGGCTGCCAGAGCTGGGACGCACGCGCGCGGGAGGACTCCGATGGGGGGGCGCTGACCTACAATCTGGGCCGTCATTCGGAGCAACTCCATGTGGGTGAGGTTCACCCCTCCCAGGATATATCGCTCGCCCACGCGGCCTTGTTCTGCCGCGGCGATATGGCCGGCCGCCACGGCCGCCACATCCACGAGGTTGAGCCCGCCGGGCAACGCAAAGGGGATCCACCGTCGATATACCTCCCGGATGAGAGATCCGGAGATGAGATGAACGTCCCGCGGGCCGAGGATCACGGTGGGGTTCACGATCACAGCGGGCAGGCCGCGCTTCACCGCCGCCAGCACTTCCTGCTCGGCCAGGTACTTGCTGTGGCCGTAGCGAAATTCCTCCGGCCTCAGATTGAACGACATCGACTCGTCGCCGATACGGCCGTCCGGGGGCGCCCCCAACGCGGCGACGGAGGAGGTGTGCACCACGCGCTGGACTTGAGTTGCCAGCGCGGCGGCCATCACACATCGCGTGCCGGTGACGTTCACCCGATAGATGCGCTCCGGCTGGGACCTCCAGTAGTCGGCGGCGCCGGCCGCGTGGAACACCCACGTGCAATCCTGCATCGCCCTGCGCAGGGAGTCCTCATCCAGGATATCCCCGACGACCTCTTCGTAAGGGAGGTCCTCCAGGGCGTCCAAGCGCGAGGTGGCGCGTCGCAGGATGCGCACCGTGTATCCCCGCGCCGTCAATTCGGCGACCAGATTGGCCCCTACGAATCCGGTCGCGCCTGTCACCAACACGCGCATGTTCAGTGGCTCGACAGGATCTCGGTCAACCTCTTCAGCAGCTCTTCCTCGTCGGTCTGCTGTGGGTCGTAATAGATTACGGCGTAGCGCGCTCGCCGGATCTGCACGTCCTGCACGCCGGCGATCTCCTTCAGCCCAGCGACCACCCGGGTCGCACAGCTACCTCACAACGGGATCCGCGACTCGAAGGCCACCACCGCCAACCCGGCCTCGGGGGTCGGGTACGCGTCCGCAGGAACGGGCCAGGCGAGCGGAGTTTGTGTGGGCTGGGGTGTGCTCGTCGCGGTGGGTGTTGCCGTGGGCGCGAGGGTGGGGGCTGTCGTCGCCGTGGGAAGAGCCTGCGGCGATTGAGCGGGTGCAGGTGTGGGAGGCACACAGGCCGCCAGCGCGACTACGAGCCCGATGATCCATCCGCATTGCGATCCTTTCTTCATCGAAACACTCCCCATAGCAGGATGAGAATGATCACCACGCCGATCGCGAGGGCGCCCCAGGCCCATGTGGGCCAGTAACAACACCGATCGGGATCATCCGTGGTGGATGTGTCCGACTTGGGGGCGAAGCGGATACCGCAGCGCGGGCACGCGGGTGCATCCGCGGGGATCTCCGCTCCACAGTTGTAGCATTCCATGGTGTGCACTTCCCCTTTCCTGTGGTCCTCTGTCGATGTGAGGAAACGCGTCCCTCTAGCTTAGCTTCATCAGTTGGCCCAGGGGGCGATCGAAGTATCCGCGCTCGCGAAACCAGGAAACCGCATCGGCGAAGGTGTGCTCCAAGGGGCGGGGATGCAAGTCCAGCTCCCGTACGGCCTTGGTCGCGTCGATCCATTGGTGGGCCCCTATCGCTTCCAGGAAGTAGGCCGCCGCTGTCGGTCCCCCTCCTCGTCGGGCCAGGTATGCGTCCAGCAGGAGGGATGGCCAGCGGAAGATGGGGGCGGGCAGCGTGATCATGGGGCCGGGACATCCCAAGGCGTGGGCGGCCGCTC
>JAJRVX010000363.1:0-3667 GCA_024277095.1 Chloroflexota bacterium
AGGCTTGGCGTGGAGGGCGTGGAGTGACCACGCGCTTTCAGCTTTCCGCGGGCGGTGTGGTCTGTCGTCGTTCCCCCGAGGGCGGAATCCAGGTGGTCCTCATCGCTACAAGGGAGGGAGAGCGATGGGGGCTGCCGAAGGGACTGGTCGAGAAGGGGGAGTCGCTGGAGGAGACGGCCCTGCGCGAGGTGCGCGAGGAGACGGGGTTGGAGGCCGAGATCGTCGATCGGTTGGAGCCTATTGAGTATTGGTACTGGTGGGAGGAGGAAGGGGAGAGGATCCGCTATCACAAAAAGGTGTACTTCTTCCTGATGTGCCACCGTGGCGGGGACGTGTCCCGACACGACTTTGAGGTCGATGACGTGCGGTGGTTCCCCATCGACGAGGCGATCGAGCGGGTCTCGCACAGGACGGAACGGCAGGTACTGCGTCAGGTGAAGGATCGAGGAAAGTTGCCGTGTTGATCGGTTTTGCCTATGTGGCACTGTGGGCCGCGGTGATGATGTACTTCGTGTACCTCAGGAGGGGATGGGAGTGGGCGGGGCAGACGGCAACCGGGTTGTCGCTTGCCCTGTTGGGGTTGCTGGCGGCCGCCCTGATATCCCGTGGGATGGCGGCCGGGCGCTGGCCCCTGGTCAACCATTATGAGGTCTCGCTCCTGTTCACGTGGATGATCGTGGCTGCTTATCTGCTTTTGGAGGCCTCCTGGCGTGAGCGGCGGGCTGGCGCTTTCGTGTTGCCGATCGCCCTGGCGATGGCCACCTACGCTGTGACCCGCCCTGCCGCCGATCAGGCGATCGCGCCGCTGCCCCCGGCGTTGCGCTCACCGTGGTTCCAGGTGCATGTGCTCAGCGCCATGCTCGGATATGGGACCTGTGGCGTGGCGGCGGGGTTGGGGGTCATGTGGTGGGCGCAGCGGGCGCCGGGGGACGGGGGGCAGGAGGGCTTCGCCGACACGGTGGAGCGCATGATGGTCCGGGCCGTGGTCTGGGGATTTCCCTGGCTGACGCTGGGCATCCTGGCGGGGGTGATCTGGGCGCAGGATGCCTGGGGGCGCTATTGGGGATGGGATCCCAAGGAGACGTGGGCCCTGATCACGTGGCTGTGGTATCTCTTGATCCTGCACGCGCAGGCGCTCCGGGGATGGCGCGGCCGCAGAATGGCCGGCCTGGCGATCGTCGGCTTGGGGATCGTGCTGTTCACCTTCGTTGGGGTGCCCTGGCTGGTGCGCGTGGTGCGTCTGGAGAGTTTGCACACCCCCTGAGGGCGCCCGAAAGGCCATCGACTTGTCTTCCGGGCAGGCATGGGTGTCCCCGATGGATATGAGTTGCACCTTCCGAGGAGAATAGACGACATTCGGTGGGTCTCCGTCGACTCTCGTGATGGATGCGCGAGGAGATCCCGCCTTTACGCCCGAAGCGCATATCTCATAGCAGAGGGGAGATCCCTCGCTGAGTTGGATGGCTTTTGGGTGGATGGCGATGAGAAGAGTGTCCCGACGCCGGTTTTTGCTCAGATTAGGAGCATTGGGGGGCATTGGCCTCGGTGTGGCAGCGGGCTTCATCGATCATCGCTGGTGGGAGCGTCGTGTGAGCGAGGCTACCGTCCGGCCGACCCCCTCCCCTCCCTCGCGTTGGGCCATTGAGGCGCGTCACTACACCTCCTTCGTGGGCGAGGGAACCCTGAACTGCTCGGCCTGTCATAAGGAGACGGGGGAGTCGTTGGAGGTCTCCTATTGTCACACGCCGCATTCGGGCACATACGTGCGGTGTGACCTCTGCCCGCATCAGTGCGTCATCGCCGACGGCAGGCGAGGGCGCTGTCGGGTGCGAGAGAATCGGGGCGGCCGGTTGTACTCCATGGTCTACGGCAACCCCTGCGCTGTGCATGTCGACCCCATCGAGAAGAAGCCGTTCTTCCACTTCCTGCCTCGCGCGCCAGCCTTCTCCCTGGCCACGGCCGGTTGCAATCTGCGGTGCCTCTACTGTCAGAATTGGACGATCTCTCAGGTCCCTCCGGAGGAGACGCAGAACATCGATCTCTCGCCGGAGGACGTGGTGCACTTCGCGAAGCGCGATGGCGCGCCGGTGATCGCCTACACGTATTCCGAGCCGGTCGTTTTCTATGAGTACATGCTGGAGACGGCGCGCCGCGCCCGGGAGGCGGGGCTGCGGAACGTGGTGATCTCCGCCGGTTTCATCGCCACGGAGCCGTTGCGAGAGCTATGCGCCGCGGTGGACGCCATCAAGATCGATCTGAAGGGCTATGATGAGACCTTCTATCGGAAGGTGTGCAGCGCCGAGCTGGGGCCGGTGTTGGAGGCGATCCGCACCATCTATGAGTCCGGGACGCATTTGGAGATCGTCAATCTGGTGGTACCCACGTTGAACGATGATCTGGAGCAGCTGCGGTCGTTGGCTCGGTGGGTTGTGCGAGAGCTGAGCCCGGATGTTCCCCTGCACTTCAGCCGATTCTACCCTCAGTATAAGCTGACGAATCTCCCGCCGACGCCCGTGGAGACGTTGACCCGGGCGCGAGAGATCGCTTTGGAGGAGGGGGTGCGGTTCGTCTACGTGGGGAATGTGCCGGGCCATCCGGGGAACAACACCTACTGCCCCGGCTGCGGCCGCCCCATCATCGTGCGCCAGGGGTTTGCTGTGCTGGAGTATCGCCTGAAAGGGGGCGCCTGCGCCTATTGCGGCGAGCCGATCCCGGGCGTGTGGTGGCCCGGCGAGCCCCCGAGATCCTCGATCATACCCATGCCCTTGGGGCGCCCCGACTATTGACCTCGATCCCCGTCCTGTGGTCTCCCAGGAGGGCGTCCTGTTGGCGAGGTGGCCGATATGATGTATGCGGTTCACAAGCTGACGATCTGGCTTCTGGTGGTGGGGTGTACGCTCTTCTGCTGTGGGTGCGGCCGACCTGCGCCTTCGCCCTCGCCGGAGGTGGCAGAGGTCGCGTCGCCCGTCGTGACGGCGATCGTCCCGGGAACGCCGGCGAGTGGCAGAATCCGTCCACCCGCCGTGGCCGGGAGCTGGTACCCCGACGACCCGGGCGAACTCGCCCGGATGGTTGATGACATGCTAGCCTCCGTGGAGCCGGTGGATGGCGCTCCCATCGGGCTGATCGTCCCGCACGCCGGCTATGTCTATTCCGGGCCGGTGGCTGCTTATGGGTTCAAGCAGTTGGAGAACGGGCGATACGATGTCGCCGTGATCATCGCCGCCGATCATCAGGCGCCTGTCTCCGCCCCCATCTCCGTCTGGGCCGAGGGCGGCTTTGAGACGCCGCTGGGGGTTGTGCCGGTGGACGAAAGGCTGGCGAAGGCGCTGGTGGAGGCCGATCCGCACATCGTCTTCGATCCCGCCGCTCACGAGGGGGAGCACCCCATCGAGATCGAGCTGCCCTTCCTGCAGCGGGTCTGCCCTACCTGCCGTATTGTGCCCATCCTGATGGGGGCGGATGATGATAGGACGGTGCGGATCCTGGCCGATGCCCTGCTGCAGGTCCTGCCCGGCACCCGCTCGGTCATCATCGCCAGCTCTGATCTCGCCCACTATCCCTCCTACGGGGATGCGATGCGCGTGGATGGGGCCACGCTGGGGGCGATCGAGACGGGAGACCCGGGGCGGGTGCGGGAGACCATCCGGGGCCTTATGGCGTCCCG
>JAJRVX010000364.1:0-11763 GCA_024277095.1 Chloroflexota bacterium
CCAGCAGCATGAACACGCTGATCATCGCCCTGAACCTGACCCACAAGGACCCGAAGATGCGGGAGATCTTCCAGAACAAGCACTTCCGCATCGGCCTGTCCTATGCCATCACCCGGCAGGAGATCATCGACCTGGTGTGGGTGGGGGCGGGCGAGCCCTTCCAGGCGGCGCCGCGGCCGGAGTCGCCCTTCTACAACGAGCGGCTGGCCAAGCAGTACACCGAGTACGACGTGGACAAGGCCAACGAGCACCTGGACATGGTCCTGCCCGAGAAGGACGACGAGGGCTTCCGCCTTCGCCCGGACGGCGAGCGCCTCTCCTTCTCCATTGAGGTGGCCGCCACCCAGACGGATCGCATCGATGCCCTCGAGCTCATCCGGGGCTACTGGAAGGCGGTGGGCATCGACATGCAGGTGAAGACGGAGGACCGCTCCATCTTGTACACTCGCAAGGCGGCCAACGAGCACGACGCGGTGGTGTGGGGCGGCGATGGCGGCCTGGATGTGATCCTGGAGCCGCGCTGGTACTTCCCGTATAGCGGCGAGTCCAATTACGCCGAGCTGTGGCAATACTGGTACAACAAAGACCCGCGAGGCGAGGAGCCGCCGGAGGCGCCCAAGAAGCAGATGGAGCTGTATGACCAGCTCAAGGCCACGGGCGACCCGGATAAGCAGGCGGAGCTGATGAAGCAGATCCTGGAGATCGCCGCCGACCAGTTCTACGTCATCGGCATCAGCCTGACGCCTTACGGCTACGGCATCGTCAAGAACAACTTCCACAACGTGCCCAAGGTGATGCCCGGCTCGTGGCTGTACCCGAACCCGGCGCCTACCAACCCGTGCCAGTACTTCAAGGATCCTATCGACGTCTAAAGGATGTGACTCAAGAGGGGGCGCACAGCCGTGCGCCCCACAGATGTCCAGTGAAGCGGTATGAAGGTGTGGCCCCATATCCCTGACAAGGGATCAAGGGGCATGTTGGGGAATGGAGGACCTGGCATCCTCCCCAATGGGCGGTGCTCCCATGCTTCACCTGTGGTGGCGTGGGAGTTGCCGCTGCGGACTGCGCTGGTTCGCATACTCAAGGTCCCCAAAGGGATCTCCAAGAGGTCTCTTGAGAGTGCGCTAAGGTGGCTCGGAGGGGCGACCGCCCCTCCGAGGGCACCGGTTTTCAGCTCGTGAGAGTGGAGGCGAGCGTCTCATGCTCCAATATATCGCCCGGCGTCTTCTCCTGATGGTTCCCACGATCATCGCGATCTCCATCGTCACCTTCATCATCATCCAGCTTCCCCCGGGGGACTATCTGACGTCCCTGGTCGCGAACATGGCCTTGCAGGGGGAGGACGTGGATCAGGCTGCATTGGAGATGCTGAAGACACGCTACGGCCTGGGACAGCCTGTCTATATGCAATATCTCAAATGGGTGTGGGGGATCGTCTCTCGTGGCGATTTCGGTCAGTCTTTCGAGTGGAACAAGCCGGTGACGGATCTGATCTGGGAGCGCCTGGCTTTGACCTTCGTGCTCTCCCTGAGCACGTTGCTCTTCACCTGGATCGTCGCCTTTCCCATCGGCATTTATTCCGCGGTCCGACAGTATTCATTGGGGGATTATGTCTTCACCTTCCTGGGATTCATCGGATTGGCGACGCCCAATTTCCTGCTGGCGCTGGTGCTCATGTACATCTCCTTTAAGTACTTCAATCAGAGCGTTGGCGGGCTCTTCTCGCCGGAGTTCATAGAGGCCCCCTGGAGTTGGGCCAAGGTGGTTGATCTGCTTAAGCATTTGTGGATCCCCATGGTCATTCTGGGGACCAGCGGGACGGCCGGGCTGATCCGCATCATGCGCGCCAACCTGTTGGACGAGCTCCACAAACCCTACGTGGTCACCGCCCGGGCCAAGGGCTTGCCGGAGCGGAAGCTGCTCTTGAAGTATCCGGTGCGGGTGGCCCTGAACCCCTTCGTCAGCACCGTTGGATGGACGCTTCCTGGCCTGGTGTCTGGCTCGGCCATCGTCTCCGTGGTGCTCAGCCTGCCGACGACCGGGCCGCTGCTCTTGCGAGCGTTGATGTCGCAGGACATGTATCTGGCCGGGAGCTTCATCTTAATGTTGAGCATTCTGACGGTGATCGGTACCCTGATCTCGGATATCCTGCTCGCCTGGCTGGACCCGCGTATTCGTTATCAGTGAGGGATGAGATGACAGAGGCCAGACCGTTAACGCCCGGCGTCGCGTTGGAGGAGCCATCCCCGGAGACGGAGGCCACCGTCTACGTGGCCTCTCAGTGGCAGCTGATGTGGTGGAAGTTCCGCAAGCATAGGCTGGCCATGATCGGCGGAACGGTCACCATCATCATCTATCTGGTCGCGCTCTTCGCCGAGTTCCTGGCTCCCTTTCCTCCGGACAAGTATAGCGTCCGTCACACCTACGCGCCGCCCCAACGGCTCCATTTCATCGATCGCACGGAAGAGGGCGTCCGGATACGGCCTTATGTGTATGGGTATAAGGTCGAAGTCGATAAGGAGGCCTTGCGCCGTACGTTCGTGATCGATGAGTCCGTGAAGCACTACGTGCGCTTCTTCGCCAAGGGGGAGCCGTACAAGCTGTGGGGCCTCATCGAGATGGACACCCATCTGATCGGGCCGGTGGAGCCGGACGCCCCCATGTACCTGTTGGGGGCCGATCGCATGGGGCGGGATATGCTCAGCCGCATGATTTACGGCACCCGGATCTCCATGTCCATCGGCCTGGTGGGGGTGGCCCTCAGCCTTATCCTCGGCATTCTCCTGGGCGGCATCTCCGGGTACTATGGGGGAAGCATCGATAACCTCATCCAGCGCATCATCGAGTTCCTGCGTTCCATTCCGACCATCCCCTTGTGGCTGGGGTTGGGGGCCGCGCTGCCTCCGGATTGGCCGCCCTTGCGCATCTACTTCGGGATCACCGTCATCCTCTCGCTCATCGGGTGGACAGGGCTGGCGCGCGTGGTGCGCGGCCGGTTTCTCTCCCTGCGAGAGGAGGACTTAGTGCTGGCGGCGCGACTGGACGGCTCCAGCGAGCTGCGGATCATCATGCGGCACATGGTGCCGTCCTTCCTCAGTCACATCATCGCCTCTATCACGCTGGCCATCCCGGGGATGATCTTGAGCGAGACAGCGTTGAGCTTCCTGGGGCTGGGGTTGCGTCCTCCGGTCGTGAGCTGGGGGGTGCTTCTGCAGGAGGCGCAGAACGTGCGTTCCGTGGCTACGGCGCCGTGGTTGCTGATCCCTGGCCTGGCTGTGGTCGTCGCGGTGCTCGCCCTGAACTTCCTGGGCGATGGGCTGCGCGACGCGGCCGATCCGTATGCTTGATCTCATGGGCGTGGAGGACGCATGGCCAACCAGGACATGCTTTTAGAGGTGAAGGGATTAAAGACCTACTTCTTCCTGGACGAGGGTACGGTCAAGGCCGTCGACGGGGTGGACTTCCATATCCGGCGTGGGCAGACCTTGTGTGTCGTGGGGGAGAGCGGCTGTGGGAAGAGCGTGACGGCCCGCTCGATCCTGCAGATCGTGGACCCGCCGGGGCGGATCGTGGAGGGCGAGGTCTTGCTTCACCGCCGGGTGGGAGGAGATGGGGCTAGCCAGACGACGGAGGTGTTGAATCTGGCGGCCCTGGACCCGCGCGGTCGGGAGATCCGGGCCATCCGAGGGCGGGAGATCTCCATGATCTTCCAGGAGCCCATGACCTCCCTCAGCCCCGTGCATACCATCGGCAATCAGATCATGGAGGCGATCCTGCTGCACATGCCCGTGACGAAGGAGGAGGCTCGGGCTCGCGCCATCGAGATGCTGGGGCGTGTGGGGATTCCCAAGCCGGAGCTTCGGATCGATGATTACCCGTTTCAGTTGAGCGGCGGCATGCGTCAGCGCGCCATGATCGCGATGGCGCTCTCCTGTCGTCCCAGCCTGTTGATCGCGGATGAGCCCACCACCGCGTTGGATGTCACCACCCAGGCGCAGATCCTGGACCTGATGCTGGAGCTCCAGGAGGATCTGGGGATGGCCATCATGCTGATCACCCATGATCTGGGTGTGGTGGCGGAGATGGCCGACGATGTGGTGGTCATGTACCTGGGGCACGCGGTGGAGCGCGGCGACGTGGATTCCATCTTCCACGATCCGAAGCACCCGTACACGCGGGCGTTGCTCCGCTCCATCCCCAAGGTAGGGCTCAAGGCTCGTGAGCGCCTCGACTCGATTCGCGGCATGGTGCCGGATCCCTACAATCGGCCTGCCGGCTGCCTCTTCCACACCCGGTGTGACGAGGCCATGCCCGGTGTGTGCGATCGCGTGGTCCCGCCGCGCATCTTCCTGGGCGATGGTCGGGAGGTCCGTTGCCTGCTCTATAGCGACGAATACGGTGGAGCTCAATAATGGCGGACTTGATCTCTCAAAACGGCGATGTCTTGCTGGAAGTCCGGGATCTGAAGATGCACTTTCCCATCCGGCGAGGGCTCCTGCGCCGGGTGGTGGGATACGTGAAGGCGGTGGATGGCGTGAACTTCTTCATCCGCAAGGGGGAGACGCTGGGGCTGGTCGGCGAGAGCGGCTGCGGCAAGACTACCACCGGGCGATGCATCCTGCGGGCGTATGATCCCACCAGCGGCCAGATCCTGTATCGTCGCGAGGATGGGCAGGTGGTGGATCTGGCGACGCTGGATCGCCGGTCGCTCAAGCCGTATCGCCGGGAGATCCGCATGATCTTCCAGGATCCCTACTCCTCATTGAATCCCCGCATGACGTTGTTGGAGATCGTGGGCGAGCCGCTGAAGGTGAACAAGGTGGCCACGGGCAAGGAGTTGGAGGATCGAGTGGCCATGTTGCTGCGTCGGGTGGGGTTGCGGCCGGAGTATATGCGTCGTTATCCCCACGCCTTCAGCGGCGGCGAGCGTCAGCGCATCGGCATCGCCCGCGCGCTGGCCCTGGATCCCCGGCTGGTGGTGGCCGACGAGGCGGTATCCGCCCTGGACGTCTCCGTGCGAGCTCAGATCCTCAACCTGTTGCAGGATCTGCAGCAGGAGTTTGATCTGACCTATCTTTTCGTGGCCCACGACCTGAGCGTGGTGGAGTACATCTCCGACCGGGTGGCGGTGATGTATGTGGGCAAGCTAGTGGAGTTGGCGGAGACGGAGGAGCTGTACATTCACCCCAAGCATCCGTATACGGAGGCGCTCCTTTCCGCCGTGCCCAAGCCGGACCCCCGGCTGCGGGATCGCAGTCGCCGCATCGTGCTGCAAGGGGACGTGGCCGACCCGGCGAACCCGCCCAGTGGATGTTATTTCCACCCGCGCTGCTTGTATGCACGGGACCGTTGCGCGGAGGAGGAGCCAGCGCTGCGGGATATCGGTGGGGAGCACTTCGTCGCCTGCCACTACGCCGAGGAGCTCTCCTTGAAGGGCGTGGTCGGCGAGGGAATGGTGGCCTGAGATGCAAGGAAACTCCCGACGGTTCTGGCACCTGCTCCCGTTGTATCTGGCCTGTTACGTGGCCTGGGGACTACTCTCCGCTTTGGGCTTGTGGCTGGTCTTGTTGTGGCGGATCAACCTGATCGATCTTGTGGTGATTCTGCGACTGGGCCCGTGGATCTTGGGCGCCCTGGATAAATTCGGTGTCTTCCTGTTGGGCCTGATCTGGCTGGCTTGTGTGATCGTCCTGGAGAGCTACCTGCGAGGTGGTGTCGAGAAAAGCCTGTTGTGGCATCGATCTGGCCGGGTGTTCCTGGTGGAGGTCATCCTGATCGGGATCTCCCTGGGGCTGCAGTGGCTGCTGGGCCCCTTGGGGCCTCTGGGCCTGGGGAGGTAGCGCCACCTCCACCACGCGAGCACGGCGAGCCATAGAAGCGTGGGCGGTCCCGTCCACGCTTGTTGTTTGCGCACCGGTTCGGTGCGTTCTTTGGTGTTCGGGGGAAGCCGCAAATGTAGGAGGAGGAGCCATGCTCTGCCAGTACAATCCGATCGATATCGAGCGGGCATTGCATGCGGGGGCATCGGATCCCCCGTTCCCGCCCGCGGCCGATCGCGCGGCCTGGGAGGCGGTTCGCGCCGCCCTGGGCGAGGAAGCGGTGTCGGAGATGATCGCCCAGGCCGAGGCGGATGCCGAGAGCCCGATCCCGGCGTTGCCGGCCACCCTGTATCTGGAGTTCGTGCGCACCGGTCAGCGGGAGGGATATCAGGACCCGATGGCGCGTCGGCGCCAGATGCTGTGTCGCCTGGCCCTGGCGGAGTGCCTGGAGTACCAGGGGCGCTTCCTGGACCCGTTGCTGGACGTGGCCTGGGCCATCTGCGAGGAGAGCAGTTGGGCGTATCCGGCGCACCAGCGCGCCCTGACGGATATGGAGCATCCCGTGATCGATCTAGGCGCGGCCATGACCGCTCTGTACCTGGCCGAGCTGGACCTCCTCCTGGGGAGGGAACTGGATCCGGCCCTGGGGAAGCGGATTCGCTATGATGTCGATCGCCGGTGCTTTACCCCGTATCTGACCCGGCACGATCACTGGTGGCTGCACAACACCCACTTGCGTAACGTGAATAACTGGACGGCCTTTTGCAACGGCGGCGTCGTGGGAGCGGCGATCTATCTGGAATCCGACATGGCTCGTCTGGCGGAGATCATCGCCCGCGCTGCCCGCTCCCTGGACGACTATCTGGACACCTTCGACCCCGACGGGGGATCGTCTGAGGGGCCCGGATATTGGTCCTATGGCTTCGGCTACTACACCATCCTGGCGCACCTGGTGGAACATCGGACGGGGGGGATGGTCGATTTCCTCGCCGGGGAGCGGATCCGGCGGATCGCTCAGTATCCGCTGCGCACGGTGCTCAGCCCGGGCGTCTACGTGAACTTCTCCGATTGCAATCGGCGTGTGCGGCTCATCGCCCCACATCTGGCCTATCTCGCCCGGCGATTGGATCTGCCTGACCTCATGCGGCTGGCCCGGGAGCAGGGAGGGAGTCCGAGGGAGCGGATGCTCTCATGGGGGCTGCGCAACCTCTTCTGGCGCCCGGAGGGGGATCCGGCGGGGCGGTTCGTTCCCGCCCGGCACGATTGGTTCCGGGGCATGATGTGGATGATCGCCCGTTACGATCCGGCGGATCCGGGAGCCCTGGTGCTGGCCGCCAAGGGGGGGCACAACGGCGAGATGCATAACCAGAACGATGTGGGGAGCATCATCGTCCACGTGTGTGAGGAATCGGTGGTCGCCGATCCCGGGCGCGGGCGGTATACCCGGGCGTACTTCGGCCCGGAGCGCTATGAGCACTTCGTGAACTCCTCTCGCGGACATTCTGTGCCCGTCCCCAACGGGCGGGAGCAGCTCCCCGGTCGGGAGCACGGTGCCGAGCTGTTGGAGCATCGGGC
Organism: Chloroflexota bacterium; assembly: GCA_024277095.1. Lineage (GTDB taxonomy): Bacteria > Chloroflexota > Anaerolineae > DUEN01 > DUEN01 > DUEN01. The sequence goes on from JAJRVX010000364.1 coordinate 7,395, forward strand.
CGATGAGGCCATCGATCTGCTTCGGCTGGAGCTGAGGGGCGCCTATCCCGGGGAGGCGGATCTGGCCTCGCTCCAACGCACCGTCGCCCTGCATCGGGAGCCGCCACGGGGCTGGGTGGAACTGGCGGACGACGTCCGGTTCGCCAGCGGGCCCGGCATGCTGGAGAGTGTGCTCATCACCTTCGGCCGGGTGGATATGGGCGCGTCGGAGGTGACGCTGCGCGGGGAGCGGGGCGCGCTGCGCGTGCGCTTTGATCCGGATGTCGTTTCCCCGCGGGTGGAGGAGGTCAGGGATGTGGACCTGGCGGAGGGCCCGGCAGACATCCGGCGGGTGGTGTTCGCCTTCGCCGAGCCTCGGGAGGAGGGAACGATCCGGCTCCGCATTGAGCCGGCATAGCACCTGGCGGGAAAAGCGAGCGATCCGCGGCGGATCGTGCCATGCTGGTGTCGGTTCTAACTACCGGACACTTTTGCGAGGGAACTAGCGAGAAGCGACATGTTCCCCTATCAAACGTCCCGGATGTAGGGGCGCAGCGGCGCTGCGCCCCTACTGCGGCATCGGTAGAGCTATCGCAGGAGATGCGCGGTCAAACTGTCCGGTAGCTAGGTGTCGGTTCACAGCTTCGCTGGCTTGAGGGAGTTACGGAAAAGTCGGACAAGCAGTGGTAGCTCCCACGCCCACTGGCCGGGTGTGGTCTCCTCTTTATGCTGTATGAGCGTCCTGTGAGGGCGTGGATCAGAGGGATGGAATATGTCTGAGACGGTTATGATCGGTCCCCGGCTGACCGATGAGCGGTTCTTTACGGAGCTGATCGACACCACCCGTCCCGGCCTGGAGGGAATTCCTGACGCGGTGGCGCGCGGCGATTTGGCCACGGCCCGTCGGCTGTTCGCCGCCGAGGTCCGCCGCACGTTGCAGCCGGAGCGGCTCTTCCGTATCCAGCGGGATTTCCGCGGCCATAGCTATATGTACCCCGGCGAGACCATCGCCCAGGCGGCCGAGCGCATCCTGCGATTAGAGTTGATCTCGTGCAGCACACCGCATCGATTCCAGGGCGAGGTGGACTGGACGGCCAACCCCACATACAATAAATATCGCGAGTGGACCTGGCAGCTTAACCGCCACTACGAGTGGGCCATCCTGGCCCAACGTTACCGAGAGACGGGCGACGAGCGTTACACCGAATGCTTCGTCCGGCTGTTCCGCAGTTGGGTGCGCCAGGCCGTCGTCCCCGAGGACGCGCCCAGCGGCGCCACCTGGTGTTGGCGCACCATCGAGGCCGGCATCCGCATGGGCAGCCCCTGGCAATGGGCGCTGCACAGCTTCTACCGCTCGCCACACTTCACCGATGACGTGCTGGTGGATTGGTACAAGTCCGTGTGGGAGCACGGCTGGCGGCTGAGGCACTTCCACCGGGAGGGCGGCAACTGGCTCATCATGGAGATGAACGGCCTGGCCCAGGTCGGCATCCTCTACCCGCAGTTCCGGGACGCGCCCGCCTGGAAGGCTTATGCCTTCGATCGGCTGGTGGAGGAGCTGGATCGGCAGGTTTACCCTGACGGCCTCCAGATCGAGCTCTCCACCGGCTATCACCAGGTGGTCATCCGCAACTATCAGTGGCTGTGGGACGTGTGCGAGGCTTACGATGTGCCGGTGCCGGACGCCTTCCGCGCCGGGCTGGAGCGCATGCACGCGGCCAATGTGCGCATGATGATGCCCGACGGCCGGCTGCCCGACGTGAACGATGGCTTCTGGCTGGAGGTGGCGCCGCTCATGGAGCGGGCGGTGGCCCTCTACCCCGAGCGGTCCGACTTCCGCTGGGCCTACACGCGCGGCCGGGAGGGCTCACCGCCGGAGGAGACGTCCGTGGCCTTCCCGTACGCCGGCTACTACGTCATGCGCACCGGCTGGGAGCCGGATGCCGTCTGGGCGCTATTCGACGGCGGCCCCTTCGGCTACGGCCATCAGCACGAGGACAAGCTGAACCTGCTGCTGCACGCCTATGGCCGGCTGCTGCTCACCGAGGGCGGCAACTACGCCTATGACACATCAGAGATGCGCCGCTACGTGCTCTCCACCCGCGCCCACAACACGATCCGGGTGGACGGCCAGGATCAGAACCGTAGGCTGCGCTTCCGGCGGGAGGATGTGGACGTCACTCGGCCCGCGGGGGCGCTCTGGCGCACGACGGAGGCATACGATGTCGTCGAGGCCGTCTATGACGAGGGATACGGCCCCGAGGCGGATCGCACGGTGACGCACCGGCGGAAGGTCATCTTCCTGAAGCGGGGAACCGATGGGCTGGGGCCTTGCGTGCTGGTCGTCGATCGGCTGGAACCGACGGATGAGGCGGCGCATCGGTATCAGGTGCTGTGGCATCTGAACACGGAGGCGGCCGAGGCACACGGGCTGAGCGTGCGGAGCGCCGATCCGGATCAGGCCAACCTGGCGATCATCCCGGCCCCGTTGCCCGGCCTGGACATGCGGATCGTTTACGGCCAACAGAAGCCCGAATGGCAGGGGTGGAAGTCGATTGGGAACCACCAGCAGGGAGAGTACGCGCCGACGCCGACGGCCGTGTACGAATGGGAGGCGACCGGCCCCGTGCGGCTGGTCACGCTGCTGTACCCGACGCGGCCGGGGGAACCATGCCCGGTGATCGGGCTGGACGCGCCCGTCGGGACCGACGCCACCGCCATCCGCCTGGCCCTGGCCGACGGCCGGGTCATCGGGCTGGACGAGGACGCATTCCCGGCCCGGTAAGGACGACGCATGGATCGTCCGATTCGCATCAAGTTAAGCGCTGCACCAACCCGTAGGGGCCGGGTCACCCGGCCCCTACGGCTATCTGCCGGATGAGGCCTGAGGCAATGCGCTCCGGCCCTGCAGCGGTGGTGCTACGATGTAGGCTTCCCACATTCGAGATGTCCAATTCCGGACACGGGGCTACGTACCTGTCCCCGTCCCGCTCGATCACCGCCATAGAAATCGAAGTATCCAGCACAAAGGCGTTACTGGCGCTCACAGTCGCCTCTCCTCAACCAGATCGCGTAGCTGAAGACCGCCCAAGCGACGCCCTCGGCGGAACGTTCTCAAGGCCTCCACCACCTTCCGGGCTTCGACCTGACGGGTAGGCGTAACGGGCTCCAGGGCCGCTATGGGCACCCCGTGTTTGGTGATCACGATTCGCTCTCCCCGGGCGACCCGTTCCAGGAGTTGGGAGAGATGCGTTTTGGCCTCATAAGCTCCAACCGTCGTCATCTTTCACCCCCAAATAGACCAGTCTAAGACCAGTATAACCCAGCACTATATCTAGCCTTGCTCATCGCTTCCCAGGTACGCCCGCACCAACGACCTGAACAGCTTATCATGGTTGCCTCGCATCAGCTTCAGGTGCACGAGCTCGTGGACGATCACCTCCCGCTGAAAGTCGAGTGGCTGGCTCAATAGCTCCGTGCTAAACGTCAACCGTCCACGGCTGGACGCGCTGGCCCACTTCTGGCGCATGGGACGCAGGTGGATCTCCCGCACATCCACGCCAACGCGCGCCGCCCAGCGCCGTACCTCCGCCTTGAACATCTCCCGCCGCACCACGTCCGATGTCAGCTCACTCATGGCGCCGCCTCAAAACCTCTATGATCTGCCTCACCCGATCCGACAGATTGTCCACAACGCCATGCGCCCGCAAGACTTTATAAAGCGACAACCGCAATTCCCTTCCCTGCCGCCCGCTGGTGGCCCAATGTGGATACTCTCGGAAAGTGTCCACCAAGTCACGGGCGATTGTCTCCGCCGCGGCGATGTGCTCCTGGTGCAGAAGCCAATATACGGTGAACGCCTCCGCTTCCATCCCTTTCTGAGCGAATTCCTGCTCCGCCGCGTTGATCTCCGCGATGATCTCCTTGAGCGCCTCCAACGCCTCCTGAGCCTCCTGCTGGCGTTGCTCGAACGAGCGCACCACCGCCTCCGCCCGCTCGCCGATGGATAGGAGGAATGGCTTGGCATCCCCCTCTTCCATCACTTTCTGACGGATGGACTTCACCAAGCTGAAGATCTCCACCGTCGGCGGCTTTCTCGCATGTTGCAATCGACGGAGCAAGTCGGCGTTGATCTCGTACACCTCCACTGCGCCGCGGATCTCCCCGCCGTGCGTATGCTTCTGCACCAGCTCGGCCGTCTTCCGCAAGACGTCCCGCTCAATGGGGACACCGGGGTCGTAAGCTTCTTTCAACAACGCCACCATCCGGGCCAGCGTGGTATAGTCATCCAGATACGGGCGCAGGAATGGCGAAGGGGATAACACCTCGTACAGGTCGGAAAGCTCCTCGAAGAACTCGTAGAACGCCTGCCGTACGTCCTCATCCCGGA
>JAJRVX010000365.1:0-4580 GCA_024277095.1 Chloroflexota bacterium
CCGATGATGAACTGGACCTGCACCTGTGCATAGATGGGGGCCTTTTCCGGAGCCGTGATGAAGAGGAGTGCCCCCTCCGAGCGAGTGTCTTTGGTCACGCTTTGCATGGCTATCAGGCCGGGGTTGCCCGCCGTATCCGCCACCTCATAGGCGACCAGCAGATAGTCACCATCCGCCAGCGCACGTGCATCGAGCGTCCATGCGGCGACACCTGTTCCGTCCGCAACTGTTTCCTGCACGGGGATGAGGTTTTCCGATGTCTCGCGTTCCCGGAGTTCTAAAAACAGTGTACTGCCTGGGGTGGCACGCGCACTCACAGGCACCGCCGAGAGATTCGCCTGAGTGATCCCCCCTCCTGTGACCTGGAGTTCTGTCGGAGCCGGGGGCGGAGTGGTGTCGACGGTGAGCCTCTGGGTTGCCACCTGCTGGGCAATGTTTCCTGAAACATCCTGAAAAGAAACCGTCACCAGCGCATCCTGGACGTTGACACCGGCTTCGGCGGTGTACGTGCCTCGATACTCCCCCGGTTCCCCTTCGACCATGGGGTAAGTTCCAACATCAGTGATGGAAAAGCGGGCATTGCCGCCCGGTTCAGCCTTCAATGTGATCGTGACCGTGCTGCCGAGGGCAAGCAGGGCGGGCAGGACGTTCACCATGTCAATCACCGCTTCGCTGTCTGCTACCGTGAGATCTGTAGTGTCGGTCTTACCCGTCGTCGTGCTCACGGTGATCGTATCCGGGCCGGGCGTGGAAGGGGCCGTGTAGACGAAGGAATAGCGCCCCTCTCCTCGATCCACCGTCTGCGATGGGACTGCTCCGCGCAGGCTGTTGGGGACGAATGTCGCTCCCATGACGGGGTTGTCAAATCGGTCGGTGACGAGAACCATCATCGTGACCTGTTCGTCCACTTCCAGCTTGCCGGGAGGATCCACGAGTTCCACACGGGCAGGAAGACCTGCGACGAACTGCACCGTCACGTTATCCTGCAACGTGAGGGGCGGGAAAAGCACCCTGGCCGTGATCGCCTTGAGTTCCGCATGGGTCGAACGGAGGGTGAACGTCACCTCGCCCAACGCATCTGATTTTCGCTTCTGAGGCTCCAATTGATTAGCCTCGCCGGTGACCGATAGCGTTACCTCAACCCCTGGTACCCGGGATCCACGAGGGGAAAGCAACGTGACGACGATCTCACAGAAGTCCAGCCCATCCGCCATTACCCTCGTCTTGCCTCTACTGACGACAACCGTGGATAGCTCGGGCGAGGGTTCCAGCAATTCGGTCAGAGTCAGGCTCAGCGTGTCCTGAACGTCGGTCGAGGCGAGACGGGCCACGAGGGTTATCCCCCCCGGGGTTTCTCCGGCAGTGTAGGTCGCAGTGTAAGTGCCTTCTGATCCTTCGTCCACCTGGGAGATCTGTCCCTGATTGGGGTTCAATTGCCAGAGGAACCGGTCCGAAGGAAGACCTTTGACGGGATGCGCGGCAATATCGGTCACCCTGAGCGTTAGCTGCGCTTGCCCTCCGCTCCCGGCCAGCAATTCCTGCACGTCGCTGCTCAATTCGAGCTTCGCTGGCGGTCCAGGCACGAGTATCAGAGTGAGATCACCTTGCTTCTGATTGCTCGTCTGAGCTATCACCGTCACCAGTCCCAACGTCGTGCCTGCCGTGTAGGTCGTGGTGTAGCTACCCTCCCCCTGATTCGTCACCGGCGAAAGCGTCCCCACCTCAGGCGAAAGCGAAAGTATCACCAACTCGTCCGCGACGGTCTTGCCCTGAGCGTCCTTAACCGTCACCGTAATGCTCGTCGTGGAACCCGGTATCGCTGCGACCTCCGACTGTTCTGCTACCACCGTCACCGTCACTGCATTGGACACGTGGTTCACCTGAATCCGTATCGGCTGAGTTGCCTGAACCCTCCCATCGTTCACCGTCAGTTCCAGGGCGATCTCCTTCTGCCCTTCCGTCCGATTCACTGTGCCATAGCCCGGTGCCCAGAGGAAGACACTCCCCTCCACACGAGCACCCGTGGGCAGAGGTTCTGCTCCGTAGGTCAGGGAATCTCCATCGGTATCCTCCGCGCTGAGTGTCAGGCGCAGTTCGGCCCCCTCATCGATAGTGAACAGCAGCGGCTTCTCGGTATTCGCGGATTGTCCTCCTATCTGGGTGAAACGGGGAGGCGTATTGGCACCGGTGGAAACCTGTGTGCTTCCGGTCTGCTTGTTGCCCACGGCATCGACGGAATAGATGGTGTAATACCAGGCCATGTCTCCCACGGCAGCACCGGCATCCACGTAGTGATTGCTCGTCACCTGAGCGGCGATGCGTCGTCCTGGCGCCCCCTCGAATTCGGAGCGGAAGATCTCATAGTGGTCCATCCCGCTTCCCGCATCCTGGGAGGCAGGCCAATCAAGCACAATATCATCGCCGCTGGTGGTGAGGCTCAACAGGGTCACCGGGGTGGGTGGGGTTGTGTCCACTCGAAATTCATAATGCCCGGCCGCCGCGCTCAGATTTCCCAGAAGATCCTCCCAGATCACGTGCAGGAACCAGACACCATCCCCGATCTGTGAGAACGCATAAGAGGTCTCCTGGGTCGTCGTTCCGCTACTCCGGGTCGGGACCGTCTCCGCTTGATGATCGAGCAGGGAGATGTAGTTCTGGACGCTCCCCGGATGTGGGACGCTCCAGGAGATCGAGCCATCATTCTGAGCCACCCACTGTGCCTCAGGATGGGAAGATGAGGTGAGCGTGGGCGGCGCGGTGGCAATGTTGACCTGCATGTGCGCTGTCTCCGGTTCCCATCCCGAGATCGTTTCCACCGTGACGTGGAAATACCAGGTTCCATCGGCACGCGGTTGGAAGCGCGGAGTCTGGGGCGAGGTGAAGAGCATCCCTGCGTCCTGGGTGGGACGGGTGTTCGGGTTTTGGTCCAACTCCACCCAGAATCCCACGGCGTCCACAAAACTCACCCACTCAAAGCTGGGACGGTTGTCCGCGTACCATTGCCCCGGATCCGGGTGGGTCGGGGACATGATGCGTGCGGGGGTCAACGTGTCGATCTCGAACAGCTCGCTCTCGCCCATACCCACGTAGCCCAGAGCAAACGGGGGGAGGATGAGGCCGGCGAGAGTCACGATGAGAACACTTCGTGTCATGGTGGTCATAGTGGTCTCCTTCCGAATTTGGGACTGTGGTGAATCGTGTATTTACTGCCGTACCGTCTGCCGCTGGCTGATTATCCGTAGAGTAGAGCCCGCCGCCGGCTGGTTCACTGGTTAACCGGTTCGATAAACGAGCGGGGCCGCACGCTCTACGATGTAGCATAGCCCGTAGAGCCTGCCGCCGGCTGGTTCAATGGTTCTCTGGTTCGATGAACGAGCGGGGCCGCGCATGCTCTACGATGTGGCATAGCCCGTAGAGCCTGCCGCCGGCTGGTTCACTGTTCTCTGGTTCTCTGGTTCGATGAACGAGCGGGGCCGCACGCTCTACGATGTAGCATAGCCCGTAGAGCCTGCCGCCGGCTGGTTCGATGTTCAAGCTATCCTGTCGAATGTCCCTAAACCTCTCTGAACCCGATCATAGGCTGAACTAAAATGCCAGTCCTGCGGCTGTTCCACCAAGCCCGCTTTCACCGGATTATTCTCTATGTAGAAGATAACGCGCTCGAATTCAGCACTATCTCGTACCCAATGGTCGTAAGCCTCGCGCTGCCAGAATTTTCCTGTTCGCCCCAGGACTTTGTTTGCCTCTTTCGCTGTATAACTCCGAAGACTGTGCAAGATGGCGGACAGCGGTCCCTTCTCGTAGGCGGCCCTGCCGTTCTCCCTCTCGAATCGCCTCTCCCAAGTTTCTTCAGGCTTCAGCAGCACATGAACATGGTTGGGCATGATAACATAAGCCCACAGCGAGTACTTCGTACCGGCATGATAGTACAAATTCTCTCGCACAATTGAGGCTATACGCGGCTCTGCCAGGAATTGGATGCGGGTATCGCTGTCCAAACGTTCATCCCATAGAGCAAAGAGCCGTTTCTCAAGACGTATTTGCCATTCCTGCTCCGAGTACTTGAGGTCACGTGGTAACTGATGAAGGCGTTCACGCTCTCGTTCAAGTTGTTCGTGTACAATTCTCGGGAGGGTTCCGGCCAACCGATAGGTCAAAAAGAATGTCCCTCCCAGTGGTTGCCAATGGGGTAAGTTGCGACGAAAATAAGGTTCTCTCATCATTTTTGCTTCATCTGTTGGAACGAGCGAGCCGCACGCTCTACGATGTGGCATAGTGCGTAGAGCCTGCCGCCGGCTGGTTCGATGTCCGCTGGGTTCGACTGAACGAGCGAGGCCGCACGCTCTACGATGTGGCATAGCCCGTAGAGCCTGCCGCTGGCTGGTTCAATGGTTCACTGGTTCGATGAACGAGCGGGCTGCACGCTCTACGATGTGGCATAGTGCGTAGAGCCTGCCGCCGGCTGGTTCGATGTCCGCTGGGTTCGATGAACGAGCGGGGCGCACGCTCTACGATGTGGCATAGTGCGTAGAGCCTGCCGCCGGCTGGTTCGATGTCCGCTGGGTTCGACTGAACGAGCG
>JAJRVX010000021.1:0-4381 GCA_024277095.1 Chloroflexota bacterium
AGCTGGTAGTTGAGGGAGACCCTCAGACACCGTGCCGGTAAACTTTCAGACGCGCTCCGAGAAACGCCGGTGCTTCCACTATGGAAAGGCCCGGAGGGGCGGAAACCCTCCGGGAAAAGTCCTTCTTCCACCTTCGAGCTGCCCGTCCTCGTCCTGGATCCCTCGGAAAGAGCCGAGAGCCGGAACCTCCCCAGGAGCTCATTTGCGATTGCGCCACTCCTCCGAGTCGGGGTAGAACAACGGCTGGCCAAAGCGATCGAGGCCGAATTGGGAGATCTTCTCCTGCGTCTCCACGGAGGTCAACCACTCGACGAACTTGACCGCCAGGTCATAGTTGACACCGGGATGCTTCTCCGGATTCACCGGGATCACGCCATAGGGGTTGAACAGACGGGAATCCCCCTCCACCATGATCTCCAGGGACAGCCCGGGCGGGGTATCCTTCCGGGCCAGGTACGTGCCTCGATCCGTCAGGGTATAGGCCTGCATCTCGTTGGCCATCGTCAACACGGCCCCCATGCCCTGGCCTGCGGAGACGTACCAATCCCCCTGCGGCTCGATGGCCGCCTCCTTCCACAGCGCCTTCTCCTTCTTGTGCGTTCCCGAATCATCACCGCGAGACACAAAGGGCGCCTGCGCCTCGGCGATCTTTCGCAAGGCCGCGACCGCGTCCTTCATGCCGCGAACCCCGGCTGGATCATCCGGCGGTCCCACGATGATGAAGTCGTTGTACATCACGTCCTTGCGAAAGGCGCCGTGTCCTTCGGCCACAAATGCCTCCTCGGCCGAGCGAGCGTGCACCAGGAGCACGTCCGCATCGCCGGCCTTCCCCATCTGGAGCGCCTGGCCGGTCCCGACGGCGATAACATCCACCTGGGCCCCGTACCGGGCCTCGAAGTCGGGGAGGATGGCGTCCAGAAGGCCAGAGTCCGCTGTGCTGGTGGTGGTGGCCAGCACCAGCCGACTGTCGTGGCGCTCGGGGGATGCCACCGGTGTCGCAGGCGGCACGCACGCCGTGAGGAAGAAGAGACCCATCAGCAAGGTGGACAAGACAATTCGCATGATATCCTCCTTGAATGTCCGACGCTATGCTATACTGAAAATGCGCCCCACAAAGCCTCCCTGCGATAACCCCATCGGGAAAGGGCACACTATCCGGATAGATGGATCAGCAGAGCAAGCGAAGGAGGGATCTATGGCGGCCCAAATCCATTGGCTGGGACATGACGCCTTTCGACTAGAGGGGGAGAAGATCGTCTACATCGATCCATGGAAGCTGCCGAAGGGAGCCCCGCCGGCAAACGTGATCCTGATCACCCATGAACATTATGACCACTGCTCGCCGGACGACGTGGCCAGGATCCGATCGCCGGAGACCGTGGTGGCGGCACCGAGCGCCGCGGCCGCCCAACTTCAGCCCCCGGTCACCATCGTCAAGCCGGGCGACAGGTTGGAGTTGAACGGCGTACCGGTGGAGGTCGTCCCCGCCTATAACATCGGGAAGCCGTTTCATCCCAAGCAAGCAGGGCACGTGGGGTACATCGTCACCCTGGGAGGTGAGCGCATCTATCACACCGGCGATACCGACCCCATCCCGGAGATGGATGGATTGCAGGTCGACGTGGCCCTGTTACCAGTGAGCGGCAAGTACGTCATGGATGCCGACCAGGCGGCGGAGCTGGCCGGACGACTACGCCCCAAGCTGGCGATCCCCATGCACTACGGTGAGATCGTCGGATCTGAGGTGGACGCCCGGCGCTTCCAGGAGCGATGTCCCGTGCCCGTGCGTGTTCTCCAACCGGAGCGATGATCCCGAGAAGCGAGAAGGGGCAGGTTGAGACCTGCCCCTTTCCACGCCCAACCCGATTTCATGAAACCCGCGAGACTGCTCAGGCGCTCTCGCGCAACTCCCGATCCTGAGGGGCCGGACGATCCGCCTGCGTCAACAACAGGGGAGGCACCTTTCGCAGGATCGTATCCGCGTTGACGACGCAGCGCACGATCTCGGGACGTGATGGGATCTCATACATCACGTCCAACAGCGCCTCCTCGATGATGGTGCGCAGGCCTCGAGCCCCCGTCTTGCGCTTCATCGCCTCCTCCGCCGTGGCCTCCAGGGCGTCCTGGGTGAAGACCAGCTCCACGCCGTCCAGGTTGAACAGGCGCTCGAACTGCTTCACCACGGCGTTCTTGGGCTCCGTGAGGATGGCGATCAGGGCATCCTTATCCAGCGGCTCCAGGCTGACGATGACGGGGAGCCGCCCCACGAATTCGGGGATCAAGCCGTACTCCAACAGGTCCTCCGGCGCCACCTGGCGCAGCAACGCAGCCTTGGCCTCCTCCGCGTTCCGGAAGCGCCTCTGACGGCCGAACCCCACCTGTCCCTTCGCGCCGATGCGGCGGGCGACGATCTTATCCAGCCCTTCAAACGCGCCACCGCAGATGAACAGGATGTTCTGGGTATTGATCTGGATGAAGTCCTGCTCCGGATGCTTACGTCCCCCCTGCGGCGGGACGTTGGCCACCGTGCCCTCGATGATCTTGAGCAGCGCCTGCTGAACCCCCTCGCCGGAGACGTCGCGGGTGATGGAGGGGTTGTCGCCGGACTTTCGAGCGATCTTGTCGATCTCGTCGATGTAGACGATCCCCATCTCAGCCCGGGCCACGTCCCAATCCGCGGCCTGGAGCAGGCGAAGCAGGATATTCTCCACGTCCTCGCCCACATACCCGGCCTCGGTCAGGGTGGTCGCATCCGCTATGGTGATGGGCACGTCCAGGATACGCGCCAGCGTCTGCGCCAGCAACGTCTTGCCACACCCGGTGGGCCCCAAGAGCAAGATATTGCTCTTCTGCAACTCCACATCGGAGTGGTTCTGCCCGGAAGCAATCCGTTTATAATGGTTGTACACCGCGACGGAGAGGACCTTCTTAGCCCGCTCCTGCCCTACCACGTACTCGTCCAGCTTCTCCACGATCTCCTTAGGCTGGAGGATCCGCTCCCAGACCACGGGCTTGGCCCCCAACCGGATACCGTCCTCCTCCAGGATCTCCTGGCACAACACGACGCATTCATCACAGATGAACACGCCCTCTGGGCCGGCGATCAGCCGCTGCACCTCGTCCTCGCTGCGATAGCAGAAGGAACAGCGTCGTAGAGCTTCGGTGTCTTGTCCGTCCATCCTATCGTTCCTCATCGCCCTCTGCCGCGTCCTGGCCGTCCTCCGATGCGGATTCCGGCGCCTCGCCGACGACATGGTCAATGATGCCATACTCCAGGGCGCCGCGGGCGTCCATGAAGTAATCCCGCTCGAAGTCGCGCTGGATACGCTCCAATGGCTGCCCCGTATGTCGGGCCAGAAGTCGCTGCAACAGGTTTTGCATCCGCATCAACTCGTTCAGCTGGATCTGCACGTCCGGAGCGGAGCCTCGCGCGCCGCCCATGGCGGAATGCATGTGAATCGTGGCGTGGGGCAACGCATACCGCTTCCCCTTGGCGCCCGCGGCCAGGAGCACGGTGCCCATGCTGGCCGTCCACCCCACCGCAAAGGTGGATACCGGCGCGTTGATCATCTGCATCGTATCATAGATCGCGAGGCCCGGATAGATCTCCCCCCCAGGGGAGTTGATGTACAGCTGGATATCCCGATCCGGATCCTCACGATCGAGGAAAAGCAACTGAGCCACCACCAGGTTCGCGATCTGATCGGTGATGGGGGTACCCAGGAAGATAATACGCTCCTTGAGCAAGAGGGAGTAAATGTCATAAGCGCGCTCCCCCCGCCCGGTCTGCTCAATCACCATCGGTATCAAAGATTCAGGTCTCATGATCGTATCCCTTGACATACAACTCCTCACCTTCTCCTATCCCTTTTGCGCAACGCCATCGGCAGCGCATCGCCATCGGCAGCGCATCGCCCCCGCGCGGCTACTCCGCCGCCTGCTCGGCGGACTCCTCCTCCTCCGCCGAAGGGGCTTCCATCCCCTCCTCCGCCTCCTGCTCAACGGGCTCGTCGGCCTCCGCCGATGGCTGCGCGCTATCCGACTCCTGCGTCTCCGAGGGCTCCTCGGCCCCCTCCTCCGCCGCGTCGGCTTCCGCCGACTCCTGAGCCTCTTCGCCCTCCGCTTCCGGCTCTTCCTCATCCGCCTCGCCCCGGGCGATGGCCAACAGGCGCTGGAGCGTTTTCTGGGTCATCAGGTCGTCGAAGATCATCCGCCGGCCGGCCGCCGTCCGGAAGAGGTGACGCACACCCTCTCGATCTCCCCCCTCCATCGACTGCACGATCCGCTCGATCTCGGCCTAGATCTCCTCCGTCTCCACGGTGATCCCCTCAGCCTCCGCCACGGCCCCCAGGAGCAGATTCCGCACCAGGCGCCGCTCCGC
>JAJRVX010000022.1:0-7196 GCA_024277095.1 Chloroflexota bacterium
CTCGATCTCCTTGGCGACGGTGACGCCGTCATGGGTGATGGTGGGCGCACCCCACTTCTTGTCCAACGCCACGTTGCGGCCCTTGGGGCCCAACGTCGTCTTCACCGCATTCGCCAGCGTGTCCACACCGATCTTGAGATTTCGACGAGCTTCCTCCGAAAAGACCAACTGCTTCGCAGGCATAACCTACCTCCTCCCTCCACATTCGATCTCGATCGTTCCTTTTCCCTTCCAGCACGATGTGCGGGATCCTTGTTCGGGAGAGAAGCGCGGATTACCCCTCGATGATCGCCAGGATGTCAGATTCTCGCAGGACCAGGACCTTGTTGTCGCCGTCCAGCTTCACCTCGGTGCCCGCGTACTTGGCGAACAGCACCCGATCGCCCAGCTTGACATCCATGGGGATCCGATTGCCATTCTCATCCCGGGCACCCGGCCCCACGGCGATCACCTTGCCCTGCTGCGGCTTCTCCTTGGCCGTCTCCGGCAAGATGATGCCGCTGGCCGTACGCTCCTCCTCCTCAATCGGCTCGATGACGACTCGGTCACCCAGTGGGCGTAGCTTGACATCTGCCATAGGTTCCTCCTCACCTTCCTCTTGTGATGACATCAAGTACCGGATGCCTCCCTTACCTTACCTATCCCTGAGCGAGCATCCGGCACCTGAAGCACGACATCGGAGTCAAGGAACGCCTTACTTCACGTTGACCTTGATCGTCTTAGGCCGAACCGCCTCCGCCTTCGGTATGCGCAAGGTCAACACGCCGTTGCGGAAGGTCGCCTCGGCCTTGTCCACATCCACGGGGACATTGATGGTGAGCACGCGACGGAACGCCCCTCGTGCTCGCTCCTGGAGCACGTAATTCACCCCCTCCACCGGCGGAGGGAACTCGCCCTTGATGGTCAACGTCTCGCCCTCGAGCGTGATCTCCACATCCTCCGGCTCCACCCCAGGGATGGAAGCGATGATGACGACCTCCTCCGGGGTGGTATATGCGTCCACCGGGAGCCGGATCTCCCGCTCCCGAGAGGAGGATGTCCACCGCGAGCGAGAGAGGCTCTCCTCAAAGAGGCGATCCATCGCATCGCGCAGATTCATGATATCGCTGATTGGATCCCATCGCGTGAGGTTCGTCATGACATCTCTCCTTTTCTCCACAAACACCTGTCCACGGCACAATCCATCCCAACCGACCACCAATCTATCGATCCGTCATTAGAAAGACATTAGCGGCCCGTTAGCATTTCGTTAGATGGCTCGCACCGCACAGAGACAGGGAATGTAGGGAAAGGAGAACTCGATTCTATCTCCCCGCGAGTGGCCGTCCGATCACACCGCTCCCCCGTCAGCGCCTCCCCGGCCGGCCTCGTCGATGACCCGCTGCAGCTCCTCCTTCGCCCTCGTCAGATCACGCTCATGCACGAGCAGATGATCGGTCGAGAACGCGGAGACCACCAGCAGCGGGATCCCGGCCGCGGCCAGCGCCTGCGCCAGAGGGGCCAGGTAACCGGCCACGTCCAACGCGATGGATTGCTCCAGTGTGATCAGCCGCCAGCCGCGCTCCACGACCGCATCCGGCCAGTCCCCTGCCATGCGTCCCCAGGCCGCCTCCGTGAGCAGAACCGTCGTCTCCTCGGCGGAGCGGACCAGGGACAGGAACTCGCAGGGGGCTTGCTGATCGAACCGGGCCAGCAACATCGAGCACGCGGCCGCCGGTAAACGGACGAGCACAAAGGGGGGGGGGTCCACGCGCAGCCGGGTGGCTGCCAACAGAGCACGTACCCGCTCTTCCACAATGACCTCTCCCAAAGCGTATCCGAGAATTCACCGGTAAGGTGGCTGAGGGATGCCCTCAACACGCGCTCCATGGGGGAGGGAGAAGTGGAGGGGAGGCTCCCTCCACTCCAGACACGCACTCAAATCACCTCAAGGAAATTATGATCGGGAAATGGGGGGAAGGGGGCATGCGGCTCAGCCTGATACCAGAAACCCACCGAGGCGATGTCGTCCTGCAGCGGGAGATATCGCCGCTGTCCGCCGATGGGCGATCGCCATCCCAACGCCTGGATGGTGACCCGCAGATCCTGCTCAAAGCGAATGGGATCCATGATGTGCCATCGGTACATCCCAAAGCGCTGCTGACTGCGATACAGGCCATCCGGCCGGATCACCTGCGGGAGGCCGCTGAAGGGGGCCGAGAACTCACAATACTGGCCCTCTGGTTGCTCGAAGTCCCACGCCCCCCCGAAGTAATCCTCCGTGCCCGTGCCGCAAATGGTGGGGAAGTCCCCATCCCCATCGATGTAGAACTTGACCTCGCCCTCGCCCCACCAGCCGTTGTTATGGACGCCCCAGGCGATATAGGTTCCCACGTAGTGTCCCCATCCCTGAACGCCGTCCAGGATGGTATGCACCTCCATATAAGGCAGCGGGTTGCTTCGCCGCCACTGAGCATGGAAGTAGGCGACATCCTCCGGGACCTCGGTCAACGTGTAGTCGATCTGATAATAGAAACCTCGGATCTCATCCTCCGTCAGGTTCTCGATGGTGATGCGGGCGGATCTCCGGAACGGCATCTCCCAATAGGAGTTGAAGCCGCCCGCCGGGTTGACGGCCACAGGCAGCGAGGCGATGTTGGCCCGCTCGCACCATCCCATGCAGAAGAAGTCCCCCAGGGGGGTCTCCACGCTGGGCGTCTCCTCGTCATCCCAATACATGTGCAGGACGATCCGCCGCCACGCGCTGGGATGCACCGTCAGCCAGATATGCTGGATCGCCCCCGGGCCCTGGATATCCGCCAGCGTCACGGTGGCATTCCCGGGCACGTCGATGGAGGGGGAGACCTTCCACCCCTGGCCGAGTTCCCGGGCCGCGACGGCGCCCGTGCCCTCGGTCGCCATCCCGCCCTTTCCCTTCTCGCCGGTGAAATTCTCCGCGCTGATGGAACGGGTGACGGCACGCGAGAGCCGAGAGAGATTCCCCAGCCCCATGTGCAAACCGTTGAACGACGACATGTGCTCCTCCTGACCTTCTGTTCATGTAAGAGTGCGTCTGAAAGTGTGTCTGAGAAATGTCATTGCCTCTGCTGTGGGGAAGCCCGGAGGGGCCTCGCCCCTCCGGAAAAAGACCATCTTCCGCCTTCAACCTGCCCGGCCTCGGCCCAGATCCCTTCGGAAAGGGCCGAGAAAGGCAGGTACAGGCCGAAAAAGCGGGATTTCTGTAGAGGGGTGGCCCCCTCCACACCTCCCCCTGGTGAGAGCCCGAAAACAGATTTCCTCGGAGGGGCTACCGCAGGCTCAAGGTGCCAGCGCGGGAACCGGGCGCTCCACCCCGCCCGACACCCGCATGAGCTGCGTCAACACCAGCGCCAGGGAGACGATGCCGACGCCGAAGAGGAACGTGTACTGCGACCCGAACAGCGCCCACACCCATCCTCCGGCCAACGGCAGGATCACGGCGGAGATGTGATTGATGCTCTGGGCGACGGAGACGTTGCCCGTGATATCGTCCGGGGACACGGCGATCCGCTTGAAGTAGGATGACAGCGCGATGCCCACCCCGCCCAGCACGCTGTCCATGATGAAGAGGACGTAGAGCACCTTCAGCCAGGGAAGGTACGCATACCCCAGGAAGATGCCGATCAGCAGGATGTAGTTGATGGTGAGCACGCGGCGCTCGCCGAAGCGGGCCACCAGCCGACCGATTTGGGGGCCGGCGTACGTGTTGATCAGGCTGTTGACCAGGTAGAGCAGGGCCGTCTGCTGGGTGCTGATGCCGTACTCCTTCACCAACAGGAAGATCGCAAAGGTGCTGGCGATATGGCGTCGGCTCCCCATGAGGAACGTGAGGATGTAATAGAGCCAATAACGACGCCGTATGGGCATGGACGATCGGCGCGGCAACGCCTTCCGGCCCGGCTGCTTCATGAACGGCATGAGCACCAGCCCGCCCACGATGAGAGCGATCCCCGAGGCGTTCAAGATGCTGCGCTCGCCGACGTGCCGGACCACGAGCGCCGTGATCCCCGTCGCCGCGATGG
Source organism: Chloroflexota bacterium (assembly GCA_024277095.1). Lineage (GTDB taxonomy): Bacteria > Chloroflexota > Anaerolineae > DUEN01 > DUEN01 > DUEN01. The sequence goes on from JAJRVX010000022.1 coordinate 4,041, forward strand.
ACGCCGCCGCGATGACGCCGTTGATCTTTCCCAACACCCGCGGCGCCTGATCGGTATGAGAGCCCAGCAGCGCCACAGCGGAGGATCCGTTATAGAAATAATGGAACCCGACGCTGGTTGCCATCGTCGCCACCAGCAACGTCGTCACGCTGTTGGAGTGGCCGGTCATCATCAGCCCGATCCCCAGGATGATCGTGGAAAAGGCCATGATGCGCATTTCGGGCATGAGTAGCGCCAACAGGGCAAACGTGAACCCGAGCAGACCGGGGATCTCTCGCAGCGACTGGATCAAGCCGATCTGCTCGGGTCGCACGCCGATCTCGCCCACGGCGAAGTTGTTGAAGATGGACATCCAGATGCTGAAGCCGAAGAACAGCAGGAAGTTCGATACGATCAAAGTCAGAAACAAACGCCGATTCACCATGAAATTCCCTCTAACGCTGACAGGAGATAGTACTGCCCCGAACCGTAGACATAAAAAGGCCCTCCTGCACGAAGGAAGCTTCTTTTGAGGGGTTGCGCCCCTCAAAAGAGACTCCCCGGTTTCCGCCCCTCACCTGCCTCGCCCGGCCTTGCCCACCCGAATCAGGCCGGGAAAGGACAGGTGCAAAGCGGAAAAAGAGGATGTTTTGGCGGAGGGAGGTCCCTCCGCACCTCCCCGTGGGCTTGCGATAGGCCTGGCGGAACTCCCACCATTTTGGATACACTACCTTACGCAAGGAGTTATTGTCTTTCCCGATGCTCGTGTATATACTGGAGACATGACGCGATCCGATTCCGAGCCGCGCAAACACCGATTCCGCCGCATATATCCCGGGCATCCCTTCGCCGCACCCGGGCACCTGGCCGGGCTGGCCAACCCGATCGTCTGGGCCCGGCTGGCGCGCCGTCCCGCCCGACTTCTCCGCTGGCTCTACGCACCCCCTTCCGTGGAAGACCGCAACCTCCGCAACGTGCTGGCAGACGGCGTAGGGGTGGGGCTGGCCACCGGGATCGGCTCCTTTCTGCCGATCTTCCTGGTGCGCCTGGGGGCATCGGACTTCCTGATCGGGTTGCTCACCGCCATGCCCGCGCTCACCGGGATGTTCCTGGCCATGCCGACGGGGCGATTCCTGTCCCGGCAACGTCGGATCGTGCCCTGGCTCTCCTACGCCCGGTTCCTGGTCCTCTCCTGTTACATGCTGACCGGGTTGGTCCCCTTCCTCTTCTCCACCCACCGGGCTGAGGCCATCCTCCTGATCTGGGCGCTGGCCACGGTCCCCCAGACCATCGTCTCCGTATCCTTCACTGTGGTCATGGGAGCGGTGGCGGGGCCGCGAGGGCGATTCACCCTGATGAGCCGGAGGTGGTCCATCCTGGGGTTGACCAGCGCGCTCGCCGCGTTCATCGCCGGACAGGCGCTGGAGACGATGGCCTTCCCCCTGAACTATCAGATCATCTTTCTGAGCGCCGCGGCGGGGGGGCTGATCAGCCTGTACTTCTCGGCCCACATCGAGCTGCCCGATCAGGAAATGCCGCCTCCACCGCCGAAGGGACAGCCCCTGGCCCGGCGGCTGCGGAACGGCCTTCGCCAGGTCCTGGACAACCGGGAGTTCGTCCGCTTCCTGACCGCCCAATTCGTGTTCCGATGGGGGTTGATGCTGCCCATACCGCTCATCCCCATCTACTGGGTGCGCCAGGTGGGGGCGAGCGACAGCTGGATCGGCATCCTGAATACCACCCAGAGCGCCATCGTGCTGATCGCCTATTTCCTCTGGAACCGGATCTCCCGGCGATGGGGCAAGCGATTCACCCTGTTGGCGTCTACGCTGGGGGTCAGCCTGTACCCGGCCCTGACCGCCTTGACCGGAAGCCCAGAGCCCCTGATCCTCCTCGTGGCGCTGTTCGGGGCCTTCCGCGCCGGCATGAACCTGGTCTTCTTCGACTTGGCCCTGGCCACCTGCCCGGAGCGCGACCAGCCCTTCTACATCGGCATTTACCAGACCACGAACTACGTCGCCACCTTCCTGGCCCCTCTCCTGGGCACGATCCTCTCCACGTATGTCGGGATCGTTCCGGCGCTGATGACCGGGGCCGGGCTGGGCCTCTTCGGATTCATCCTGCTGGCCATATTGCACGTGAGCCAGGCGGAGGCACCGTAAGCTTCCGCAGGTTCGTTTGCGGGATTATAGCATCTGTCAGCGGGGGGAGCAATCCGATCTCATCCAAAGCAGTGCATCCAAAAGGGGAGAAGGGCTTCTTCCGGAGGGGCTCCGTCCCTCCGGGCCTCCCCACAGCAGAGGCAACGGCATTTCTCAGGCATGCTCCAAGAGACGGGTGGATCATTTGACGCCCGATCCTCCCACTGCTACAATTCTGCCGGCGGCGCAACAGCACCGGCGCTGTATGCAAATCCTCTCTCCAGGGCGTGTCTGCATCCTTTCACAGCGAACACAGTTCATCGACAAGGGCCCCGTCTGCGTCCGCAAGCCCGGGCGATCGAAATGACGCCTTCCTCGGCCACACGCCCCGGGGAGGACGTCTCGGCCCTTCGGACACGCCCTCGGGCCGGATGAAGAACCACGGTGTGTTCCCCCCTCACCCATCGTCGGGCTTATCGGTCAACGCTCTCACTACGCTCCCCCAAACCCATCCAGTCACACGAATCAAGAGGAAGGAGGACCCCATGCGTACTCCAGGTAGCTTCTGGCGTATCGGTCTCGCTCTCGTCCTGGTGAGCACGTTGGCGCTCGTCGCCTCCTGTGCTCCGCAGGCCGCCCCCGGAGCCGCGCCGGCCGCCGCCCCGGCGGAGGAAAAGGCCGCAGAAGCCGTCACGGAGGCCGAGGAGAAGGCCCCGACATACGGGGGAACGCTGACCGTCGCGCTCCACGGGGAGATCGACAAGCTCGACCCGCACCAGAGCGTGACGATCGTGGGCTTCCAGGTGCAGCAGAACATCGTCGAGTCGCTGGTGACCGCCAACGTCACCCTGGATGGCGTGGACCCGGAGCTGGCGACGGACTGGACGATCTCCGATGACGGCCTGACCTACACGTTCAAACTGCGCCAGGGCGTCAAATTCCACAACGGCAAGGAGTTCAAGGCCGAGGACGTGATCTACTCCTTCAATCGGATCATGGATCCCGACTTCCCGGCCGCGGATCGCTCCGACCTGGA
>JAJRVX010000366.1:0-3650 GCA_024277095.1 Chloroflexota bacterium
CCCGGCCAGGAGCATGAGCGCCATCAACAAGGTCATTAGTAAAGGCGGCGCATGCGTCGCCCAACGTTGTGCCTTCCACCTATTCTGCAACAGCTCTAACATCAAAGCGGTAGGGGCGCGTGGCCTCCTATGTGGTATCGACATGTTCATTGCCTCACCAAAGTGCCGGACTGGCATCGCCGGCAAAAGGATGTGATCCGGTTGCGCGCCGTGATCTGGGAGATGGGCGTACCACAGCGAGGACACGGAGCGCCCCCTTTGTTGTGCACCGCCAGGAACCCCCGCGGCCTCAGATGGATCTCATCGCCGATCTGAGCACGCACCTGCTCGATGGCCTCTGCGAGCGTGTCACGCATGGCGTGATAAAGCCGGGCGATCTCCCCGTCGCTCAGCTCCGGGCGGCGGCGGAAGGGGTACAACTCCGAGATAACCCGCTCGCGCAGCCCCTCGACGAAGCCCACCCGCGTCAGGTCCCGCACCACTGTGGGGCGCAGGACCTCCACTCCCATGATATGCCTCCGCGTGATCTCCCGCCCCAGGACCTCGCGCACGACCTCCAGCTCGGGTAGCTCCGGCATGAGCCACTACCCCCTCTCCAGCTTGCGACGCAGCCGGCCGATGCGATGGTCCAATTCGCCCAGGGTGGCATCGCGACGATAGCCGGGCGGCCACCCCTCGACGATCCGGCGCGCCCACTGGCTCCACATCAGCGCCGTCTCCAGGTCCCGCTCGTGCCACTCATAATGCTTGGCCAGCTCCACGAAGGGGGTCACGTCGTCCCCGGGTGCGCGGTTGATCCACTCCTGCCACAGCTCGGCCGCCTCCCGACGCCGCCCCTGACGCTTGAGCAGAGTACCCAGCCGGGCGAGGGCATAGCCGCGCACGTCATCGGGCAGAGGATCGGCCAGCGCCCGCCGATACGCCCGCTCGGCCTGGGGCCAGTCGCCCGCCCGCTCCAGGGCCCACCCCAATGCTGTGTAGTCGATGGGATGCAGCGCGTCGTCCTCCTCAGGCACGCTACAGGCCCGACACAGGATCGTCGCCAACGCCACCATGGAGAGCACATCCTCCCGGTTGTGGTAGAACACGCGGGCCATGGGGGTGACTTCGCCCTCCCACAGGTACCGCTGATAGAGCGTGGGGATGAGCCAGCCTGGCACATCGTCTACCGAGCGGGAGAACCGCAGGACCTCGCGCTCGAGGTTCGTGAGTGTGCACGAGTTCAAGCGGCGACGCCACACCCGGCGGGCGGCGGTCAGCAGATCGAAATGGGGAACGCCGACCAGCGGCATCTCCAGCCGAGCCAGGCGGAAGCGCGTGGTCAGTAGCGGCAGGTCAAAGCTCCGACCGTTGAAGGTGACCACCGCGGCGACATCGGCCATCGCGTCCAACACCTGACCCAGGAGGGCCCGTTCCTCATCGGGCCGGCGCATGAAGAACTGGCGTATCACGAAATGATCGCCCTCGAAGCGGCCGACGCCCACCATGAAGACCAAGGTGCCTGTCCCACCGGACAGCCCCGTGGTCTCCGTATCGATGAAAACCGCGGAGCGGAAGTCGAACGCATCCAGATCGGGGTACGGGTTGAGCCGGGCCACGGCCGCGCCGGGGAGGTGGAGCAGGTCGCCCAGGCGTACATGGCCACGCCGCTCATCCACGGGATAGCGCCGCTCGACGATCAGACAGGAGCCGTGGGGGGTGGCCACGATCCGCCCGCCGACCAACCGCTCCAGAGACGCACCCTCGGCCGGGATCGAGACAGGCGGAATCGCCAGGGCACGCGGTCGGCGCGCCTGGTGGGGACGCAAGACCCGGTTGAGCCGCTCACGATCTAGCTTCATCGTCCCGGGAGTACACCCCTAGGCGACCCAGATGGGCGACCCCCACGCCCACTGGTCGTTCTTCTGGCGAACGCGCACGTAGTAGCAGTCGTATCCCTCCGCCCTCTCCGCCGTATCCTGGAACGAGATGAGCCACTCATACTCCTCGGGCAAAGGGCATCGGTGGAAGCGATACGCGGGGGTGAGGAACCCGCCCAGGTAACCCGCCCGGCCGCCGACGAGCAGATCGCGAAGCGCGTAGGCGATCATCCTCCCGTTGATCTCCGCGATGACCTCGCCGTCGGCCGGCATCTCGACCTCCAGCGCCATCCCCTGATTGGCGTTGGTGGAGCCGGTGGGATTGCCGCGAGTCCGAGTCCTGAACCGGAGAGCCCGGTCACCCTCTCGCCACCACGAGCTGTAGTGATGCTCGCCCTCGGTCTGCCCCCGGGGGGCTACGATATGCCCGCCGCGGAATCGCGGCTCGATCGAGAGGATCCTACCCCGATCGATCCCCAGATACACCTCCCAGGGATGCTCGACCCTCTCCCCCCAGCCGAGCTCCAGGAAGATCCTGGTTCTGACGATCTCGCCCGGCTACGGCACCACCCGATCCGTCGCATCCACCCGATGGATGACGCGATTATTCCGCACCAGCTCCACATAGTCGATCGGAGCGCCGCCTTTGACGAACAGCTCGATATACCGCTCCGGCGTGCGCTCCGTGAGAACGGATCCCATGGGATGGCCGTTGATCGCGAACTGGAGCTCGATCCGGTCGCCGGTCAGGGCATAGGTCCGACGCGACTGGAAGGCCTCCCATATCCCATCGCGGGTGAGTGAATCCGCCCAAACGGCAGTCCGCCCGCCTCCGTAGCTGCCGGGATGGGCGCCATGGTGATCGGTGTTGCCCACAAACCCGAAGATATGGCCCAGCGCCAACCCGCGCTGAACCGTGCTGTCATGATCGCGTGGGCCCATGGTGTGAAGCGGCGGATACGGGGCGTCATCGCTCTCGCTGCAGCCGTGTAGCGAGACGATCTCGACGATGGGGGTGAAGTCCGGGGTGAAATCCGCCCAGTTGATGCCGCGATACCCGGCCGGGTAACTGATGTGGTGGGGCATGGCGATGGCGCCGACGCCTCTGCGTTCCCACTCGGCCAGGGCCCGCTTCAACTCGACCAGGGTCGCCGCGGGGATAATGTCCCCCTCGCTGCCCTTGTAGACGATGGTGTAATCCCCCGAGCGCATGCAATGCCACTCGTAGCTGAGGAACGTGACGAACTCGCCGTCCCGATTGTTCGCCTCCGTGACCTCCCTCGTGTGCTCCCAATTCTCGCGGAGTTTAGCGAACCCCTCCTCATGATAAGCGACCAGGTATTCCAACCGCTCCTCGCCGCGCGGCATGTCGGGCCAATGTCCATGCCCGGTGACGGAGCAGAAATCGAGCTGTAGTCGGGCGTTGGCGAACGCATCCTCGATGGTCCCATGCCCGTAGGAGATCCCACAGTGATTATGGATATCGCCGTAGTAAACCTGAAGGCCCTCATATCCACGAAGCATGAATCACCTACCCCCTTGCGAGTGCGCTTCAACATGGATTCTCGGCTTTAGAAGGCACAAGACGTCCGTGCAGACATGCGAATTCTACAGGGCCTTGCTCGACGATCAGACATCCAACCCTAGGAGATCTGTGTCGTCCTGATATAGGTTTACAAAGAAAGGGGGAGTTTGCTAACATAGTCGTATACTAACACGTCCACACCAAGGAGATCAGGATGACCCAAGAACCGACTTCCCCCCGCTACAGTGAGGCCTTCAAGCGCCAGG
>JAJRVX010000367.1:0-7954 GCA_024277095.1 Chloroflexota bacterium
CCGTTCAAGACGGTGAGGGGAAATCCCAGCAGGGAGAACCCGATGGCCCAACGCAGATAGCGGGCGCCTGCTTGGGCGACCTCAGGGGCAGCCCCCATGAGATGCATGTACCACTCGGCCTTGGGAAAGAGCAACGCCACCACAACGATCGATCCCAGATAGCTGATCAGGATCGCCTGCCCCGCGGCCATCTGGGCTCGCCGCCTGTCCCCGGCTCCCCAGGAGCGCGCCACCACGGCCGTGGCGCTGATGGACAGGGCCATGAAGAGCGCGTCCGCAGCCCACATGAAGACGCTCGCCAGGCTGACGGCCGCCAGGGCCGTCTCCTCCCTCAGCCAGCCGATGATCAGCGTGTTGGCGATGAACACGGCCGTCATCAGCATGTTCTCCACCACGGCGGGGACCGCCAAGCGGATCAGGTCGCTGTGCAACGACTCCTCGGACAGCACCAGATCGCGCTCGGCGCCTGACCGACGGCCGAACCACACCCAGCGTAGCGCTCGCAACATCGCGTTTCCCTTCACCACTGGATCGCCGGAGACCACACTCGCGCATCGACGCCCATGGCCCTTCGCCCGCCAGGACATGGGGGCATCTTCGGGACCACCGCCCTCCCTCAGGCGACCAGAAGGGCGATCAACCCCAGGGCATAGCCCACCTTACTGATCCGCAACCCCACGCGGGCGTTCACCGGCGATGGCGCCCGCGCGACAAGCAACGCACTGTAAACCAGGCCCAGGTCCATCACCGCGACGACGATCAGATAAGTCGCTGAGAACTCCGCCATCCAACGGACGGCCAGGGAGATGACGACGCATCCCAACGCCAGCGAAGCGAATACGCCTCCTGCACGCCGAGGCCCCCAGGCGGTCGCGATGGTCCGCAGCCCGGCGCGACGATCGCCCTCCACATCCTCGATGGTTTTCAGGACCTCCCGCGCCAGGATGAAAAGGGTCACCAACAGCCCTGGCCACACCAGTCGCCAGGGCTGTCCCATTGTATACCCGCCAACCCCCAGCGCCGCGCCGGAGAGCAAGGCGATCAGGGCATTCCCCACCAGCACGGTGTTCTTCAGGCGGACATTGTAGCCTATCAACGCCGCCAGGGCGAGACAGGCGGCCAGGAGAGCCAGCGCATCAATAGAGCCGGCCAGCCCCACCGCGAGGGCCGCCAGGACCACGCTGGCGGCCCTCGCGGCAGAGCAGCGGATACGCCCGGAGGGCAAGGGGCGGTCCGGCTTGTTCACCCGATCAATCGCCACATCACGGAGATCATTGGTCACGTAGCCAAAGGAGGTGATGGCCCACATGGCCCCCGCGGCCGTCCACGTGGCGCGAGGCCACGGCCACCCCCCGACCAGATGTGCACCTAGCAAAACCAATCCGGTGGCCGGCAGGCTGTTGGTGGGACGCAACAATCGCAGCCATGCCCAAAGGTCCATCGTCGCTCAGGAGAGCACCCGAAGCCGCCGGGGCCAGATACGCACTTCCAGGCGGCGGGCAGCCGTGTGATAGACCTCGCCATCGACGTGGACGGGCAGGCCCTCCTCCGCCTCGATCAGCACGTGCGGGGTCCGAGCCATTCGGACCGGCGGCTTGTCCACGTGGGTGCCACGGATGAGGTGAGGAATGATGCGAAGGATCTCCAAGCGGCTCATCTGACAGGCCACGCACAGGTCCAGCACGCCGTCATCCACCTGGGCATCCGGAGCCATCAAGAAGCCTCCGCCCGTGCGCGGCCCATTGGCGGCCGACGCCAGGGTGATCGGCATGTGGAAGTCCACCCCCTCGCCCAGGATACGCGCGAGCGGCATTCGGTAGTCCAGCGCCAGCGTACGGAACACAGCGACGAGGTAGAGCAGGAAGCCGCGCACCCGCTTCAGCTTGCGGGCTTCGATGTTCACCGCCGCGTCGAAACCCGCGCCCAGATTGTTGCAGAAGAACAGCCCATGGGACCGCTCGTCTACGACATGGACCAGGTCCACCAGCCGGGAGTTCCCGGCGGCGATGCGCTCACACGCCCGGGCGATGTCGTTCGCGCGCAGCCCCAGGGCGAACGCGAAGTCGTTCCCGGACCCGATGGGGATCACGCCCAGCACGCCCGCCGGATCCCCATTCTCCCATCCCCCGTTGCCCTGCGCCGCGGCGATCAATCCGTTGGTCACCTCGTTGATCGTGCCATCCCCCCCCACCGCCACCACGCAATCATATCCAGCCCCTGCTGCCTCCTGCGCAAGCCGGGTGGCATGTCCAGGGCCCTGGGTGATGCTCAGATCGAAATCGATGCCCTGTCGCTGCAACTCGGTCTGTACACGAGGAAGCGCCCGCTGTCCGTTGCCTCGCCCGGTGGTGGGATTCAAGATCACTTTTGCCTTCATACCCCTCTTCCCGCCTACGAAAGTTTTCTCCCGCTCCCGCGCAACGCCATACCGCACCGCACAGGAGCGCTCTCCTTTTATAACACCGCAGGCGCCCCAGCGTGCCACCCGCTCACGCGGCTCCATCGCATGAGCCGGCGCCGTCACTCGTCGCCCAGGGAATCCGCGTCGCAGAGGATATCCTCCCACACGCGCCGACGCTCCTCCTCACCATCGAAGGACAGGTAGATCGTCTCCGGGCGCTTCTCGCCCCGGTAGGTAATGCGCGAAGCCGGACGCCGCCGGGTCCCAAAGATCAGATCTCCCCATTCCAACGAGATCACCTGCCGCGGCAGGAAGAAGATGTACCACATGCCCACCTCGTGGCCGGGCCAGCGCCCGATGCCGAGAAAGCGGGACTTGGGCACATAGGCGATCACGGCATGCTCGCGGGTGGCGAAGGTGCGAAAGAACGCCTGCAGATCGGCGAAGAACTGGCGGCGCCCCTCGACCTCGAAATGCCCCGTAGCGCGGATCGCTATCTTATCCTCGGGCGACAGCTTCTCTCCCCTTTGCGGGGGCGTCTGAGCGTCAGAGGGGGTAAACCGGACGTATGCGGCGCGGCGGGCCCACACTTGAAAGGCGATCAATCCCACCAGCAGGAGGGCGGCCACCACCGCCACCCATCGCCCACCGGGTAGCCATCCCCAGGCCCACAGCAGGCCGACGAGGAACAGGCAGATCCCCAGCCAGCGATCCAACGCGCGGCCGCTAACCTCGTGTCGATGCAGCTGATAGGCGAACCTGAGCAGGCGACTATCCAGGCCCACGCGCATCCTCACATAGAGGGTATGACATGCCTCCCAACCTCCGGTGCCTCACGCGCGCGTGCCGCCGTTGCGCTGCGCGAGGGTCAAGCCGGTCAGGATAATCACGCCGCCGACGGCCTGTAGCACACCGAACGGCTCCCGCAACACGGCCCACGACAACAGGCTGGCCACCACGGGGACGCCATTGGAATAGATGGCCGTGCGCGCGTTGCCGATGCGCTGCACAGCGGTGAACCAGATGAGATAGGCGACGACAATGGAGAACACGGCGGAGTAGGCCAGCCCGGCCCACGCGGCCGGGCCTACGGATGTCCAGGGCTGCGAGACCAATCCTGGGAAGGCCAACACGACCAACACAGCCGTCCCGGGGACCATGGTGATGGCGGTCAGATGCAGGGGGTATATCGCACGAGCATCCGCTTGCTGGCCACCGTGTACACGGCCCACGTCACCGCCGCGCCCAGCATGAGCAGATCCCCCAGCAAATGGGCCGTGTCCAGGCTGATCTTCCCGCCCCCTCCCACGATCACCAGCACGATTCCCACAAAGGAGAGCAGGATGCCCGCCCAGCACTGCAGCGTCACATGCTCTATCCTCAAGACCACGCTGAAGAGCGCCACGAAGACGGGGACGGTCGACATCAAGATGGACGCGTTGGCGGCCGTTGTGTGGGCCAACCCCTGGATGAAGAACACCTGATACAAGCCATGTCCCACGACGCCGATGGCGATCACGCGCCAGACATCCCCTCGTGCCACCCCCAGCGGATGGCGTTGCCACCGCAGAATGCCGATAAGCAACGTCGTGGCGATCAGGAAACGCAACGCGTTGAAGGTCAACGGGGGCAGAGAGCGCAGGGTAACCTTCACGATGCTGAAGTTCGCCCCCCAGACGAACACCATGCCGGCCAATAACAGCTCCGTCTGATGCGCGGCCACTCCCTGCCACCACGCGTTCGGTTTATAACGGCTGTCCGTTCGCAATGTCATGAGCGTTGCACCTGCACAAAGAATCGGCCGATTATATCACCGGGGACATGGATTCCCAAAAGGGCTCCCCGGCGACGGCGATCTTTGACCCCAGGCAGGGCCGATGCTATGATGATTCCTCGGAGGGGGCCGCCAGCGCACCTACGGCGAGGAAGGCCAGGATATATCCCAGGTAGTTCTCGTTGAGGAAGCGAGATGCGAAGAGGAACCCCATGAGGAGCACGCCGTATCCCCAGCAGGCCGTATCCAGCCGATTGTACCGCATCTGCTGACGCAGGGTAAGGGCCAAAAGCGGGACGGCGATCAAAAGCTCGGGGATCCAGAACGGCCAGTAGCTGAGCCGGCTCTCCACCAGGCCCAACGCCAGCACGAAATTCGCCAGCCCCCAGCCTCGGATCTGATAGGGGACCTCGGCTGTGCCGCTGGACCAGCGCCACACATCATCGATCAGGGCATTCACGTCCCAGATGAGATAAGGGATCAGGAGCACCAGGAAGACGAGGATGGCCGGCACGGCGCGACGCAACACAGGGCCGATCCGGCCGGGCAGATCTCGCCACTCGATCGAGGAGGCATCGGTCAAAAGCAGCGCATAGAAGGGGGCCATGAACCAGGCCGTGGGCTTGGAGGCACAGGCCAGGCCATAGGCCACGGCGGAGGCCGCCCACCACCGCCGGCGAGCGGACGGGTGCTCCCGGCCATGCTGCCATAACCACAGGCTGAGCACGATCCAGAACAGGATGAATGAGTCGTTCTGGCCGAAGATCACATCGGACGCCATGATGGGGTTCAGGCCGATCAGCATGACCAACATCAGACGGCGCTGGGGGCTCCGGGCGAGGCGGGGCACAAGCGCCAACGTCAGCGCGAACAACAGGAGGTATACGAATCGCTGATCGTACCATCCCAGCACGGCCTGGCTGAGCAGGTAGAACGGCGTGGAGAACACGAACGTCCAGGGCAGATAGGGGAAGTGATACAGTGCCGTCCGGAAGTCGATGCCCCACTCGGCCATGGGGGTGTCCAGATAGTCCTCGACATAGGGATTCTTCCCCTCCAGGAAGAACTGAATGACGGCCTCCGTCTGAATGACGCCGCCGTCATGGGTGTAACTGGCCGGGCCGGACTGTTGGCGCAGCAGGATGAGCTTCCCGGTAGGCGCGAAGACGATCACCAAAATGATCGCCCAGATCAACGCCAACTTGATCCGGTAGGTCGTCGCCGGCCCCAGGCGATCGGCGATCTCGTTGACGATCAGGTAGAGGACCAGCCCGGTGAAGGCCAGGCTGATCAAGACCAGCGACAAGGGATCGGTCAGCCAGTCGGCCAGCAACTCCATCCCCTTCGGGGAGAGGATATGCCCCAAGACCGGATGCCTTGCCACATCCTGGTGGCGCGTGGGCAACACGAGATCCGCCAGCGTGTCGATGCGCACGCGGGCGATCAGCAAGAGCGCCAGGAGGAGTGCATCCAGCCTGCGCGGCGATGGGATAGCGGGAGTCGGCCCTCGCTCGTTCATGGCGTACCTCACACGGAAAGATCGCCGCATTATAGCGTAAGGCTCCCCAGGGCCGCAATTACGTGGGTCGTCGATTCCCACACGCCCGGCCGGGCCCCGGCGCTCCAGGAGCGAACACAACCATCCCGATGAACGTGAGGAGTGATCCACCGTGCGCGGCGTCGTAACCCTTGTGGTGGTGACCCTGATGCTCGCCGGAGTGGCGATCGGCGCCTACGTGGCCACCGACCGGCTTCTGGCATCCGCATATACGCCCCGGCCTCCCCTGGTCAGCCTGGACCTGGAGCCGGGCGAGAACGGCCCTCCCCTGGCCAAACGTCTGGTGGTCGTCGTGGTGGATGGCTGGCGCAGCGATACCCTCTCCGCCATGCCGTTCACCGATGAGCTGTGGGCGAGAAGCGCCAGCGCCGTGCTGCACCTGACGCCGCCCGCCAACGCCACGGCGGGCTGGTACACCCTCCTCACCGGCGCCACACCCGAGCTGCTGGGCATGCCCCTGCTCCCCAGCGCCGACTGGCCCGGCCCGCCGCTCCCGCCGGGATCCCTGCTGGCCATGGCGGTGGCAGCCGGGCGCCCCTGTGCGATCGCGGACCACGCGACGTGGCAATCCCGCTATCCGGGCGACTGGTGTGCAGCCCGCCTGTTCGTCCCAGGAGAGAGCGCCACCGCCGACGCCCAGATCGCCGCAGGCGCCCAGGACATGGAGCAGGGCCAGCCGGCGTTGATGCTCGTCCACCTCCGCCACCTGGCCGACATGGGACGACGCTACGGAGCGACAGGCACCCGCTACCGGCAGGCCGCCCAAACGCTGGATGCCATGATCCGCCAGGTCGTGGAGCCGGCCCTGGCGGATGGGGCCGCGGTGGCGGTGATCGGGAGCCACGGGCTGAGCGACGGAGGGAGGATCGGCGGGGCGGAGGCGGCGATCACACAAGTGCCCTTCTTCCTGATGGGGCCGGGAGTGGTCCCCGGCGGCTATGGCACCATCGACGACGTGGACGTTGCCCCCACCCTGGCCACGCTCATCGGACTGCCCGCGCCCGCGCTGGCCCAGGGTCACGTGCGCTACGACATGCTCGCGGGCGACGCCCTATGGCAAACCGGGCGACAACTGCGCATGGCGACCCAACGTGTAAAGCTGGCGGAACGATACCTGGCCACCCTCGCCTTCCGACAAAACGCCCTGGCCGATCTCCCGCCGAGGATCGCTCAGGCGGAGACGTCGTTTCAGTCCGGAGACGCGGAGGCGGCCCGGCAATCGGCCAGCGGCGTGCTGAGGGAAGCCGACGAGGCGATGCGGGAGGGAAGGGCGAGGCGACTGGCAACCGCTCGCGAGATCCGGCTGGCGCTGGCCGCGATCGTCCTCCTCCTGTGGGGGCTCATCTGGCTGCTCTGGCAACGCCGTCGGATCCCGCGAGTGGCCGGGGCAGCGCTCCTCGGCGTCCTGGCCACCCATCTCGCGTTCTGGATCAGCGGCGGTCGCTACTCGCTGTCGAGCGTGGGACAGGTGGAGGACTTCCTGATGGCCGCGCTGTGGCAGGCCGGGATAGGCACGATCGTGGCAGCCTGTACGCTGGCCATCTGGCGGATATGGCGGGCGGGTCGCGACTCGAACGCGGCTCAAGAGCTCCTGGGAACGGCCTGGGCCATGATCGGCGCGTGGGCGATCCCGGTAGCCGTCGGCTATGGCCTGCACGGGGCGACGATCTCCTGGCACACCCCCAACGTCACCGCCCTCTTCTGGCATCTATGGGGGCTGACCCAGCTCTGGTCGATCCCCCTGTTCGCCATCCCCATCACATGGCTGTTCGCCCTGGGAAGCGTCCTGACGCGGCGCGCATCACTCCGAGATGAGGGGTGACGGATGGGAGGTGGCATCCGGCCATCAGCAACGGATACCATCAGAGGAGCGGCCTCCCCTCCCCGGCCTTTGAAAAAGCCCTGTCAATGCCCCAGGGCCTCTTCAAAATCCAACGCTCATATTGGCATACGCGCACGCCCGTAGGGACGAGGCTTGCCTCACTCCTCAAGATTGGCTTTTCGGATGGCGGAGGGCATTGCCATCTGCCATCCATACCAAAATATAAGAGCGATGTCATAAAAGAAACCGTCTATGCAAAGTTGGCCCCGTGGGGCACGGCAAGATGTTGTGTCTGTGTACGCCTTCTCGGTTTCCCCCAGCACACGACGTGGCCAAACGTGCCCCACCCCCCTGTCGTCCCCCCTCCCCAATCCGCTCCGCTGGGAGGGGGGACCTGAG
>JAJRVX010000368.1:0-15510 GCA_024277095.1 Chloroflexota bacterium
CCTTTCCGGCCTGCACCTGCCTTCCTCTAGAGAGCCGGGGCGAGGCTGGACAGGTCGAAGGCGGGAGCAAGGCGCTTTCCGGAGAGAGCCCTTCGCGGCCGGCGAACGGCGGCAGATTTATGTCAGCATGAGGTCTTTCACGGTTTCCGCGATCGTGGTATATAATAAGCAGCGAATCGGCTGAACGCGGTACCCCTACCAGGGGCTCCTGTCAACCAAAGAGAGTCTCCCCCAATACCAGATTGGGGATAGATGTGAGGTGAGACGAGATGTTTTTCCGTCCGTATTTCGACCCGCTGTATCTGTTGTTCGTACTGCCATCGCTGTTGCTGGCCTTATACGCGCAAATGAAGGTGCGCAACGCCTACGCGCGCTATACCCGGGTTCCCAACTCCCGCGGGCTGACGGGCCTGGACGCGGCTCGCATGGTCCTGGGGCCCGCCGGGTTGAGCCACGTCCGAATCGAGGGCACGCCCGGCGAGCTGACGGATCATTACGATCCCCGGACCAAGACGTTGCGCCTGTCCAGCGGGGTGGCGCACGGCCGCTCCGTGGCCGCTCTGGCCATCGTCATGCATGAGATCGGCCACGCCCTTCAGGACGCGCAGGGATACGCGCCGCTGAAGCTACGCGGCAGCCTGGTGCCGGCCATCACCGTCAGCGCCTGGGTGGCGCCGATGATGTTCCTGATCGGCTGGCTGCTGGGGCAACCCTCCATCGCGTGGCTGGGCGTCGCCGGGTTTGCGGTGGCCGCGGTCTTCTCCCTGGTCACCCTCCCCGTGGAGTTCAACGCCAGCAACCGAGGGCTCCAACTGTTGCAATCCTTCCGCCTGGCCGACGGCCCAGAGCTACGCCAGGCCAAAGAGGTGTTGGACGCGGCCGCGTTGACCTACGTGGCCGCGCTGGCCCAAACCCTCTCCACACTCCTGTACTACGTTTTCTTGCTTACCGGCTTCAGCCGACGGGATTAGACACACCCGGTCGACCTGCCCCCGTCCCGCCCCCCTCGCGACGGGGGCAGGCCTTCCCATGAGCCGATCCGGTAACAAGCGAAGGGATGAAACGCAAGTGAGTAGATCAAATCGAGGAATCCCGGCAGCGATCGCCATCGTCAGCACAAGCGCGCTGGCCCTGATATGCCTCTGCCTGTTCACCGCGGTGATCGTGTGGGATCAAGTGCAGAGCCGCTCGGCACGGGCCCTACCAACGCCGGAGCCGATCCCCACGGTGCCCGCGCCCCCCACGCCCACAGCGCTGCCGCCGGTGGTGATCCAGATTGACCCGGAGGCCGATGTCCAGACGCAGATCCTGACCGCCATCTACCAGAAAGTCAACCGCTCCGTGGTGAACATCACCGTGCGGCAACAGGCCCATCCCGGCCTGGACAACGAGGAATTCTACACTGAAGGACAGGGCTCCGGATTCGTATGGGACAAGCAAGGGCACATCGTCACCAACCTTCACGTGATCGCCGACGCGACGGAGGTGGACGTCACATTCTGGAATGATATCACCGTGCCCGCCACGGTGGTCGGCACCGATCCGGACAGCGATCTCGCCGTCGTGCGGGTGGACGTGAGCCCGGATGAGCTCTATCCGGTGGAGCTGGGCGACTCCGATCAGGTGCAGGTTGGGGAGCGGGCGATCGCCATCGGCAACCCGTTCGGCTACCAAGGCACCCTGACCCATGGCATCGTGAGCGCCGTGGGGCGTTCGATCCCGGCGCTCACCGGCTTCCAGATCCCGGAGGCCATCCAGACAGACGCGGCCATCAACCCGGGCAACTCGGGCGGGCCGCTGCTGGACGCGCAGGGCCGCGTCATCGGGGTGAACGCGCAGATCCGCTCGCTGGTGCGGGCCAACTCCGGCGTCGGCTTCGCCATCCCCATCAACCTGGTCAAGCGCGTGGTGCCCTCCCTCATCGAAACCGGCCGCTACGAGCACCCCTGGCTGGGCATCTCCGGCCAGACGCTGTCGCCGTCCATGGCCCAGGATCTGAAGCTTCCCGCGGAGCGTGGGATCCTGATCGCCGATGTGATCCCCAACAGCCCGGCGCAGCGGGCAGGCCTGCGCCCCAGCAGGCGGACCGTCAACTACAAGGGGCGACAGGTGCCCATCGGGGGGGACATCATCGTCCAGATCGATGAGCAACCGCTCCACAACTTCGACGACCTGTTGATCTACCTCGCGCGCTACACATCGCCCGGGCAAGAGGTCATCCTGACAGTGGTCCGTGACGGGGAGCGCGTCCAAGTGCCCGTAACTCTTGGGGCACGGCCCACGCGCACACACCCGTAACGGACACGACCAAGATCGGGATAGAGGACGGGGCGGGCATGATCCGCCCCGTTCCCATATGCGAACCCCAAGATCCAGGGAGGGGGAGAGATGAAATCCGTGCGGCTCACCATCATCTGGGGAGCGGTCCTGGCCATCACCCTGGCCAGTTGTAATGGCATCGTGCCCTCGTTGAGGCCGACGCCTACCCCCCAGCCCCCCACGCCGACGCCACGCGTGATCGTGATCGTCGCCACGCCCACGCCCGGCGCGCCGCCGGAGATGATCGACGTGGGCGAGGAGCGCGTGATCGCCGTGTACGAGCGCGTGAGCCCCGCCGTGGTCAACGTGACCACCCGCGTCCTGCGCCAGAGCTTCTTCTTCGGCGTCTATCCGGAGGAGGGAACCGGATCTGGGTTCCTATGGGACGACCAGGGCCACATCGTCACGAACTACCACGTCGTCGAGGGGGCCCAGTCGGTGGAGGTGGGATTTGGAGAGGACTTCGTCCAGCCCGCCACCATCGTGGGGGTTGATCCGCCCAACGACCTGGCGGTGCTTCGCGTGGAGGAGGTGCCTCCCGGCGTGCAGCCGGTGGAGCTGGGCGATGCCTCCAAGCTGCGCGTGGGCCAGCGCGCCATCGCCATCGGCAATCCGTTCGGGCAGTTCGAGCGCACCCTGACCACGGGCGTCATCAGCGCGCTCAATCGCACCATCACCATCGACGAGGATACGGTGCTTCGGCATGTGATCCAGACGGATGCGGCCATCAACCGGGGCAACTCGGGCGGGCCGCTGCTGGACTCCTTCGGGCGGCTGATCGGCATCAATTCCGCCATCTACTCCCCCACGGGAACCTCCGCGGGCGTGGGGCTGGCGATCTCCGTGGACACGGTGAAGCGCGTGGTGCCGGAGCTGATCGCGCATGGGCGCTATCGACACCCCTGGCTGGGGGTCCTGGGATATAGCATCACCCCCGTGTTGGCCCGCGCCCTGGACCTCCCCGTCAAACAAGGGCTATTGGTCGCCCGGATCTATCGCGGCAGCCCGGCCGCGAAGGCGGGGTTGCGAGGCGCTCGCCGGGAGATGATCATCGGGAACCGCATCATCCTGGTGGGCGGCGACATCATCACCGCCATCGACGGGTATCCCATCCAGGGAATGGATGACCTGGAGGACTACCTGGAGGAGCGCACCCAGGTGGGACAAACCGTAACCCTGGAGGTGATCCGAGGCGGCGAGAGGATGCGAATCGACGTCGAGTTGGAGGAGATGCCCAGGCAGCTCTACTGATCCGGATCGACCGGCCTCCCAGCCATCCACGGCGAGACACACGACTGGGATTGCGGTCGTGTATCCTCGGTGGGAATACGGCCAGGAGCGTTGGAGGGCTGCGCCCCTCAAAGCTCCCTGCTGTATTTCCACCGAAAAAGATACACTACCGGATCGTGGAGGGCTTTGACCCTCTTATGTGAATATGGTAAGATCATTGCCGTGATCATCCCTCTGACACGGCACGGGTCAGGTTCTCCTCACCCCGGTCGGGGAACCAGGGCGATGGAACGGGATACCGATGATGGCGTCCGGCCATGACATGCATGATGGAGTGGCGCCCTTACGGAAGGAGGACTTTATGCACCGGTTGAGATATAAATGGCTCATGATCGGGGCGATAGCCCTGTTGCTGTCCGGAGCGATGCTGGGGTGCACTCGCAAGCGCCCGACGCCTACGCCGTTCCCGACGGAACCGGCCACCCAGGTCGCCCCGACCGCGACGCCGGAGGCGGAGCAACCCACGCCCAAGACCACCGTCGCCGCCGTGGAGGAGGAGCCCGCGCAGCCGGAGCAGACCCCGACCGCGGCCCCCACGCCGACGCCGGCGCCACCGCCTTCCGAACAGGGGGCCCCGGAGGTACCCACGCCGACGGCCGCTCCCGGGCAGCCGGTGGAGCACATCGTCCAACCCGGCGAGTACCTGAACCTGATCGCCCGTCGCTACGGTGTGTCCCCGGAGGCGATCATGCGGGCGAACAACATACAGGATCCTAACCTCCTCTATCCGGGACAGAAGCTGATCATCCCTGCCCCGGGCGCGGTGCCGGGCTCCTCCGGCAGCAGCCCGTCGAGGAAAATCCACATCGTCCAGCGCGGGGAGACGCTGCAAAGCATCGCGCTAAAATACGGCGTGACCGTTCAGGAGCTGGCCGCGGCAAACGGGATCAGCAACCCCAATTTCATCTATGTCGGTCAAAGGCTGGTCATCCCCTGACGAAACGCCCGCGCGAGGACCAGGGCACGTCCGGGGGATGGCATCACGTTTGCAAAGCGCAGGCACTGTCCGCGGACAGTGCCTGTCTCGCGTGAGAAACCGATGTCAGCCCGACGGAGGGCTATTGTCAAGCGATGAAAACGGAGGATAGGCATACTGGGGATAGCGCATTATCCCACGCTGTGGCATATCGCGCTCCCCGGCCCCATGAGACCCGGGAAGCGAATCCCGCCGGGGCCCGAATGATGCGCATAGTCGCAGGGGGAGGACGATATCCGTATCCGATTCATATCCCGAGGAGTCGAGGCTCTCCCGGCTCCTCGGAGGACTATCCGCACAAGACCATGGACAGGAGGGGATAGATGGCAAAGCTCATCAGCGCGATTCTGTTCTCGCTGGTTGTCGGCGGCGGTATCGCCGTGCTGATCGCCGGGGCGACGGGACGCCGGAGCGCCCGCGGCCCCAACTGGCGCAATGCGCTGCTGGCCGGCCTGATCGTTTTTCTGGGCATCTTCGGCACGCTGGCCCTGATGGACTCCTTCACCCAGGTCCAATATGGAACCGTCGCCGTCGTCACCCAGTTCGGCAAGGTCAAAGGGGTCTTCAAGCCGGGCCTGAACTGGAAGCTGCCGTTCATTCAGGATACCATCGTCTACCGCACCCAGGAGATCGTCTACGAGACGGTGGACCCGGCGGAGCTGGACGTCTCTCGCGCCGACTACAGGGACGTAGAGGTCGATACGGCCACGGCGGACGGACAGCAGATCCGCGCCCGGTATACCGTGCGATTCTTCATCGAGCCCGATCGAGCGACGGACATCGCTCAGAAGTTAGGGCCGGAAGACCGCGTGGTGGAGAAGGTGGTGAAGGCCACCAGCCGGGTGCACGTGCGCAACATCTTGAAGCGCTACCAGGCGAGCAAACTCTATTCGGGGAACGTGGAGGAGGCCCAGGCGGAGATCGAGGAGAGACTGCGCCAGGAGTTCAGCAAAGCCGGCCTGGAGCTGACCTTCTTCGGGCTGCGCTCCATCGTCTTTACGGATGCATACAAAGAGGCGGTAGAGAAGAAGCAGATCGAGGCGGAAAACATCATCACCAAGCAAAACCTGGCGAAGCAGGCCGAGTTCGAGAAACAGCGCACCATCACCCAGGCGCAGGCGGAGGCCGAACGCCAGCGGTTGGAGCGCATCGGCATCGCGCAGGGTGAGGCGGAGGCCATCCGGGTGAAGGCGGAAGCGGAGGCCGATGCCATCCGCATGAAGGCCAAGGCGCAAGCGGAGGCCAACCGGCTGATCGCCGCCAGCCTGACTTCCGAGATGATCCAATGGCAGGCTGTGCAAACATGGGATGGAAGCTATCCGATGGTGTTGGGCACGCAGGGACAGTTCATCCTGCCGGGAGATCTCTTCACACAACCGGGCGGATCACGCTGATCGCTCAGCGCAGATCACCCACGGGAACAGGGGCACGAGGCTTCGTGCCCTATTCGCATCAACTTAACAGCATGGGCGAGGCTCCACCTGTCGCTCCTTCCCTCCACGGGCGGTCGCACCTGAAAGGGGAGGCGCGGAGGGGTTTCCCCTTCGCAGAAAAACGCTTTTCCTCGCCTTTTCCCTGCCTGGTTGGGGCTTTGGCCGGTGGCCTCCGGCCCCACGGGGCAGGTGTGGGGCTGAAAATAGAGTTCTTCGGAGGAGCTACCGCCCCTCCGAGCCACCCCAGAGATGCGGGGCCACGCTTCCGTATCGCTTCATTGTGATACCACAGGGGCACGAGGCTTCGTGCCCCTGTGGTTTTCACAAAAACAAAACGGGCGGCCCGTTCCCCCCTGCCCCGAGAAACCGGAGGGAATACCGAGATCATGTAGAAGCCCTCTCTGCTCCGAGTCCGCGCTTGCATTGACAGGCATCAGCCCTGGATGTTAAAATGGAGGCGAATCCTCTTCCATGGCGCTGTTCACGATGTCCTATCCCTTGCGTGGGACCCGGATCCCGGTTCATCTGCCTCACCGCAAGGATACGAGCATGTCCCTGTCGCCTTATCCGGGTGTTTGCGAAAGTGGGGAAGATCTGCCATCGGCTTCTGCGAAGTGATTGTCCAGGTCACAGGCCCGTCCAGGCGTAAGAAGGGAGTGCATGATGATCAGTGAACAAGCGGTTCAGGAACTGGTGAGTTTCCACAGCGATGACGTCCCCACGTTGAGCCTGTATCTGAATGTCGATCCCCATCGTCGAACCCGGGAGAAATATAAGCTGGCCCTACGACGCCTTCTGGAGGAGGCCGCCGGGCGGGCGGCTCCAGAGGACATCGCTCGCATGGAACAATACATCGATCTGGAGTACAATTGGCAGGGGAGGGCTGTGGCCTGCTTCAGCTGCCAGGCCAAGGGATTCTGGCATGCGTTCTCTTTGCTCGTCCCTCGCGAGGATCTGGTCTTCGTAGGCGATCGCCCTTACATTAAGCCTCTCATCGACCTGATGGAACGGTACGCGGTCGCCCTGGTGAACCGGGAGGGAGCCCGCCTCTTCGTCTTCCACATGGGAGCCCTGCAAGAGGCCACGGAGCTGGAGGGCGAGGATATCAAGCGACACCGGGCGGGCGGCTGGGCCGCAAAGCGCTACCAAAGTCACGAGGATGAGACTGCCCAACGGAACCTGCGCGAGGCGGCGGAACTCACCGAGGCGTTCTGCCGTCGATATGAGTGCAATCATCTGATCCTGGGCGGTACGGAGACCAACGTGGCCCAGTTCGAGGACCTCCTGCCTAAAGCCATGCGGGAGCGCGTGGTAGGCCGTATCACGGTGGACAAGGACGCCCCGGCCTCTGAGATCGGGGATCGATCGGCGGAGGCCGTGCAGGCATACATCACACGCCGTGAGGCCGAGCTGGTCGAGCAGTTGATCACCACGGCGGCCAAAGGTGGGACCGCTGTGCTGGGATTGGCCGATACCCTGGGGGCGGTACACGCCGGCCAACTGCATCATCTCATCGTCGAGCAGGACTTCCGAGCCCCAGCGTATCGGTGTGAGAACTGCGGCTATATGACGGTGGAGCAAACGGAGCGGTGTCCCTTCTGCGGCGGATCGCAGCATCATCTGCCCGATGCGGTGGACCACCTGATCCGCTACGCTATCCGCCAGGGCCTGGAAGTGACCACGGTGCGAGAGAACAACGCTTTGCGAGAGGCGGGGCACATCGGAGCTCTGCTGCGCTACTAGCCGTCGCGATCGCGGCGCTATCCAGCGTGTGACGGAGAGGATCACATCGGAGTAGAGGGGTCCAAAGACGAATGGATAGCGATGGGAGCCGGGCTGTTCTGCTGTTCGGCTTTGTGCTGGCTTTAGCCTTATGCGCGGCCGCAGGGCTGGCGGCCGTGTCCGCTTTGGGCCTGTTTCAGCAACGCGCGGCTCCCACCGAGCCCATGCCGGTCGCGACTACGCCCAAAGCCACCATCCCAGCGCCGACCACCATCGCGGTCCCCCCCCAAGTCACGGAGCCGCCCGCCTCTCCCACTCCGGAGCGCCCCGCCACGCCCACGCCTGTGGTCGTCGTGGTGCAGCCGACCACCCAGCCGGCATCCCCCACGACGGCACCCTCCCCTACCCCTACGCCCACGCGGACGCCGACGCCCACACCCACGCCCACCCGCACTCCCACCCCCACGGTCACCCTGACCCCGACGAGCACGGCAACCCCCACCCCGTCCCCTTATGCAGGCCCCTACCGCGAGGGGAACGGGGTCGACCTGCACGCCAGGCCCGCGCCCTTCCCACCCTACCTGGATGGCACCCTCAACGAGTGGAACGCGGTGCAGGGACAGGATCTCAGCTATATCATCGGTGGCGCTCAGGCCTATGAGGGGATAGACGATATCGCCGGCACCGTGTATGCTCAATGGGACTCGGACCATCTGTATCTGGCCGCGCGGGTCACCGACGATGTGCACGTACAAACCCAGCGCGGCGAGCGGATCAACCTGGGAGACGCGCTGATCATCTGGATCGATGCAGACCTTGCCGGGGATTTCGATACGGCGGTGGCCAACGACGACGACTATCAGATCGGCCTGTCACCGGGCGACTTCGCCACCATCCCCCCTGAGGGGGTGATCTGGCGCCCCCAGCAACGCCCGGAGTGGAACCAGGCCATCACCGTCGGCGCCCAGCGGGACGGCAACGGGTACACGCTGGAGGCGTCCATCCCCTGGTCGGTGTTCGGGCGGAAGCCGAGCCCGGGGCAGGCGTTTGGATTTTCCGCCCAGTTGCTGGATAATGACACGCCAGGGTTCGCGGGGGTGGAGACCGTGCTCTCCGGAGCGCCGAAGCTGCGCCCTGGAGCGCCGACCACCTTCGGCAATCTGATCCTCGATGGACATTAGAGTTTCATTAGACCTGATAGGAATTGTAGGGGGGGCCACGAGGCTCCATGGACACAGGACGCGAAACTAGGGATGGAACGAGCGAAAAAGGAACGAGATTATCATGGCCCGGTCCTCAGAGCGACCTACGGCGCGGATCCGGCGTCGGTTGCAGCAGGAGAAGATCATCTGGGTCGCCACCGTGCGGCCGAACGGGGCGCCCCATCTCACGCCAGTTTGGTTCGTATGGGACGCGGATCGCCTATACATCTGCATCAGCCCCTCCAGCCGCAAAGCCCGCAACCTGGCCGAGAATCCGCAGGTGGCTGTCTCCCTGGAGGACGGGCGCAATGCTGTGATCGTCGAAGGCGTGGCAACGCACGCCACGCCCGAGGAGCGGGAGCAGGTGGCACCTCTGTTCCTGAGCAAGTATGACTGGAACATTCTGACGGATACCACCTATACCCTGCTCCTGAAGATCTCGCCGAGGAAATTCCTGGCCTGGGGCGACGATGACCAGGCTTGAGCGAAATAGAGGTTGTGAGAGATGATGCGATTTGACCGTTTCACGGAGCGCGCGCAGGATGCCGCGATGCGCGCATACGAGATCCTGCAGCGTTACCAGCACACACAGGTGGACACAGAACACATGTTTCTAGCGCTGTTGGAACAGCCCGACGGGGTGATTCCACAGCTGCTGGAGAGGATGGACGTGCCCCCGGAAGGGGTGCGAGCACGGCTGGAGGAGGCCCTGAGCCACGGGCAACGGACGACCCCCGCCTTTACAGGGGCCGTCATCCAGGTATTTATCACGCCGCGGCTGAAGCGCGTGATCGATGTCGCGCAGGAGGAGGCCAAGCGGCTGCGCGATGAATACATCTCCACCGAGCACATCTTCCTGGCCATCGCCAACGAGCGCAACACACCCTCTGCCAACATCCTGCGGGAGTTCGGCGTGACGCGGGAGCGGATCCTGCGCGCCATCGAGGAGGTGCGCGGCGGCCAGCGGGTCACCGACCCATCGGCGGAGAGCCGCTATCGCACGCTGGAGAAGTACAGCCGGGATCTCACGCAAATGGCGAGAGAGGGCAAGCTCGACCCGGTGATCGGGCGCGACGCCGAGATCCTGCGGGTCATCCAGATCCTCAGCCGCCGCACCAAGAACAACCCGGTGCTGATCGGCGAGGCGGGGGTGGGAAAGACCGCGATCGTCGAGGGCCTGGCGCAGAAGATCATCGCGGAGGACGTCCCGGAGAGCCTGATCGGCAAGCGCATCGTGTCCCTGGACCTGGGGGCGATGATCGCGGGGACCCGCTTCCGCGGCGAGTTCGAGGAGCGCCTGAAGTCGGCCATCGAGGAGATCCAACGGGCACAGGGGGAGATCATCCTCTTCATCGACGAGCTGCACACCGTGGTGGGAGCCGGCGCCGCCCAGGGGGCGATGGACGCGTCCAACATGCTGAAACCCGCCCTGGCACGAGGGGAGCTGCGATGCATCGGGGCGACGACGCCAGACGAGTATCGCAAGCACATCGAGAAGGATAGCGCTTTGGAGCGCCGCTTCGCGCCGGTGTACGTGGAAGAGCCATCGGTGGAGGAGACCATCGAGATCCTGAAGGGCGTGCGGGACCGCTATGAGGCCCATCACGACGTCCGCTTCACGGACGAGGCGCTGGTGGCCGCGGCCCGTCTCTCCCATCGATACGTCACCGAACGGCATCTGCCGGACAAGGCCATCGATCTGATGGATGAAGCCGCCGCCAAGCTCCGGGTCGCGCTGGACACAATGCCGCCGGAGCTGAAGGCGAAGCGCGTGGAGCTCCAGAAGCTCCAGGCCGAAGAGGAGGCCGCGTGGAACGCGCGGGACTACGAGAAGGCAGCCATCTACAAAGCCGAGCGGCTGAAGCTGGAGGAGGCCTACAATATCGAACGGGCGGCCTGGCGAGAATCCAGCGGCCTGGACGACGTGGTCGACGCGGATGACATCGCCCAGGTGGTCGCCAGCTGGACCGGCATCCCGGTCGCGTCCCTGATGGAGACGGAGGCACAGAAGTTGCTGCGCATGGAGGAGGAGCTGGAGAAGCGCGTCATCGGCCAACGGGAGGCGATCGAGGCCATCTCAGATGCTATCCGGCGGGCGCGCTCGGGCCTGAAGGATCCCAAGCGTCCCATCGGCTCCTTCATCTTCCTGGGCTCCTCCGGGGTCGGCAAGACGGAGCTGGCCCGGGCGCTGGCGGAGTTCCTGTTCGATGACGAGGATGCCCTGGTGCGCATCGACATGAGCGAATACCGCGAGCAACACACGGTGAGCCGGCTTTTCGGCGCCCCGCCGGGCTACGTCGGCTACGAGGAAGGCGGACAACTCACGGAGGCGGTACGACGCCGCCCCTACCAGGTCGTGCTCTTCGATGAGATCGAGAAGGCACATCCAGAGGTGTGGAACGCGCTCCTCCAGGTGCTGGAGGACGGCCGCATGACCGACGGTCAAGGCCACGTGGTGGACTTCCGCAACACGGTCATCATCATGACCTCCAACATCGGCACCGACTACATCCGGTCCGGCGGCGCGCTGGGCTTCGTCAAAGGGGATCAGGGCGATGCCCAAGACCAGGAGCTGCGCCGGAAGATCGAACAGGGGCTGAAGCGCACGTTCCGGCCAGAGTTTCTGAACCGCGTGGACGAGATTATCATCTTCAACACGCTCACCGTGGAAGATGTGAAGAAGATCGTCGATTTGCAAATGCGGGAGATCAGCGAGCGACTGGAGGAGCAGGGGGTCACGCTGGAGCTGACGGACGAGGCGCGATCATGGCTGGCGAGCGTGGGCTTCGATCCGCAGTTCGGCGCCCGACCCCTGCGGCGCACGCTGCAGCGCCACGTGGAGAGTCCGCTCTCCCGCCGCCTGCTGAAGGGCGAGTTCCAGCCGGGCGACACCATCACCGTGGACGTGGCCCAAGACGAGAACGGCGAGGAGCACCTGGTCTTCGAGCGCCGGCCGGGAGCGCCCATCGCCGTGGAACTCCCCATCCAGCGTAAGGTGGAAGGATAACGACATATCCCAAAAGGCGACGGGGCCATCGATCCCCTCGCCTGCACGATCACGAACCATCAACAGGGCCGCAGTCTCTACTGCGGCCCTGCCGCGTGCACGGCTCAGCCGGCAGCCAGCGCCAACGCGATCCGGGCAGCGACGCGGGCGTTGTTCTCCAGCAGGGCCAGGTTGGCGCGCAACGCGTCGCCACCACTCAACTCGGCGACCCGAGCCAGGAGGAAGGGGGTGAGATCCTTCCCCTGTATCTCCCGCTCCTCCGCTTCGGCCAGCGCCCTCTCTATGATGGGGGCGACCCGCTCCTGAGACAGCTCCGCCTCCCGCGGGACAGGGACAACGACCAGCATTCCTCCCGGCAGGCCAAGCTCGCGCTGCGCACGGAATAGCAAGGCGACCTGCTCCGGCGTGTCCACCCGCTGATCCACCGGCAGTCCCGAGGTACGGGAGTAAAAGGCGGGGAACTCGTCCGTCTGATACCCGATGACGGGGACCCCTTTCGTCTCCAGCACCTCCAGGGTAAGGGGCAGGTCCAGGATAGCCTTGGCGCCAGCACACACGACGCACACCGGCGTCTGCGCCAGTTCCTCCAGGTCGGCGGAGACATCGAACGGGTGGCCTCGATGAACGCCTCCGATGCCGCCCGTGGCGAAGACGCGAATGCCGGCCCGCGCGGCCAGATACATGGTAGCCGCCACCGTAGTCGCCCCATCCTGGCCCATCGCGGTCGCGACGGGGAGATCCCGCCGGCTCACCTTGCGCACGCCCCGCGCGCGTGCCAGATGCTCCAGCTCTTCATCGGACAACCCGACGCGCACCCGGCCGGCGATGATCCCAATGGTCCTCGGGACGGCCCCCTCCTCGATGATGATCTGCTCCAGCCGCCGGGCGAGGCTCAAATTGTGAGGCCACGGCAGCCCATGCGAGATGACCGTGGACTCCAAGGCTACAGTGGCCAAGTCTTCCAAACTCTTTTCTCCCTCACCCACAATACAACACGCCTCCTATAATATGGCTATGACCATATCCAATCAGCTCACTACGCCTGCAAAGGCACCTCCTCCTACAAGCGACCGGGATCAACTCTCGGGCGGGAAGCCCACCGACATCGCCTCCAGCGCGGGGAGTCCGAACCCCTCATAGGTAGGCACGAATACGAACACCTCGGCCAGAGCGTACAATGCCGGCTTGTCCTCCTCCGCGATCCAGCCGGGGAAATGCACCCACGCCTCGATCCCCAGATCACGCGCCAGGCGACGAGGATCCGGCGTGAACGGGGTATCCTGGTCCGGCAACCGCCCCGCAATCACCAGCGGCGTGTCGCGATGTCGCCCCTGACGCACCAGCCGGGCATACGCCTCCAGTAGACGAGGCACATTCTTGCGCACATCGAAGCCACCGAAATAGAGGATGAATCGCCGCGGTAGATGGTACCGCTCTCGCACCCGCCGCAGGTCCTCCCCGGTCAAGGGACGGGCATACCGATCGTCCGCAGCCAGATACACGGTGCGGACCTGCTCCGGTGACACACCCAGATGCTGTACGATATCCCGGCGCGCCGCCTCGGAATCCGTCAGGATTAGATGAGAGCGGCGAGCGGTTCGAGAGACCAGCGCTGTGTACAATCGCTGCAACGGGCCGCCCCGATACTCGGGCAGCAACAACGGGATCAGATCGTGCACGGTGACGACGACGCGACACGGCCGCCACCACGGTGATCCCCAATAGGGCACATGGGCCACATCCACGTCCAGCCGCCGACACGCCCATGGGAACGCGACCTGCTCGAACCAGACCTTGGCCAGGTCGATCTGCACGCGATCGAACGGAGTGGCCACGCGCACAAGCCGCCAGCCGGGCAGATCCTCCGTAGATGGCGCATGCTGGGGCAAGATAAGCCATCGCGCATCACCCGGGGAAACACGCGGCAGCCAACGCACCAACCCATGCAGCACCTGCCCGCTGCCCGTGCCCATCCGGCCCCAAAACCAGCCGTTGAGCGCGATCCGCATCCGAGCCCCTCGCTCACAAATGAATTCGGCGGCCCGCGAACGAGCCGCCGAACATCCGCCCCCCACGCCTCCTATCCTTCACGATGGCGAAAGAACTCCACCGTGCGGGTGAGGCCTTCCCTCAGAGGAACCGTCGGTTCCCATCCCAGCTCCTCGCGCGCCTTGCTGGCATCCAGGTAGATACGAAACACCTCGCCCAGCTTCGGCGGGCCATAACGTGCCTCCCCAGGATACCCGATGATCTCCTTCAGCTCCGCGAAGATGGTGTTGACATCGGTCGGGACGCCGGAGCCGATGTTGTAAATCCCCTCACCCTGCTCCAAAGCGATCACATTCGCCCGGGCGATGTCCCCCACGTAGACGAAATCGCGCTGCTGTTCGCCAGTGCCGTTGATCGTCGGTTGCTTACCCTGCAGCATCAACCCGGTAAAGATCGCCACAACCCCCGCCTCCCCCAGGGGATCCTGGCGCGGGCCATACACGTTGGGATACCGCAAGACTACGTAGGACAGCCCATAATTATGTCGATACAGGTACAGGTAATGCTCCACCACATGCTTGCTGGCACCGTAGGGATCCAGCGGATTGATCGGGTGATCCTCCGTGACCGGCAGGAACTCCGGTTCGCCGTAGCAGGCTCCCCCCGTCGACGCGTAGATGAAGCGACGACACCCATGCCTGCGGGCCGACTCCAGCAGCGCCAGAGAGCCCAGGATGTTCACCTCGCCATACTCGATGGGCTTCTCCAACGACTCGCGCACGTTCGCCAGCGCGGCCTGGTGACAGACGGCATCCGGCCGCTCGGCGGCGAAGACCCCCTCCACCGCCTCCTGATCCCGGATGTCCACCTCGTAGAACTTCGCCTTGGGATTCACGTTCTCCCGCTTGCCCGTGACCAGGTTGTCGATCACCGCCACCTCGTGCCCGGCATCGAGGAAAGCATCCACAACGTGAGAACCGATGAATCCAGCCCCCCCTGTAACCAGGATCTTGCTCATAAGCGCTCCTCTCGCATTGGAAAGTTTCTCGAATGATACGGAGAGCCGGGTGCCACGAGCCTTCCACCTGAGCACTCGTCCTGCTCCGCACCGGCATATTGCCCGTTCCTACGCTCGACGATCCCTCTCTTCGTTTTCCCCCAGCGCTCTCTGTGACTTCACAGCGAGATGCGGGTCATCACCGCTTCTTGCGCCCCTTGATCTCCTCCTGGCGGGTGACGAGCGGGATGAACGCCTTCTGATCCCGCCGGATCACCTGAATGCGATCGAGGACGACTCGATCCGCCGGCAGCCGCTCGCCGTCCGGGCCATAGGTCGCCGGGCGGCGCCCCTCCGCGTCGTACAGGCCGACTGCCAACGCATATGCACCTGCGGGAAGATCGGGGGGTACCCGTACTACATGCTCGTCGACGATGCGCTCACCGCGATCCCAGAGGCCGGTGGGATACGTTCCTCCGGCAGGCGGGCCGTCCCCAAACGCCACAGGCCCATCGGGGCCCTCCAGATGCACAAACACCTGGTAGTCCGTCGCAGGCCTGCTCAGCGCGCGCCAC
>JAJRVX010000369.1:0-4495 GCA_024277095.1 Chloroflexota bacterium
CGATGGTCTGATCCAGGCGACCGCCCAGGATCCCCAACAGATGTACGTCGGCCGCGCCGGCCTCCCGCGCGGCGATCAGGGCCAGCTCCAGATCGGTCTGATCCTTGCGCGCCGGATAGGTGAGAAAGCGGGTGCCGGAGCTTTCCAGGGCAGCCCGCCGCCCGTCCGGCAGCGAGTCCAGATCGCCGACGATGAGATCAGGATGCAGGCCGAGGGCCAGGGCATGGAGCGTGCCGCCGTCAGCACAGATGATCCGATCGCCCGGCCGGATATGGGACCGGCAGGCGTCGTAGTCCTCGATGATCCCATTCGCAAAGATGATGGCTCGCACGATGTTCCCTCGTATACATAAAAAGGGCCACCTCACCAGGGGCGGCGGGTGGCCTGAATATCCCAATATGGTCCTTCGCGATCCCTACGCCGGCATTACCCAGGTCAGGTTCCAAGGGTCGACGGCGGGTCAGAGATCCTGAAAGCCGTCCTCTCAGCCGGGTTGCCCCCCAGCTCCCCCTGCGAAACTCTTCAATTGTTCGGTTACGAAGATAGTGTAGCACGCCTCCCATGAGCTGTCAATTCTCGCTATCCGCAGGTAGCGTATCCAAAATGGTGGAAATTCAGCGAGGCCCATCGCAAGCCCACAGGGGTGGTGCGGAGGGACCTCCCTCCGCCAAAACATCCTCTCTTTCCGCTTTGCATCTGTCCTTTCCCGGCCTGATTCGGGCGGGCAAGGCCGGGCGAGGCAGGTGAGGGCGGAAACCGGGAAGTCTCTTTTGAGGGGCTGCGCCCCTCAAAGCTCCCTGCTGTGTTCCCACCGAAAAAGATACACTACCGATCCGCACCATCCCTGAAAGCGCGTCTGAAAATTTACCGGCAAGATGTCTGAAGGTCTCCCCCAACGACCAGCTCCACAGGGGGAGGTGTGGAGGGGAGGCCCCCTCCACGGAAACTCTGCTTTTCCGGCCTGCACCTGCCTTTCTCGCCCCTTCTCGAAGGCCCCAGGCCGAGGCCAGGCAGGTCGAAGGCAAAAGAGGTGAGCCCCCTTCTCCCGGGCTCGGGAGAAGGGAGTCTGGGGGATGAGGGCCGTTCTGGTAGACATCACCTATGAAATCGGCTATAATGAGCCAGCATTTTTTGGAGGGATACGTACGTTGTATACAGCACCGCGAGGAACCCACGACATCCTGCCAGAGGAGTGGCCCTACTGGCGATACATCATCGACTGTATCCACGAGACGGCCGCCCTCTTCGGCTTCGAGCAGATCGATACCCCCATCTTTGAGGCCACCAGCCTTTACGTGCGCGGCGTGGGGGAGGGCACCGATATCGTCGACAAGGAGATGTACTCCTTCCGGGACAAGGGGGGCGAGGAGATCACCCTACGCCCGGAGTTCACCGCGGGCATCATGCGCGCCTATCTGGAAAACGGGATGCGGGTGCGGCCACAGCCGGTCAAGCTCTATTCCATCGGCCCCGTATTTCGCTTCGAACGCCCGCAGGCGGGGCGATACCGACAGCACCATCAGTTCAACGTCGAGGTGATCGGGGAACAGGACCCAGCCGTGGACGCCGAGGTCATCTCCGTCGCCTGGCATCTGTTCAAGCGACTCGGGTTCCGCGGGCTCTCCCTGCAGATCAACAGCACCGGATGTCCCCAATGTCGGCCGGCCTACTTGAAGGAATTGGTCGCCTACTATCGCCAACACACGGACGAGATCTGCGAGGACTGCAAGCGACGCCTGGAGCGGAACCCACTGCGCGTGTTGGACTGCAAGAACGCGCAATGCCAGCCGGTCATTGCTCACGCGCCGAAGATCACGGACCATCTGTGCGAGGAGTGCGCGACCCACTTCGCGGACTTGCGATCGTTTCTGGACGGTCTGGAGATGCCCTACACGCTCAACCACCGGCTGGTACGCGGCCTGGACTACTACACCAAAACCGTCTTCGAGATCTACGCCGAAGGGATCGGGGCGCAAAACGCCGTATGCGGCGGCGGCCGCTATGACGGGCTCATCGAGGAGCTGGGAGGGCCTCCCACACCGGGCATCGGCTTCGGGTCCGGGATCGAGCGCCAGATCCTGACGATGAAGGAGCAGGGGATCGAGCCGCCCCCGCTGCCCAAGCCCGTGCTGTTCGTGGCCCACGTGGGCCCCGCCACCCGGCTGGAGGCGTTCCGATTGACGTCGGAGCTGCGAGAGGCGGGGCTATCGACCCTCTTCGGCTTCGGGCAGCGCAGCCTGAAGGCCCAGATGAAGTCCGCCAACCGCGCCGGCGTCCGCTACGCGCTTATCCTGGGCGACGACGAACTCGCCGCCGGCGTGGTCACCGTGCGAGACCTGAGGGACAGCACCCAGGAGACCGTCCGGCGGGACCGGGTCATCGCCTGGCTACAAGAGCGGCTGGCCTCCTCCCCTGCGACCGACGCACCCCAATCCTAGCGAACGCCCAGGACAGGCACACGCGGAGGGGCTCTGACCATGGAACTCCACGAGTATCCCCGGCCCAGCGGAGACACCGGCATCGGCATCCATTGGAGCGCGGGCTATCCGGCCGCCATCGGCCTGGGACGGATTCGCGACGAGTGGCTACCCGAGCTGATCGCGATGGGCGTGAAGTGGGTGAAGATCGCCAACCATGATGGCGGGCTCGGCTTCGCCGAGCTATTGCTGGCCCACGATATCATGCCCATCGTGCGGATCTACCGGCCGGAGCCCAACCCCGGCACCCTGGGCGAGCGAGAGCTCCGATTCGTCGAGGAATACGTGGCCCGCGGGGTGCGATACTTCGAGTTCAACAACGAGCCGGACCTGGGCGTGGAGTGGGCCGGAGGGTACATCCCCCCGAATGCGCTGGAGATCGTCGCCCGCAACGCCATCATCGATATGGAGCGCATCCTGGAACGCGGCGGCTACCCGGCTATCCCCGCGCTGGCCACCGGCAGCCGCTGGGACATCGTGGGCAAGATCGTGGAGCTGGGGAGGGTCGATATCCTCCAGGGGCCCGTGTGGCAGGCGGTGCACAACTACGCCGTCAACCACCCCCCGGAGTACCCTGACGACCCGGGGAACCAGCGGGGGGCTCCGTACACCCGAGAGTTCTACGAGGCCATCCGGGCGGAGCGTTGGGGAAGGGATGCCTGGAACGGCCGGAGCCTGGAAGAGGTCAACCGGCTGCGGGCGGAGCATGCCAACCCCGGCGATACCATCATGGATGACGCATCCTGCTGGCGCTCCTACGAATTCTTCGACGCCCTGGTACGCCGGCACCTCGGCCGATCGTTGCCGGTCCTGGCCACGGAGGGCGGATGGATCGTCGGCGAGGATGCGGACCCCCGCTACCCGGCGACCACACCCCGCCTCCACATGGAGCAAACGCTCGAGGTCTGCCGGGCGCTCATGGGCACCAGCCAGCGCCTTCCCCCCGCCCCGGACTACTTCTTCTGTTCGGCCTTCTGGCTGATCGGCAACTACGTGCTGGGCCATTGGGCCGCTCCCTGGGAGGGACAGGCCTGGTACTCCAGCCGATGGCCCCAGGGCCGCCTGCCCATCGTGGACGCACTGAAGGCCGAACCCAAGCAAGAGCGGCCCTGGAGCGGCGGGGCGGCGACCGGCGGGACGATCCAGGGGCACGTGCGCCAGGGGGCCGGCCGTCGGCTGATCCTGCAGGGCCCCAACTGGCAGCTCTCCACCGTCGTCGCGCCTGACGAATCGTATCGATTCACCGGGTTGCCGGAAGGGGAGTACACCGTTCGCGTGGACGGCACGGAGATCGCCCGCACGGTCTCCGTACGGCCCGGTGATCCCCCCGTCGTCCTGGACTTTGACCTCAGCGGCATCGTCATCCGGCCCCGGCGCAGCGTGATCCACGGCACCGTGCGCAACGGCGCCGGCCGCACCTTGGTCCTGAGCCGAGACGATTGGGAGGCCCGCACCGAGGTCGGGTTGGACGGCAGCTATCGTTTCGAGGAGCTGCCCGCCGGCACCTACACGCTGGCGATCGAGGGCACGGACGTGCGGCGAGACGGGATCGAACTGGACGGGGAGCGGACCGTCGTCATCGACCTGGCCGTGCCCGGCTGGGGATACACCGTGCGCGATGAAGGGGTGGGGCCGGGATTCTCCATCATCCGCTGCTCCGTGGAGGGGCGCCTGAACCTGCCCGTGCGTCTGTGGGCCGAGGGCTGGGGCGGGATCATCGCCCGCACCGGGACGAAGCCGGAGTATGGTCCCTATGCATGCGAGTTCGCTCCGCTGGGCGGCGGCGATTACTTCATCGAGCCGGAAGGATTGGGGATCCGGGCCAAGGTGCGCCTGGACAGCGGCCGCGTGCTCATGGTCACCTTCTCCGAGGCGGAAGAGGAGGAACCCTCCCCAACACCCCAGGAGAGCGTGATCCAGGGTCGCGTCAGCGGTGGGGCGGGACGCACCATCGTCCTGAGCTGGGATGGGGGGGAATTGGAGACCACCGTAGGCGAGGATGAGATGTACCGGTTCGA
>JAJRVX010000370.1:0-3318 GCA_024277095.1 Chloroflexota bacterium
CATCGGCCAACTCATCCCCCAGGACGTGAATCTGCTCCTGCAGATGCAAGGGCCGCTCAGCTGGGGTGTAAACGGCCATCTGTTCCTGAAGCGCGTCCAGATGACGCTGCCGCTGCGCCACGCGATCGGCCAGAGCGCGCATCCGATTCCTCAGATCCCGCAGGGGTTGCCTCCGCAGATACTCCCGCTCGGCCTCGGAGAGCTCCCTCGGCCGCTCCTCTACCCGGACGGCCGCCTGTCCCTCCTCCCCAACCAGTGTGAAGATGCGACCATGTTCGGCGTTGAGGAAGAGCACGGGGGTAGCATAGCCCTGATGATCGGGCCATCGGGCTTCCAGCTCGGCGCGAGCGTCAGCCACGGCGGCATCAACCCGGCCGGGATGCCGCGATCCCAGCAGGGAGCGATATAACGCGTGGGCAAAGGCGATGGCTACATCATCCCGGATCTCATACTGCATGCCGATCACCGCCGGCACCCCCGCCTGAATCAGCGCCGGCCCCAGCCCGGCCAATAGCCTGCCCTCTGACAGAGGCCGGGACGAAGTCTGGGCGCCCTTACACGTGGCCAGCACCACCAGCCGCACGCTCTCCCCACGCGCGTTCAACAGCGTGCGCATCTGATCGGAGCGCACCCAGGTCAGGCCATCCTCCGTGAAGCGATCCTCCGGGGAGGCGGTGAACATCAACTGCCCATACGTGCCGTCGAACTCGCCGTGGGTGGCGAAATGAAGGACGTGAGGCTGCCATTCCCCCAGGAGCCCGCTGAACGCGGCGAAAGTGGCCTGTCCGGTCAGCGTCCGCAACTCGGCCCGATCGCCCAGCTGCTTCAGCGCCCCCCGCACAATCTGCAACTCCCGCTCCCAATTCAGGCCGGTGTCTTCCGGGGCGATGAAGAGCACGCGCAATGGGAGGCGAATCGAGACCGGCCGACGAGGGGGCACCTGTCCCACGCGTCCCACCGCGCGCACCAACGGATGTCGGCTGCGACACGCGATCGACCGGCCGATCCTCTCGTCGTACAGCAGCTCCCAGGGCAGGGCAGCGATGGCCGGGGGGTCGATGGCCAGGCGGACTCGCACTCCGGGGACGCGCCCGGAGTCCAGATCGGCCTGGGCGATGGTCCACAGCCGCTCTACCTCACCGGTGAAGAGCTTTTGATACAGGGCCCATCCCACCTCATGCAGGAAATCGGCCCCCACATCCCGCACGACCTCGGTCAGTCGCTCCTGCCACTTCATCCACTGCGGCCTCATGGGGTCCAGGCGCAGCACGGAAGAAGCGCGCGGCTGTCCGGGATAGAAGGCGAGGACGGGATAGGCGTGCGTCTGCGCGGCCGATTCCACGGCTGCAGGCTCTTGGATGATGATCTCCAGATCGGCGTAGTCGTCCATACATCCCCTCACGGTCGCCGCCAAGCCGGACACGAGGCCGGCGTGTGATCGCCCACCCTCCCGCACTCGAAATGCGATACGCTTTCACGAGATGGCCTGCATGCCATCTCATCCCCACAGCAAGGCTATCGCCGCCCCCAGGGCCAGATAAGGCCCATAGGCCATGGCCGCAAACGGCCGATAACGTCCCCGGGCTAACCGCCAGACGATCCATCCCAGGGCGACGACGGCGCCGATGACGGCTCCCAGGAAGAGGGCCAACACCACCCCGGGATAACCGACGGCCAGGCCGATGAAAAGCGCCAGCTTCACGTCCCCCGCGCCCAAAGCGGGCCCGTGAACGCCCTTCCCCCGGCTCACGAGCCTCAGAAACAGCTCGCCCAAACCGTACACGGCCAGGAACAAGCCGAACGCGAGCACGCCACCGATCAGAGATCGCCGAATCCCCGGCGGAATGCCCAGGGCGGAGAGGCCCAATGCCACGGCCGCGGCCGGCAAAACGATCACGTTGGGGATCCGGCGCGTGGCCAGGTCCACCACGCTGATCAGCAGGAGAACGAACAGATAGCCGGCCGCCACGACTGCGTATGTGGTCGCGCCCAGGCGTATGACTGCCAACGCAAACAGGGCGGGCAAGGCCGCCTCCACCAACGGTGGACGCACCATCAGCCGGGCACCGCATCCCGGACAACGGCCCCGGAACCGCAGGAACCAGGCCATCGTCGGCCAGGCCGAGGGGTAGGTCCACCCGCAGCGCCCGCACGTGCTCCGGCCAGCCCATCGATCGGCAAGAGCGTTGAGTACCCAGGCTGCCCCCCATCCCAGCCATACGGCAGCGAGAACAGGGCCAAATCCGGCGTCAATTGACAAACCACACCCCTCCAGTTAGAATTCCGTCGTCCCGCCGAGCACGAGGGGTCGCTCTGCACGGAGCCGCGGCCATAAGGAAAGCGCGCGGAAGGGCCGTATCCAACGGGATCCCTCGATGAGATGGAGCATATGCCGGACTATCGAGATCGCATCAGCATCACGGGCTGGGTGGCCCTGTTCATCCTCGCCGCCGGGTCCCTGGTCCCCTGGCCGGAGCGAACCTTCACCTGGCAGGTGCTGGGGTCCCCCATCACCCTGGCCATCGATCGAACGGTCATCCTATCCGCCCTGCTGATCCTCGTCGCGTACAGCGGCACGGAGTCCATCCTGCAAGCCCATCCGCTGGCCCTGAGCGGCCGCCTGCGACACACCTGGGTGCACTGGGGTCTACCGGCCTCCATTCTGGTGCTGGCGGAGATGCTCATGCCGGTGATGCCCACCCGCATCTACGTGGTCGGTGGGATCCTCCTCGCCGGGCTGTTACTGGCCATCGCGGAGATCGGCGCCTACCACACCATCGCTCCCGACGATCCCCACTACCGACTGGCCCGCATCGCCCTGAACGTCGTCGCCTACACCGTCGCCATGGTGCTGTTCCTGCTGGTATACCGCACCCGCGCCCGCAGCCTGGTATCCGCCACCCTGATCGCCGTCATCAGCGTCCTCCTGGCCCTGGAGCTACTCCGCGGCTCCCAGCAGCGCCTGGGCGACGTTCTCCTGTACGCCGGCATCACGGGAGCCCTGCTGGGCGAGGCCACCTGGGCGCTCAACTACTGGCGGACGAGCAGCTACACGGCCGGTTTCCTCCTGCTCCTCATCTTCTATCTGACCGTCGGCCTGGGACAGCACGCCCTGATGGAGCGGCTGACCCGTCGCGTGCTCCTGGAGTACGCGGCCGTAGCCGTGGCCGGGGTGCTTTTCATCCTCCTCTGGCTGGCGCCATGACGTCCGCCGGCGCCTCACGCGGGCGCAACAGGA
Source organism: Chloroflexota bacterium (assembly GCA_024277095.1). GTDB lineage: Bacteria > Chloroflexota > Anaerolineae > DUEN01 > DUEN01 > DUEN01. Next base: position 3,239 of record JAJRVX010000370.1, read on the forward strand.
CAGCGGCGACGAGCACGAGCGCCACCCCTATCCACTGAGGCGGATCCAACACCTCCCCAAACCCCAGGTAGCCCATCAAC
>JAJRVX010000371.1:0-19389 GCA_024277095.1 Chloroflexota bacterium
CCGTGCAGGAGGCGGTGCGACGCTTCTTCGGCAAGGAGCCGCACAAGGGCGTCAACCCGGACGAGGTGGTCGCCGTCGGCGCCGCCATCCAGGCCGGCGTCCTGGGCGGCGAGGTCAAGGACATCCTGCTGCTGGACGTGACGCCGCTCACGCTGGCCATCGAGACGCTGGGCGGCGTGGCGACCCCTATGATCGAGCGCAACACCACCATCCCCACCCGGAAGACCCAGATCTTCTCCACCGCGGCCGACGGCCAGACCCAGGTGGAGATCGTCGTCGTCCAGGGAGAGCGCCCCATGGCCCGGGACAACAAGGTGCTGGGGCACTTCATCCTCGACGGCATCCCCCCTGCGCCGCGGGGCGTGCCTCAGATCGAGGTGTGCTTCGACATCGACGCCAACGGCATCCTCAACGTCAGCGCCCGGGATAAGGCCACCGGCCGTGAGCAGAAGATCACCATCACCGCCTCGTCCGGCCTCACGGAGGAGGAGGTGGAACGCATGATCCGTGAGGCGGAGCAACACCGGGAGGAGGACCGCCGCCGCCGGGAGCTGGTGGAGGCGCGTAACGACGCCGACGCGGCCATCTACCAGGCGGAGAAATTCCTGCGGGAGAACCAGGAACAGGTTCCCGCCGACGGACGCAGCGAGCTGGAGGAGAAGATCGCCACCCTCCGCTCCGCCCGACAGGGGGAGGACGCCGAGCGCATTCGCGACGCGACCCGGACGCTCCTGGACACCTTGCAGCGCGTGGGGGCGAGCATGTACCAGGCCCCCGAAACCCCGCCCGAGGACGGCGAGCCGGGGGCGGAGGGGGATGAGGACGTCATCGAGGGCGAGTTCCAGGAGGGCGCCTGACAGAGCGCCCTCGCAGGGATTAGCAGGCTATCTGGGAGCGGACCGTGGTGGCCCAAGAGGCGCACGACCGCACGCCGCCTCGGCCTCCAACCGGCCCTTACCCGACGGAGAGAACCAGGGCCCCTCGCTGCGCGAGGGGCCTTTTGACGGAGTTGCGCCATGTCCCCATCCCGACGGCATCGCCGCCCACGGCGACGGGCGGAGGAACGCCCGCGATATATCCTCTTCTACAAGCCCTATGGCGTGCTCTCCACATTCACCGATCCTGAGGGCCGCCCCACGCTCAGCCAGTTCATCGACGTGCCGGAGTCGGTATACGCGGCCGGCCGTCTGGATATGAACAGCGAGGGACTGCTCTTCCTCACCAACGACGGGTGGGTAAACCACCGCCTCACCCATCCCCGCTACAAACTCCCCAAGACCTACCTGGTCCAGGTCGAGGGCATCCCCACGCCCGAGGCGCTGGAGGCGCTGCGCCGAGGCGTGATCGTGAAAGGGCGTCGCACGGCGCCGGCGGAGGTGGAGTTGCTAAGCGAGCCCCCGTCACTGCCATCCCGCGGCCGTCCCGTCACCCCCCACGGCCCCACCCGCTGGCTGCGCATGACCTTGAGGGAAGGGCGCAAGCGCCAGATACGCCATATGACGGCCGCCGTCGGCCTGCCCACGCTACGCCTGGTTCGCGTGGCCATTGGCCCCCTCACGATCGCTGGCCTCCAGCCTGGCCAGTGGCGAGACCTGACGCCGGCAGAGCTGCAACGACTTCGGACGGCGTTATCCCATCCCCATCGCCCCCGCGGATAATCCCTCCCCGATCCCATCCCCACGTCTCATCCATGACAGAGGGGGCACCTCACATATTTACAACTACACATCAATATCTATAAACTCAGACTTGACAAAATTAAACACAAAGGGTAGAATCCATCAGAATCTTCACCCTCACATCGAACCACACGATCCGATGGTTCACAGCGGCGAAAGGGAGGGCATGCCATGCACGAGGAACGACAGAAGATCCTGGAGATGTTATCCGCCGGGAAGATCACCATCGACGAGGCCGATCGGCTATTGGCCGCTCTCGAGGGCGATCTCCCGACGGAGGACGGGCCCGCGGAACAGCCTAGCCCCAGAAGGGACGAGGAAGTCCCGGTCTCCGCTGACCCCGGCTGGATCGCACGTATCCTCTCCCTGCTGGGTGCCGGCACATGGTACAAGGAGGAGGAAACTCAGGAGGTCGACGCGACGGGCGCCTCCCGGCTTCACGTGGAGGCGGAGAACGGCGAGATCCTCTACGACGGCTCCGAACAGGACAGGGTGACCGTCCGCGCCTGGAAGGAGATCCGGGCACCGAACGAGGAAGCAGCGCGAGCGTTTGCTCGGCAGGTCCGGATCCATGTCAGGCGGGAGGGGGACGCGATTCACATCTACAAGGAACATCCCAAGCCTCCGCTGGGCACTCATGTGGCCGTGCGCTATGAGATCCAGGGACCCAGCGCCGTGAGCGTGAGCCTTCGCACCGTGAACGGCCGGGTCCGGGTCAGCGATGTGAGCAAGGCGGTCGACGCGATCACCACCAACGGCAAAGTCGAGCTGTACGACGTCTCCGGGCGGGTGGAAGCCCACGCGTCCAATGGAAAGGTGCTGGCCCTGCTCGATCAGCCGGAGGAGCGCGTGAACCTCACAACCTCCAACGGCGCCATCGACGTGACCGTACGGCGCGGCGCCGCCCCCATTACGGCGACGACCTCCAACGGATCCATCCGCCTGACGCTGCCGTCAGATTTCTCGGGCAGACTGGACGCGGCCACCACCAACGGCAGCGTGCGAACGGACTTCCCGGTGGCCATCACCGAAGGGGGACGCACACGCCTCCTCGGCCAGATCGGAGAGGGCGGGGATACCCTGGTCCAACTGAGGACCACAAACGGCAGCATTCGAGTCAGCAAAGGGGCGTAGGGGTGTGGAGCTCTAGCGATGCCAAGGGAACGGGACAACGTTCCGCCTCACAGCCCGACCTGCACCCCGCCCTTCCAAGGAGGGGAAAGATGTTCCTTCCTGACCATCGCGTGGCCATGCGCCTCGCAGAGGAACAAAGGAAACACCGCCTGCAAGAAGCAGAGAGCCATCGCCTGCTATGCCAGGCGGGCATCGCCCGGCGGGGCTGGCTACCCGGCTTACTCCGCCGATCCCTGGCCCGCGTGGGGCGCCTTTTGGTCGTCCTGGGCCGGTGGCTGGAGCGCTACGAGGCACCCTCACCCCGATTTCACAGCATTTCCACGGAACGAAGCGGAGGGTGTATAATGAGGTACGACAGGGCAAACTGAGCCTATGCACCTATTCAGGCCAGCTATCATGCCAGCCCTGTCGGGCTGCAGCATCACGGATGAGAGCGAAAGACGGCCGTTCGTCCCATGCCCCTCGTCGTCCCTTCCGAGCAGACGGCCGTCCGCCCGATCTTTATCTCGAGAGAGCGTTATGGCCACCACGGTATTCAACCCATCACGCCCGTTCCGGGGTTTGCGCCCGCTGGATCCCCGGCGTGACCTCTCCCAGGTCGCCGACCTCATCGAGCACGCCTTCGCAGGGGAGCTGGACCCGACCGGCCAGGCCGCCCTGCGTGAGTTGCGCCTGATGGGACACCTCGGCGGCATGGTGGGATGGCTGAGCCGGGCGAGCGACTGGCCTCAGCTGTTCGGCGGATACGTGTGGATCGAGGACGGGCGGGTGGTCGGCAACGTCACCGTGCAGCGCGCCGACGTCCATGCGCGCCGCTGGCAGATCGCCAACGTGGCCGTGGATCCCGCCTACCGCAGACATGGGATCGGCCGGGCGCTCATGGAGGCCGCGCTGGAACATATCCATCTCCACGGCGGCACCTGGGCGGTCCTGCAGGTGAGGGAGGACAACGAGATCGCCCGCCGGCTGTACGAGCGCCTGGGCTTCGAAGCCATCACGGGCACCAGCGAACTGCGGCGGCCGGCCCCTCCGAAGCACCCGCCCCCGATATCCCCGCCTCTCCCCGTGGAGCCACTGCCCCCCCAGGCCTGGAGGGAGATCTACGACCTGGCGATGGCCGCGACCCCGTCGCTGGCCCAATGGTGGCAACCGCTTCGCCTGCACCGCTTCCGGGTCACCGTCGACCAGCGCCTGGGCGAATGGCTGAACCGCCTGATCGCCCGGGAGCGGGTATGGCGGCTGGGGCTGCGCCGGGGCGGGCAACTGATCGCCGCCCTGATCGTGCGCGGCGCCCGCTGGCGCCCCCCCCATCGGCTGGAGGTATGGGTGCACCCGACACATTGGGGCACATACGAGCCCTCCTTGGTCGCCCTGGCGCTACAGCTCCTGGCCGGCTATCCCGCGTGGGAGATCCACGTCCAGGCCCACACCGAGCATCAACAGCTCATTGAGGCCCTGCAAGCGGCCGGCTTCGAGGCCTATCGGACCCTCGTCACCATGCGCCGACCGATGACGCCTGCGACGGAGACGCCATGACCGGCCAGCGAGGGAACTTCGCCTCCGTTCTTCGCCACCGCCACTTCCGCAACCTTTGGCTGGGCCAGGTCATCGCCCACATCGGCAACTACTTCTACTTCCTGGCCCTGCTCATCAGCGTCAATCAGCTCACCGGCTCCACGCTGGCCATGAGCGTGATGACGATCTCCTTCTCCCTGCCCCAACTCCTCTTCGGCATGGTGGCCGGGGTCTATGTGGACCGATGGGACCGCCGCTGGGTCATGTTGCTCAGCGACCTGACGCGCGGCGGGCTGGTCCTATTGTGCCTGCTGGTGCGCGGGCCCGAGCAGGTGTGGATCTACTACCTGGTGGGCTTCCTGCACGGCACCATGGGCAGCTTCTTCAACCCGGCCCGGGACGCCACCATCCCCAACCTGGTCTCCCCGGACGAATTGCTGGCCGCGAACGCCCTGGCCCAGACGGCCCAGACCGCCGCCATGCTGCTGGGGCCGGCCGCGGCGGGGTTCCTGATCGAGTACCACGGCGTGGACATCGCCTTCATCGTCAACGCCCTCACCTTCGCCGTGTCAGCGCTGGCCATCGCCACTATCCCCAGCCAGCGGGCCTCCCGTCCGGATAAGGCGCAGCCGTCCAAAGGCTGGACGGCCGTATGGGAGGAGATGCGGGAGGGCCTGTGGGTCAGCATCCACAACCGCACCGTGCTGGGCCTGATGGCCATGCTCACCGTGCTGATGCTGGGCCTGGGCGCCGTGAACGTGCTGTGGGTGCCCTATATGGACCGCTACTTCGGGATCGGGCCCAAGGGGCTGGGCATCATCGACTCGATCCAGGGGGTGGGGATGCTGATCGGCAGCCTGGCCGTAGGCAACCTGGCCGGCCGGCTCCACAAGGGCCGGATGATGGCGGGCAGCATCGCAGCGATCGGGATCGGGATCCTGGCCGTGGGGCTGGCCCCCTCCTTTACGCCTATCCTGATCGCCATGTTCGCGGTGGGGTTCTTCATCCCGCCCGCGCAGGCGGCAGGCACGACCCTGATCCAGATGAGCGTCTCCAACGCGCGCCTGGGCCGTGTGAACGCGGCCCTCGGGACCACCGTCACCGTGGCCAACCTGCTCTCCATGGGGGCCGCGGGGGTGGCCGGCGACGCCATCGGCATCCGAAGCGTCTTCCTCTTCTGCGGGATCATGGCGATGCTGGCGGCGCTGACGGGGCTGTTCTTGATCGAGGAGCCTCAGGGCCATCCCGCCGAGGAACCCGAGACGTTCGCGATCGTCGAATCCCCCCTGCCGACGGGACGAGCAATCAACACAGGGCCGTCCCCGCATCGTGAGGACGGATCCCAGCCCCCCCTCTGGCCGACTTCCGTCACCAGGGCACAACAAACGACGGACGACTGAGTCGGCGCCACACCGCCAGGAGGCATCGCCGTATCTTCGGGAGGTCATCGTGAATCGTCTGATCATCCGCCTCGTCATCAACGCCGCAGCGCTGTGGGCGGCGACCCGGCTGGTGCCGGGCATCCACGCCGACACCAGTGTGGAGACCCTCGTCATCGTCGCCCTGATCTTCGGCATCGTGAACGCCCTTATCCGCCCCGTGCTCAAGGTGCTGACCTGCCCACTGCGTATGGCCACGCTGGGCGTGTTCACCCTCGTCATCAACGCGCTCATGCTCTGGCTGACCTCGGCCATCGCCAACCGGATGGGGCTCGAGTTCTCCGTCGATGGGTTCCTGTCCGCCTTTCTGGGCAGCCTGGTGGTCAGCGCCGTGAGCATCGTGCTGACCCTGTTCCTGCGGGAGAAGAAGGAGTGATCGCGAGCAGCAGGGACGATGGGTGAAGGGCCGTGGTGGGCGACCGGCCGGTCGCCCACCACCACGGAGGCTGCGCCCCTCAAAACCTCCCCACAGCATCCCCACTCGCAAAGGGTCCGTTACCGGAACCGGCCGGATTTGACATATTCGCCCCCCTGTATCTATAATCTGGGTTGTTTGGTATCCGGGAGGCGCCCCCCCAACTCCCAAACCTGAAGAGGAGCACCTTCTATTGAGATCGATGGAGGGTGCTTTTGCACTTCCACCTAAGAGCGCCGCGCAGGCTAGGCTTCTAACCTCACGGGCGCACCAAGCTACATCACTATCATCATGACCAACGGAGGTAGAACCATGCGACGAGTTTGGATCGCAGTGATGGTGCTGAGCCTCGTGCTGTTGGGTGGAGGATGGGTTCCCGCTTTCGCACAGGGCGGAAGCGCGCAGGGGTTAACGATCTTCACGCGCTATCCGGCACAGGTGGCGGAACCAGGCGAGACCCTGAATCTCTCGCTGACCATACGCAGCTCGGGAATTGCCCCGCAGGTAGTCCGTCTCAGCGTACGAGACCTCCCCGATGGATGGACCGCCACCTTCCGCGGCGGTGGCCGGGTCATCAAGTCCGTCTACGTCGATTCCCAAGAGGACGCGTCGGTGAGCCTTCGGCTGGAGCAGCCGAAGGGGGTCGCTCCGGGGACCTACCGCCTCGTCGTGCTCGCCAGGGGCAAGACGGCCACGGCGGAGCTGCCCATCGAGCTGACCATCCAGGAGAAGCTCCCGCCCAAGCTCTCGCTGGAGGTGGATCTGCCCACGCTGAAGGGCACGCCTACCACGACCTTCCGCTATGAGGCCAAGCTCAAGAACGAAGGGGATGAGGATCTCCTCGTCAACCTGAGCGCCGAGGCCCCAGAGGGGTTCCGGGTAAGCTTCAAGCCTTCCTTTGGCACTCAGGAGGTCACCAGCCTGCCGGTGAAGGCGAACGAGACCAAGCGGATCAACATCGAGGTGAAACCCCCGCGAGAGACCCCTGCCGGGCAGTACCAGATCCTCGTGATGGTACAAGGCGGCGAGGCCCAGGACCGGCTGGAGCTCACGGCAGATGTGCAGGGGCAGCCCAGCCTTTCCGTGACAGCGCCGGACGCCCGGCTGTCCGGTGAGGCGTACGCGGGCCGGGAGTCCCCGCTCCAGATCGTCGTGCGGAACACCGGCAGCGCGCCGGCTCACGACGTGAAGCTGAGCGCCACGCAGCCCACCGGGTGGTCCGTAGAGTTCGATCCGAAGGAGATCCCGGAGATCCCGGCCGGCCAGCAGGTGGAGGCGACGGCCAAGATCCGGCCCTCCGACAAGGCGGTGGCCGGCGACTACATGATCACCATTCGAGCCCGGGCCGAGGGAGGCACCTCTGACTCGACGGACTTCCGCATCACGGTGCTGACCACCACGCTCTGGGGGGTGGTCGGGGTCGCTTTGATCGCCGTCGCCGTCGCCGTGGTGGGGTTGGCCGTGGTCCGCTTTGGCCGCCGGTGATCCTCGCAGGAGGTGAACCATGGGCGAGCCAGTCATCGAAACGCACGGCCTCACCAAGCACTACAACGGCATCGTCGCCGTCGAGGAACTCGACCTGACGGTGCAGCGGGGTGAGGTCTTCGGCATGCTCGGCCCCAACGGCTCCGGCAAGACTACCACCATCCTCATGATCCTGGGCCTCACCGAGCCCACAGCGGGCACCGTGCGCGTGCTGGGCTTCGATCCGGCACGGGAGCCGTTGAGCGTCAAGGCTCGCGTGGGGTATCTCCCCGATCAGGTCGGCTTCTACGATGAGATGACCGCACGCGAGAACCTGATCTACATCGCCAAGCTCAACGGCCTGCGCCGCGCCGAGGCGTACGAACGCATCGATGAGGCCCTGGAGCAGATGGGCCTGAGCGAGGTCGCCGACCGGCCCGTGGGCACGTTCTCGCGAGGGATGCGCCAGCGGCTGGGCGTCGCGGATCTCCTCATCAAGCGCCCCCAGCTCGTCATCCTGGACGAGCCGACCCAGGGGCTGGATCCGGAGGCCGCCCGGGAGTTCCTGGACATCATCCGCAACCTGAAGGCCCAGGACATCACCGTCCTGCTGGCCTCGCACCTGCTGTACCAGGTGCAGGCCGTATGCGACCGGGTGGGCCTGTTCCGCGAGGGACGCATGGTGGTGGAGGGCACGGTGAAGGAGCTGGCCCAGCGCGTGTGCGGAAGCGCGTACCGGGTCCGCCTTGAGGTCGAAGGCCCCGCGGACGCGCTGGAGAAGGCGCTGCGCGCCCTGCCGGAGGTGGCGGAGGTGCGCCACCCGAGCGAGAACATCTATGAGGTGGAGGCTCAGCGGGATCTGCGCCGGGAGGCCGCCCGCGCCGTCATCGAGGCGGGCGGTCAGCTCTGCGCGCTGGAGCTGGAGGAGCCGAGCCTCGACGAGATATACGCTCGATACTTCCAGGAGGTGAGCCATGTCCCTGCAAGTGTCTCAGCGTGAGCGGGTGCGGGAGGGTTCACCATGGACCGGCCTGTGGGCGGTGGTGGCCAAGGAGATGGCCGATCACCTCACCAGCGTCCGCATGCGGATCCTGGAGTTGCTCATCGTCCTGACGGCGGTCGGCACCGTGTACGCGTCGATGGAGAACCTGCGGACGACCGTGAGCCACGATCCGTTCCTGTTCCTCAGGTTGTTCACGACCGCGCGTGATCCACTCCCCGCCTTCGTCGGGTTCCTGGGATTCCTGGTGCCGTTGATCGCGATCGCCCTGGGATTCGACGCGGTGAACGGGGAGTTCAACCGGCGGACGATGTCCCGCGTCCTGGCACAGCCCATCTATCGCGATGCCCTGCTCCTGGGGAAGTTCCTGGCCCGGCTCTTCACGCTGGCCCTGGTCCTGACGGCCATCTGGCTGCTGATCATCGGCATGGGCCTGCTGCGCCTGGGCGTTCCCCCGGGAGGCGAGGAGGTCGCACGGAGCCTGTGGTTCCTACTGGCCACGATCTTCTACGGGGGGATCTGGCTGGGGCTGGCCATGGTGTTCTCGATCGTCTTCCGCCAGCCGGCCACGGCCGCCCTGGCCTCCATCGCCGTCTGGCTGTTCTTCACCGTCTTCTGGAGCACCATCGCCAGCCTGCTGGCCCAACTGTTGCAGCCGATCCGGTTCGGGTTCCCCCAGGAGATCCTGGCCCAGGCCAAGCTGGAGCTGGCGCTCACGCGCCTGTCGCCGAACACGCTGTACGCCGAGATCACGCTGGCGCTGCTGCAGCCTACGGTGCGAGCCTTCGGCCTGGTGCTTCCCATCCAGCTCCAGGGGGCCGTCCTGGGCACTCCCTTGCCTCTCGGCCAGAGCGTGCTCCTCATCTGGCCGCACCTCACAGGGCTCATCGCCGCGACCATCCTGCTGTTCGCCCTGGGCTACGTGCTCTTCCAGCGCCAGGAGATCCGGGCATGACGTTTCCCCTGGGCTGCCGTCTGCGCCGGCGGGCGGCAGCCCAGCATCCTCCCCGAGTGTGCCGTCTACCCGCCTCCGTCCCGCCCCCCTCCAACCCTATCTGATCCTCAGACGGCCCGGCCAAGCGACACAGTAAAGCCGTACCCCCCGGGAGGCCCCGCCCTTCGGCCCCGGCTTGACGGGAGGAGCCCCCCCACCTACAATCCGATCAAACGGTCCGAAACGCTCACCAGGTCCGCCACGCCATCCCGATCTCAGGAAGGACGGATGTCTCCCCAGCCGAAATCGCCATCCACGCGAAAAGCGCACCCGCGCCGATCTGCAGGCTCCTTAACCGGCACGGATGCGCTCCTGCTATCGGTTATCCTGATCTGGGGCAGCTTCCCCGTCCTGGGAAAGATCGCCCTGGCGGAGATCCCGCCGCTCGTCTTCACGCCGATGCGCATGTGGCTGGCGGCCGCCGGGCTGTTCCTCTACGCGACGCTGGCCCGCCGGCCACTCGTCGTGGAACGATCCGACTGGCCCCGGCTCGTGCTGGTGGGTGTGGGCGGTTGGGCCGTCAACCAGATCACCTACATGATCGGGCTGCCCATGACCACGGCCGGGAACACCGGGCTCATGATCGCGACGACGCCCATCTTCGCCGCCCTCTGCGCGGCGATCCTGCGCCAGGACCGCATCGGATGGCGCCAGATGGTGGGGATCGGGATCTGCTTCACGGCGGTGGCGCTCCTGCAACAATATCGCAGCGGGCTGACGCTGGGCCAGGGCACCTGGAAGGGCGATCTATTGATCCTGACCTCGGCAGCCGTGGACGGGATGCAGGCCATCCTCGTCGCCCCGCTGCTGCGCAAGTACGGCATGCGGATCGTGGTCACCTGGTGCACCCTGTTTGCAGGGCTCGCGCTCACGCCGTTCGCCCTAAGGATGGCCTCCGGCGTCGACTGGGCCGCCGTCTCGGCGCCCGTCTGGGGCGTGATCCTGTGGACGACCGCCATCAATGTCGTGCTGGCCAACCTCTTCTGGTACACCGGCATCCGCCGGATCGGCGGAGTGCGCACCACGATCTATCAGTACCTGCAGCCGATCGTCTCCATCGCACTGGGCGTGATCGCGCTGGGAGAGCCGCTCACGCTGCCCTTCGTGGCCCTGGGCGCCCTCCTGCTGGGCGGCGTGACGCTGGCCCGCTGGCCCGCCGGCCCCGAGGAGCGGCGCGTCACGCTCACGCCCTGAGGGCCATCCGGCGGCGCCGGTCAGATGCCCCACGGGCCCTGATATCCCTTCGCCAGCATCTGCTCTTCCGCCTCACGCGGGCGCCGCAGACACATCACCTCCTGCTCCAGGGCCGTCAGCCGGGTCATCAGCTGCTGCAACAACTCCATGGTGGCGTCCGGCAGCACATCGTGCCGCAGATCCTCGTGGCGCTGATCCTCGGTCGCCTCGCCGTTCCGAGAGCGCACACGGCCGGGCACCCCCACCACGACGGAGTTGGGCGGCACATCTTTCACCACCACGGAGTTGGCGCCGATCCGGGTGTGATCCCCAACGGTGATCGGGCCCAGGATCTTAGCCCCGGCCCCGATGACCACGTGATTGCCGATGGTGGGATGGCGCTTCTCCCGCTTCCAGCTCACGCCCCCCAACGTGACCCCGTGATACAGGGTCACATCCTCACCGATCTCGGCCGTCTCCCCGATGACCACCCCCATCCCGTGATCGATGAAGAACCCCGGGCCGATGACGGCGCCCGGATGGATCTCGATCCCGGTCAGCCAGCGGGCGACGTGGGATACCCAACGTCCCAGGAGGTAGAGGCGATGCGTCCACAGCCAGTGGGCCACGCGATACATCCAGATCGCGTGCAGGCCCGGATAGCACAGCAAAACCTCCAGCACGCTCCTCGCGGCGGGATCCCGATCGAATACCGCCTGGATATCACGCCGAATCGCCTTCCACATCACACCCTCCCACACGATCGATCTGATCCCAAACGCCGCCCCGTGATCAGATCTCGCTCACCCCTCACTCTCGCAGGTCTGCAAACAGCGCCGTGCTCAGATACCGCTCACCGCAGGACGGGATGATCACGACGATGAGTTTCCCGGCGTTCTCCGGGCGGCGGGCCACCTGCGCTGCGGCGTGGAGGGCTGCCCCGGAGGAGATCCCCACCAGGATGCCCTCTTCTCGCGCCGCCCGCCGGGCCATGGCGAACGCGTCCTCATTGGTCACCTGGATCACTTCGTCGATGATCTCGGTGTTCAGCACTTCGGGGATGAAGCCGGCGCCGATGCCCTGGATCTTATGCGGGCCCGGCTCCCCGCCCGACAGCACGGGGGAATCGGCGGGCTCCACGGCGATGGCCTGGAAGGACGGCTTTCGCTGCTTGATGACCTCGGCCACGCCGGTGATGGTGCCGCCCGTTCCCACACCCGCCACCAGGATATCCACCTGGCCGTCCGTATCCCGCCAGATCTCCTCGGCGGTGGTGCGGCGATGGATCTCCGGATTGGCCGGGTTCTTGAACTGCTGCGGGATGAAGTATCGCGGGTCCGAGGCAGCCAGCTCCTCCGCCTTGCGAATCGCGCCCTTCATCCCCTCCGAGCCGGGCGTCAGGATCAGCTCCGCCCCAAAGGCACGCAGCAAGATCCGCCGCTCCACGCTCATGGTGTCGGGCATGACCAGGACGCAGCGATATCCCTTCGCCGCGCAGACGAACGCCAGCCCGATGCCGGTGTTGCCGCTGGTCGGCTCCAGGATGATGGTGTCCTCCTTGATGAGACCTTCACGCTCCGCCGCCTCGATCATGCTCAGCGCGATGCGATCCTTGACGCTGGAGGCCGGGTTATAGAACTCCAACTTGGCGACCACGATCGCCCCGGCATCCCCCATCAGGCGGCGGATGCGAACCAATGGGGTATTCCCTACCAGTTGGGTGATGTCTTCCGCAATGCGTGCCACGAGCTCATACCTCCTCAGATCTTCCTGTAAACTCATTCCCCCTCTTTCACCGGGCAAGAGACAGAAACAAAAAACTCATCGCCGCCCCAAGGGCTGATGCGATGAGTCTCACGACGAACGATCATCGACCGATCGGCCGTGTCACCCACCACGCGACACGCAGGATCTCACAGCCTCATCGGTCCGGGCTCTCAATTGGGATCGTACGGATCGCCTCACGCACGCGACTCATCGCATCCGTCTACCGGCGGGAGCCAACCGCTGCCTCGGGCCATCCGGAGGCCAGCCGGCCGCTCCCGCTAAAGACAGATGCACGTCAACGAAGTCAGCGCGCTCCAGCTTTTACGCTGGCAGGCGATCCCGATTCTCACGAGACCTCAGCTCCTTACCGACAAAATCCACGCGAAATATACTCAAAATCCATGATCCGTCAAATGACCCACGTCACACGACGAGGATCGGGATCTCCCGCACCTCACAGGCGATCCACTGCACTCCTCCGTCCCGGGAGATCTCGTACAGATCGTAGCGTCCCATGTGCCTCCCGCCCACATAACGGGCTCGGAGGGACTCGTTCCCCCGCAATGAGACGGCCTCGGCCGGCATCTCGCCCACCTCGATGCGCTGAGGCGGCGACTGGACCAGGTGGAAGGCCCGCAACACCGGCCGATCCGGCCTCTCCAAGGAGCAGATGATATAGGCCGACTCCGGGTAGAACGCCCGGTGTGCATCCGTGGCCGAGGGGAAGGCGGGGGAATCCGGGTGGGAGTGATAGATCGCCACCATGGCCTCCCCGCGCTCCTCGAACTCGAACTGCAGGAGGAGCGTCCGGTCATCGACCGCGTAGTCCATGACGCGATCCGGTGCGACGTTGCGCGCCCGATGGAGCGCCATGGCCGTGTCTCCTCTGCCGGACAGGATACCGCATACCTCTTCCGGCGCGCCCTCCCGCGCGTGGGAGATGATCTCCGCGTAGATCGCCCAAGGAAGGATCAGCCTATCCACTGCAACGCAGCCCCCGATTGCAGGAAGGGATTGTGGCGCCGCTCCTCGCCCACGGTGGTGGCCGGACCATGCCCGGGCAACACCGCGTAATCGTCGGACAGATCAAGGATGTGCTTCCGAATGCTGCGCAACAGGGTCGCCATGTCGCCGCCCAACAGGTCGGTCCGCCCCACGGACCCGGCGAAAAGCACGTCGCCGGTAAACACCCGCCGCCCGGCGTGATGGACCAGGCTCACGGATCCGGGGGAATGCCCCGGCGTCAGGCGCACTTCCAACTCCTCCTGCCCAAAGCACACCACCTGCCCCGCCCGCAACGGCTCGTCGACCGCAGGGGGCGCTCCCAGATCGATCCCCAGCCAGGCCCGCGCCTGCTCCTGCATGGCCTCCAGGATCGGCTGCTCATCCGGGTGCAGGAGGAAAGGCGCGCCGGTCTCCTGCCGAAGCTCTTGCACGCCCAACACGTGATCGAAATGGGCATGGGTGCCCACGATCTTGACCACCTTGAGGTCGAGGCGGCCCAGAGCCGCCAGGATGGCGGCCACATCGCCCCCGGGATCTACCACCACCGCCTCGCCGCTCTCTCGATCCCCCAGGATGTAACAGTTGGCCTGCAGCGGCCCCACTACCAGACGTTCCACGATCATGCGCTTTGTGCCTCCGCAGGCCCCTGAGAGGAGGGGGTCTCCGTGGTATCGGAAAGCCAGGCCTGGCCCCACTCGGCCATGCCCTCAATGACAGGGCCCAAAGCCTTGCCCTTCTCGGTCAACTCATACTGCACCCAGGGGGGCACGGTCAACCGCTCGTGGCGGCGAAGCAGCCCCTCCTGCTCCAGCATCTTCAATCGCTGCGAGAGCGTGGTCGGGTTCACGCCGCCCAACAGCTCCTGAAGCTCGCAAAAGCGGCGAGGGCTCTTCAGCAGATGATAGATGATGAGCAAGGTCCATTTGCGCCCCACGATGCGCGCGGCAGCGGTCACCGGGCAGAAGTCGTCTCGCGTCATTGACACCACCTCTCCTCAATACGTTCACTATACGCCAGCCCGGCAAAGCGCATCGGTAAGGGGCGATACACTCGCCCCCGTCCCGGACGGGGAGGAGCGATGGGAGCCGCCCGCCCCCGAGGGGAAACCCTCCCGGGGCGAGGCGACCATCCCGGCCATGAGGATCGGACACACATCCACATAAACGCGGCGCGCACAGGGTCTCCACATGAGGATTGAGAACAGCCCATTCTACCCGGCAGGCTTCAGATCGTCAATTGACAACGGCGTCCTCTTGTGGTATAGTATGGATTGTGCGCACACGTGTGCGCGCGTCTTCCCGAATCGAGACGGAACTCCTACCCTCTCCAAGTCACCAGGCAGCCGCTTTCACGAAAAGGGACCGGCAACCCACCATGGCCAGGGACAACATGCGCTCGCACATCTCGATTAAGGACATCGCCGAGGCGGCCGGTGTGAGTCACTCCACGGTCAGCCGGGCGCTCAAGGGCACCGGCCGCATCTCCCCGCAGACGAGGGAGCGCATCCGCCGTATCGCCGCGGAGATGGGCTACACCCCCAGCCTGGTCGCGCGCAGCCTGGTCACCCAACGCACCCACACGCTGGGCCTGGTCGTCACCACCATCTCCGATCCCTTCGTGGACCGGATCGTGGACGGCATTGAGGATATGGCCACCACAACCGGCTACAGCGTGTTCCTGTGCTCCTCCCACGCCGACCCCGAGCGAGAGATGTCCATCGTGGAGATGTTCCATCGACGGCGTGTGGACGGGGTGATCGTGCTGGCATCCCGGGTAGGACACCTCTACAGCAAGCGCCTGCAAGAGTTGGGAGTGCCCATCGTCCTGATCAACAGCCAGGCCAACGGCGAGTACCTGTACTCGGTCTCGGCGGACGACGAGGGCGGCGCCCGGCGGGCCGTTCGACATCTCCTGGAGCTGGGCCACCGGCGCATCGGCTACATCGGCTCCGGCTTCCGCCCACCGTCCAACCAGCGCCGCCTGGCGGGCTACCGGGCCGAGCTGGAGGAGGCCGGGATCCCCTTCGATCCCCGCCTGGTGATCGTTCCCGACACCCGCCGCGACCTGGAGAACGGCCGCGCCGCGATCCGTCCCCTGCTGACGGCGGGGGCAACGGCCGTGTTCTGCTACAACGACCGGACGGCCATCGGCGTCCTGTCGGGCGCACGCGACCTGGGCATCCCGGTGCCCGACTCCCTGAGCGTGGTGGGCTTCGACGACATCGAGGCCAGCTGGTATGTGACGCCGTCGCTGACCACGATCCACCAGCCCCGAATCGAGATGGGGCGCAAGGCCATGCAGATGGTGCTGGACCTGCTGGCCGGCGAGGAGGTTTCCGACACGTTACTACCATGTCAGTTGATCATACGCGATTCCACATCATCCCCATCAGAAAGGTGACACGCCATGCCCTCAGTGCTCGATCTGCTTCGCGTCCGTGAGCCAGACTCCGCAGTGCCGCTCGAGCAGGCCAACGAATGGGCCGCGCAGTTGGAGCACCTGGTCGGCCAGAAGGTCTATCCGCGATCCATCACCGCCGCCCAGGGAGCGCTCTATTTCTTGAGCCGTCAGGGCGCCGAGAAATGGCTGGGGATCCTCTCGCAAGACGGCCAGCCGGGCTTCGACGGCAGCTCACAAACGATCTCCATACACGGGGAAACCCTCACACTCCAGCGATGCCCGACGAACCACGCCAACGCCGTCGCCCTACGCCGAGCGCTCCCCTTCACCGCGCCCCGGGTCCTCGGGCTCAGCAAGTCCGTGGGGTGCGGAGACCGCCTGGGGCTGGCGACGCCGGGGCACGTGCGAGCCGTGCGCAAGCACGATATGGCCCCCATCTTCGCGCAGCAGTCCATCCGGGAGATGGAGCGCACCGCCCGGACGCCCGACGAGGTGATGGACGACGCCACCTGGGGCGTGTTCCAGGAGGGGTGGCGAGACGGATACGGCGCCGATGCGGATCACCTGAAGACCCTTGAGGACATCGACCGCTGCGTGGCGGCCGGGTTCACCTTCTACACCATCGACCCGGGCGACCACGTGGACAACGAGGCCGACGCCGCAGGCCCGGCCGCCCTGCGAGAGAAGGTACAGGCGCTGCCCTGGGACGTGCTCGACGGCTCGCCGGAAAAGTTGCAGGCGCTCTACCTGAACAAGCGCTTCGACCTCGGCGAGTTCGCCCTCTCCTTCGACGAGGAAAGCCTCTGGCGAGCGGCCGCCAAGTACGGTCGGGCGGTCGCCCACACCGTCGCCATGTACCGCCATCTCGCCTCGCGTATGGGGGACCGCCCATTCGAGCTGGAGATGTCGGTGGACGAGACGGAGACGCCCACCACCGTTTTGGAGCACCTCTTCGTCGCCAGCGAGCTGAAGCGACTGGGGGTGCGGTGGGTCAGCCTGGCGCCGCGCTACGTGGGCCGGTTCGAGAAGGGCGTGGACTACATCGGCGACCTGCGGGAGTTCGAGGAGAGCTTCGTGCAGCATGTGGCCATCGCGCGCCATCTGGGCCCGTACAAGCTCAGCCTGCACTCGGGCTCGGATAAGTTCACCATCTACCCCATCTTCGCCCGACACGCCGGCGACCTGGTCCATCTCAAGACGGCGGGCACGTCGTATCTGGAGGCGCTGCGGGCCATCGCCCGGGTTCGCCCCGCCCTGTTCCGGGAGATCCTCGCCTTCGCCCTGGAGCGATACGACGAGGATCGGGCGACCTACCATGTATCGGCCGATCCGACGAAGGTCCCCCGGCCGGACCAGCTGGCCGACGAGGAGCTGGACACGATCCTGGATCAATTCGACGGACGCCAGGTGCTTCACGTGACCTTCGGATCGGTGCTGACAAGCCAACGAGCGGACGGCTCCTATCGGTTCCGCGACAGGCTCCTGGACGCGTTGCGATCCGACGAGGAGGCATACTACGCGGCCCTGGAGACGCATTTCGACCGCCACCTGAGCCCGTTTGACGAGGCGTAGACCCGCCTTGTCAACGCTGGCAAAGTTGACAATGGAAACCGGGGTGATGCGGAGGGCTTTCCCTCCGCCGTAGGGGCGGTGCGACGCCGTCTCCTACAGCCTGCCTTTGCCTGCCATTCTCAGCCCTGATGGGAGTCCAAACTGGGCCTGAACGGGCAAAGACAGCACGTGACATCTCATGTCACACATTCAAGCAAGGAGGCTCAGATATGAAAGGGTTGGTTCTTGAGGCCCAATGGGATCCGAAACCGGATTACCAGGTATCCGAATGGGAGAAGCAGACGCGCAAGGCGATCAGCGGCAACAGCGTGTGGCGTCATCCCCGGCTGGAGATTCAAGAGCGGCCGGTGCCGAAGATCAAGCCCGACGAGGTGTTGCTGGAGGTGAAGGCGTGCGGCGTGTGTGGATCCGACATGCACTTCTACGAGACGGATGAGGATGATTACATCCTCTATCCCGGCCTCACGCGATTCCCCTCCATCCTCGGGCATGAGTTCTCCGCCAAGGTGGTGGAGGTCGGCAAGGAGGTTACCGACCTCAAGGTGGGAGATCCGGTCACCGTGGAGGAGATGATCTGGTGTGGCCACTGCACGCCCTGCCGCAATGGGTTCCCCAATCACTGCGTGAACCTGGAAGAGATCGGGTTCACCATCGACGGCGCCTTCGCCAACTACATCGCCGTGGGCGCCAAATACTGCTGGAAGGTGGACGGCATCCTGGAACGCTTCGGCGAGGAGAAGGGATACGACGTGGCCGCCCTGACGGAGCCCACCACGGTCTCCTACAACGCCATGTTCACGCGTGCGGGCGGGTTCAAGCCGGGGGCCTACGTGGCCGTGTTCGGGGCCGGCCCCATCGGCCTCGCCGCGATCGGGCTGGCCGAGGCCGCCGGCGCGGGCATGATCGCCGCCTTTGAGGTGTCGCCGCAACGACGCGAGCTGGCCGCCAAGGTCGGGGCCGAGCACGTCTACGACCCGAGAGAGGTCACACCCCATGAGGTGCTCATGGACCTCAGCAAGGGCGAGGGCTTCGACTTCTTCGTGGAGGCCGCGGGGGCGCCCCATCTGACGGTGCCCGAAATGGAGCAGGCTCTGGCCATCAACGGCAAGATCGTGCAGATCGGCCGGGCCGCGCAGCGCGTCCCCATGTACCTGGAGACCCTGCAGGTACGTCGCAGCCAGGTGTACGGCGCCCAGGGGCATTCCGGCCATGCGAACTTCCCCAGCGTCATCCGCATGGTGGCCTCGGGACGCCTCGACCTGTCCTCCATCATCACCGCGCGCTACTCACTGGACGAGGCGGTGAAGGCGATCGCGCAGTCCACGGAACGGCGCGATGGGAAGATCATCATCCGCCCGAACTAGACCGGTTCTCAAGGGACCTGCGTCGCCGTCTGGGGCAACGGCGCCCCGGGCGGCGACCGGCCCCGCACAGGACTGAGAGTGTGTCTGAAAAATGCTATTGCTTCTGCTGAGGGGAGGCCCGGAGGGGCTCCGCCCCTCCGGGAAAAGCCCTTCTTCTGCCCTCGACCTGCCTGGCCTCGGCCTGGGTTCCGCGGAAAGGGCCGAGAGAGGCAGGTACAGGCCGGAAAAGCGGGATTTCCGTGGAAGGGAGGCCCTCTCCACACCACCCCCTGTGGAACTGGTCGTTGAGGGAGACCCCTCAGAACATCTTGCCGGTAAATTTTCAGACACGCTCTGAGCTGGAGACAGGCGACCAGGAGGACGACATGGGGCGAGAGGTCAACATTGGAATCATCGGGGCAGGCAGGATCGGCAGGGTGCACGCCGAGCATCTGGCCTTTCGCATCCCCGACGCGAACGTGTTAGCCG
>JAJRVX010000372.1:0-24699 GCA_024277095.1 Chloroflexota bacterium
AGCGGCGAAAGCTGGCTGACGGAGCTGTCCACGGATGAGTTACGGAAGCTGGTCACGTTGCGACGGGAGAGCGTTGTATAGGACGAAAGACGATAGACGGAGGACGATGTCCGTCCTTCGTCTTCACCAAGAGGTAGCCTATGCCACGACGATATCGCTATTATTACGATTACTACGAATACCGCCCGGCGATCCCCACGGACGAGGGCATCAAAGCGCGCAGCCAGCGGGGGAAATTCGCCCAGAGCTGGTGGGCCGAACGCTGGATTAACGCGCTGGAACGCCTGATGGACGCGGGCCGGCTACGGCGCGGCCGTCGCTACGCCCGTTCCGGCCAGGTGCTGTCCATTGAGGAGACGCCCAAGGGTATCGTCGCCCGGGTGCAGGGCTCCCGACGCACGCCTTACAAGGTCACCATCCAGCTCACCCCGCTCACCGACGAGCAGTGGGAACGGGTCATCGACCGCATGGCCGAGGAGGCCATCTTCGTCGCGCAGTTGTTGGCCGGGGAGATGCCCCAGGACATCGAAGAGGCGTTTAAGGCGGCCGGGGTGAGCCTCTTTCCTCAACAGGAGGGCGACCTCATCACCGATTGCACCTGCCCCGATTGGGCTAACCCCTGCAAGCACATCGCCGCCACGCACTATATCCTGGGCGAGCAGTTCGACGAGGACCCGTTTCTGATCTTCCGGCTGCGCGGCCGCACCCAAGAGCAGATCATGGAGGCTCTGCGTGCCCGGCAGGGTGGCGATCTGATCGAAGAAGAGCAGGAAGAAGAGGAACCGGAAGTCGTCACCCCCCTGGAGGACCTCATCGATCGGTTCTGGGAGCCGCTAGAGCGTCTCGACACGTTCTCGACCGCCATCAAACCGCCGGTGGTACGGCTGCCGCTGCTTAAGCGCCTGGGGCAGCCGGCTTTCCTGCCCGGCGTCGATCTGGCACAGTTGCTGGGTCCCACATACGAGGCGATTACCCAGGCCGCCATTACCGCCGCGTTCGATGGCGGTCAGCAGTCAGAAGCAGAGTCAGAGGGTTGAGCCGTGAAGTTAAAAGACTGTTTGGCATCTTACACCGTCGATTTCCTGAAGCCATTGGCAGCCCTCTGCGGCTGCCAGGGGGTGACGCGCAAGGCTGAGTTTATCGAAGGGATCGTGGCCGTCATGACCTCGCCGGAAGGGGTGCGTCAACAGTGGGAGCAGTTAGATGATCTCTCCAAGGCGGCGGTGGCGCACGCGGTCCACAACGGCGGCGAGCTCGACGAGGCCGCCTTCCGCGCGCGATACGGACGCATGCCCACGCGTCCCAAAGGGCGCTGGAGCTGGCAGCAGAAGCCGATTCGCCTCGATCTATTCCTGTATAATCGCCGCATCCCGGACGACTTGCTGCCCCTCCTGGAGAGTTGGGTGCCGCGCCCTGAGCCCTTCCGCTTGCAAGGCTCGCCCAGAGCGCCTAAGACGGTCAAGCAGGGGAGATACAGGCTGGAATTGCTGCGGGCCGATACGGAGATCGTCGGACAACAGGACCTGGCCGCTTTCCTGCGATTGGTAGGAGACGGCCAAGTGCGGGTGACATCGGCCACCCGCCTGCCTACAGCCGGCACCGTCAAGAAGCTGCTGCCTTTGCTGGCAGAGGGGGATTTCTTCCCCATCGAGGGTGAGAAGATCAAGGTCGCGGACACGATTCGCCCCGTCGGCCTGACTCATTTCGCGCTCTACGGTGATCTGGTGCAGCGCTCTCATACGCTTACAGGCAGCAAGCTGGAGCTTACTCAGGCTGGCCGGGAATGGTTGCACACACAGGATCCCGAGCTGCTCCTGGACGCGTTCGAGACGTGGACTCACTCCAACGGCTTCGATGAACTTTCGCGCATCCAGGCTCTGCGCGGCCAGAACGCCCGCAGGACCCGGCTGAGCCCGCCGTCCAGCCGCCGCGAACGCATCATCGAGGCCCTCTCCTGGTGCCCGGTGGGCGTCTGGATCGACATCGAGGATTTCTTCCGGGCCATCCGCATCTGGCAACTGGACTTCGACGTGGAGTTGACGCCGTATACCAATCTGCACATTGGTCCTTCGGCTGAGTACGGTTGGCTGGGCGAATACGGAGACGATACCTATTGGCGGCTGGTCCATGGGCTCTATATCCTGGCCGTGCTGTGGGAGGACCTGGCTTCCATCGGCGCTCTGGATATCCTCTACCTTCCAGCAGAGGAAGTGGACTACTATGCTGACGCTTATTACTACGACATGCCGTATTTCAGCCGTTACGATGGGTTGAAATATTTCCGCATCAACAAGCTGGGAGCTTACCTCTTCGGGCAGGAGGCTGAGTATACACCTTATGCGCAGACCCGGCCGCCCTTCCTGCAGGCGACAGAGGATCTCCTGGTGCGCATCGTCGCGCCACAGGTGGCCGGCCAGGCCGACCGCCTGCTGTTGAGCTCCTTCGCCACGCCCATTGATGACGAGAGCTATCGCCTGGACCTGGATTCATTGCTTACGGCGCTGGCCGAGGGCCGGGACCTGGACGCGGCGTTGGAGTTCCTGACCCAATGGCACGAGGGCCCCATGCCCGACGCGGTCATGCGACTTTTCGCCGATGCCAAAGCCCGCGGCCAGGCATTTGCCGCGCCCAAAGAGGCGCTGGTGATCCAGGCGCGAACCGTCGAACTCGCGCAGATGGCGCTGCAAGATCCCAAGCTGAGAAGGTTCTGCAAGCTGCTCGGCGACCGAACGTTGGTCATCCCGGCCAACCGGGAGCGCGCCTTCCGCAGCCGGCTGCGGGAACTCGGCTACGTCGTGCCGAAATCGTAACTTGCAAGCTGTCATTCCCCCTTCGGAGGACTCTCCATGTTCGAAATCCCCATCCAACCCGACTACGAGGCCTTGCTGCGCAATCTGCGACGAGAGGGCACGCCACAGCGCGTCCATTACATGGAGCTGTTCCTGGATCGGGAGGTGCATGAGGCATTGCATGCTCGCTTCGGCACCGCGGATCATCTGGATCGCTCCGATCCCTACTACGACCACAAGGCCTATATCAGCCTCTACCGCTTTCTGGGCTACGACACGCTCACAGTTCCGTTGGGCGGGCTGGAGTTCCCACGAGAGAACGTGCGCATGGCGGAGGACACGGCCACGCTCCGACGGGAGGAGGGACGGCGCTGGGCCGACGAGACACGCGGCGTCATCGCCTCCTGGGAGGACTTCGAGCGCTATCCCTGGCCCGACCCGGCCCGGTTCGACACATCGCTCCTGGAGTGGTACTCAGTCCACGTGCCCGACGACATGTGCCTGGTAGGCTCCTGCCACAACGTCTTCGAAGAGGTCACCTGGCTCATGGGATACCAGCCGCTATGCTACGCCCTGTACGATCAGCCGGACCTGGTGGACGCCATGTTCGAGCGGATCGGACAGATCTTCGTGGCCGCGGCCAGGGTATACGCCCAGTTCGATCGGGTCAAGATCCTCTTCGGCGGCGACGACATGGGATACCGCAGCGGGACCATGGTCTCCGCCCAGGTCCTCATTGAGAAGGCGCTGCCGTGGCACAAGAAGATCGCCCAGGTAGCTCACGAGAGCGGCAAGCTGTACCTGCTTCACTCCTGCGGCAACCTGGAAGAGATCATGCCCGCCCTCATCGAGGATGTCCGGATCGATGGGAAGCACTCCTTTGAGGACACCATCGAGCCAGTGACCAAGGCCAAGCGCCGCTGGGGGGATCGCATCGCGTTGATCGGAGGTATCGACGTGGACTTCCTGACGCGCGCCACGCCCGAACAGGTCCGCCAGCGCGTGCGGGAGACGCTGGACGTATGCCTGCCCGGCGGCGGCTACTGCCTGGGCAGCGGCAACAGCGTCACCAACTACATCCCATTGGAGAACTATCTCGCCATGATGGACGAAGGCCGCCGATACACGGCCTGATTCCTCTTACATTCTACCTGCCTGGTTGGGGCTTTGGCCGGTGGCCTCCGGCCCCACAGAGCAGGTGAGGGGCTGAAAATAGAGTTCTTCGGAGGGGTTGCCGCCCATCCGAGCCACCCCAGAAATACGGGGCCACGCTTCCATAATCGCTTAAGTTGATACCAATGGGACGCAGCGGCGCTGCGCCCCTACATCCGGGACGTTTGATAGGGGAGCATGTCGCTTCTCGCTAGTTCCCTCGCAAATGTGTCCGGTAGTTAGAGACACCAATAGTGTAAGAGGCGACTTCGATATACCCCTTCTATGCCCTTCTTGGTGTCTTAGCGGCTTCGTGGTATGTTCTTCAGACACATTCTGAGCCATTGCTTCTTCCGCCATGGGGAGGCCCGGAGGGGCGTGGGATTCCCGTGGAGGGGATCTCCCCTCCGAACCTCTCCCTGTGGAGCTGGTAGCCGAGGAAGTCCCTCAGACACCCTACCGGCAGCATGCAGACGCGCTCTTACCGGAGGATATAGATGACACACGCCCCCTGCCCCGCCGACCTCTCCATCCCATCCACATCGCCCGCTCCTCATACGTACTACGTGACGGTGGCCACCGGCCTGGAGTTCATCGCCGAGGACGAGATCCGGGAGCGGTTTCCCTCCGCCCAGGTTCAACGATCGCGAGGAAAGGTGCTCTTTACCACCAACGCCCCTCCCGATCCGCTCCTGGCCATCCGCTCGGCGGAGAACCTCTACGCCTTCGTCGCCTGGATCTCCGGGATCCCGCTCGACCAGGCCGGGCTGGCCCGGCTGGAACAGGTCCCGCTGGAGGTGGACTGGGAGCCCGCCCTGGCTGTGTGGCGACGCTTCTTCCCGGACGCCCCGGAGCGCCCCGCCTTCCGGGTAACCGCGCAACGCAGCGGCAAGCACGCGTATCAGTCGCCGGATGTCGCCGCGGCGTTGGGGACCGGCCTGGTCCGCCGTTTCGGCTGGCCGGTCCGGCTCAAAGACTTCGACCTGGAGGTCATGGCCTACCTGCAGGGGGATGTGCTCACGCTGGGGATCACGCTCACGCCGGGGGGATTGTACCGCCGCGAGCGGGTGGCGTGGGGCCGCACCGCGCTGAAGGGGAGCATTGCCTACGCGATGGTCCGCCTGGCGAGGGTACGGCCGGGCGATCTGCTAGTGGACCCCATGTGCGGCGTCGGCACGATCCCCATCGAGGCCGCGCTGGCCTGGCCGGGCCTCCGCTGCTGGGGTGGCGATCGATCATGGGGAGCGGTCGCGCGGGCGGCCCTGAACGCCCGGCACGTCGGCGCGTTCGTGCGCCTGTTCCGCTGGGATGTGCGCCGCCTTCCGCTGACCGACGACTCCGTCGATGCCATCGTGTGCGACATGCCCTTCGGCCGCCGCGTGGGATCGCACGAGCTCAACCGTCGGATCTACCCGCCCGCCCTGCGAGAGATGGCGCGCGTCCTCCGCCCCGGCGGGCAGGCCGTGCTGCTCACGCTGGAGCGGAAGCTCATGGAGCAGATCGTGCGAGGCGACCCAACCTGGCGCCCCGAGGCCGTCTATCCCGTGAACGTCGGCGGCCTTGAGGCGCGCCTCTACCGCCTGCGAAAGCGCCCATCCGCATGATCACGGGAACACCAGGAGGTAAGCATGGAACCGATCATCGGTGAACTGCATTCCAGCCCCGTCATCACACGACACGAAACGAATCCGATCCTCACGGCGGCCGACATCCCCTACCCGGCCACCCTGGTCTTCAATCCAGGCGTTACCCGCTACCAGGGCCGATACGTCATGGTCTTCCGCAACGACTACGGCTCGGCCGAGGAACAGCGCCTGGACGGCACCAACCTCGGGCTGGCCTACAGCGACGACGGGATCCACTGGGAGGTCCAGCCCAAGCCCTGCTTCGAGCTGTCGGACGAGGAGATCATCCGGGCTTATGATCCTCGCCTGATCGTGATGGACGGGCGGTGCTACATGTGCTTCGCCGTGGACACGCACCACGGCGTACGCGGCGGGATCGCTGTCACCGACGACTTCGAGTCGTTCGAGATCCTGAGCATGTCCGTGCCCGATAATCGCAACATGGTGCTGTTCCCGGAGAAGTTGGGCGGCATGTACGTCCGGCTGGAGCGCCCCTTCCCGGTCTACAGCCGCGGCGGCATCGAGCGCTTCGACATCTGGATCTCGGACTCGCCCGACCTCCGATACTGGGGGAACTCCGATCTCCTGCTGGCGGTGGAGGATATCCCCTTCGCCAACACGAAGCTGGGGCCCGCCGCGCCGCCGGTGAAGACGCTCCACGGCTGGCTGACCACCTTCCACGCCGTCGATTTCGACCCGGCCCGGGGCAAGAACGGCTGGGAGGAGAGCTGGAAGAAACGGTACACGGTGGGCGTCATGCTGCTGGACCTGGACGATCCCCGACGGATCGTGGGGCTGTACAGGGAGCCGCTCCTGGCACCGGAAGCCCCCTACGAGGTGGAAGGCGGATTCCGCAACAACGCCATCTTCCCATGTGGCATCGTCCTGGAGGACACGGGCGAGGTGAAGCTCTACTACGGCGCGGCGGACACCGTCATCTGCCTGGCCACCGCCCACGTGGACGATCTGGTCCGCCTGTGCCTCGACGACTTGGGGTGAGCGCATCCCGATCGCGTCGGGCACTCCTTCCTTCAACATACAACAGACGTCTGGAACGCACGACACGGAGAGGCGAGGCATGTCTCGCCTCTTTTCCATACCTCACGTTTCCGTGCGGCACCGCCTCTCGAAGCCCCTCCACGGCATCCCCGGGATACTCCGCCGGTAGTGTATCTTTTCCGGTGGAAATACAGCAGGGAGCTTTGAGGGGCGCAGCCCCTCAAAAGAAGCCTCCCGGTTTCCGCCCCTCACCTGCCTTGCCCGGCCTGGTCCACCTGAATCGGGCCGGGAAAGGGCCGGTGCAAAGCGGAAAAAGGGGATGTTTCGGCGGAGGGTGGTCCCTCCGCACCTCCCCTGTGGGCTTGCGATGGACCTCGCGGAATTTTCACCATTTTGGATACACTACCACTCCGCCAGGGTGATGGCAGGGACAACCAAAGATGTCGTATAATACACCCAAAAGCAGTGAGTGAAGGCGCTCCCCCAGGCAGTGTACCATTCGCGCCCAGGCGCAGGAGGTGACCCGAGTTGGGTTCCCCGTGTGACGTCATGCCCCCGGACGCAAACGCCCGGCCAGCGAGATTCCCCGCGCCGACATCCACCCCGCCCCCTACGGCCACGTCCGGCCCCACCGCCGGGACGGGCTCTTCAGGCCCACCGACGTCTGCTTCGACGGCGTCCACCTCTGGGTCTCCGAGGGCAAGTTCAGCGATCGGGTGGTGGGTTTCTCCGTAAGGCCGGTGCCGGGAGCGGCATCGAAGTAGGGAAGATTCGGAGCGAGGCGTACATGGGGATACAGGCGGCTACGGCCTGCACGTGTTCATCGTCCCAGCGCCTCGGCTATGGTATGGCTGCTGGCATCACGCCGGCGACATAACCGCCGTTGATAGCACAGGATGCGTTGGAGGGTGCCCGAGGGGCGTCGCGCCAGGCCCTGGCCGATCACGGTTTCCGCCTCGGCGAAGCGGCCGCTCCGGCGTAGTAAGTCCGCCAGGAGGGCCTCCTCGGCGCCGGGCTCGGCGGCGAAGGGCTGCTCGCGCTGCTGCGCCTCCGTGAACAGCGCCACGGCCCGCAGGCGACACCGGATCGCGGCCTGCGCATACGCGGCGCCCCCATCGTCGCAGGCCCAGGCGGCGCGCACCGCGGCCCAGCCCGCGCCGGCGTAATCCCCCGCCTCCCTCTGGATCATGCTCCAGCAGAGGAACATGTTCGCCAGGTAGGTGAAAGACGGGGCCTGGCGTTGAGCCTGATAATCCTCCCGAGCCACCACCGCCGTCGCCACGGGAGGCCCCTCCGACACATCGGGCGCGCAGTATCCACAGGAGGGACAACACTGGATCTGCATGGGCAGGGCCACCCGCGCCGGCATCGCCGGACGGGTATCCAGGTCCGGGGGGCCAAAGGCACCGGTGGAGAGGAGCGTCGTGTGCGTATCCGTGTGGCCACACACCATACACGTACGTTCTACCTCACGCCAGGTCGTCACGAAGACCTCCCTGGACTCCCAGCCCACACCGATCACGCCAGGCCCGATTCCCACTCATAATCGTAGATGATGACCCAGACGGCCTTTTGAAGCACGCGGGCCACGCGCGCCATCTCCTTTCGATCGTACGCGGTCAGCCTCTCTCCGAGGCTTCGTTTCCACGCTCGATACGGCTCCCGGGTCCGTTCGTCCAGATCCAGCATCTCCCGGCCGGTGAACAGCGCCGCGTAGTCCACGTAGGAGATGTCCCCCTCCTCAAAGAATCGATCCTCGTGCGACGCCCTGAACTCCCGATACCATGCGCTGAACGCCTGGTCGTAGCGGGCAAAGTGCCACCAGTGCGGCTCCGGGAAGATCTCACACCCCTGGCAGGCGCTTTCAGGCACCGCCCATACTCGGTCCCGCTCGATCACGACCCAACCAGCGTCCTGCAGGATGCGCAGCATCTCCTCCCGCCGTGATCGCGCCTCCTCCGGCACGGGCGTCCGTTCGGGCAAGTCCCATTCCTTTCTCCCCTCCCTCAGATTGAACGCGAGCATGTGCGTCCAGGAGAGGAACAGCACCTCCCGGCCGTCGGGGAAGACGATCCGCCGATCGGCGTGGCGCTCGAAGAGACGATCCAGGTCCCACCAGGGCGGGCGCTCAAAGGCAAGCCCCGCCTTCTCGGCATCCTGCGTCACGACATACAGCCTCGACGATCGAGCCGGCATGATCTCAGGCTTCTCCTGGGTACGTGCGTTCGATATACCGCTGCCGCCGCGCCCCCAGCTCTCCCCACAACCGATCGGGCACAACGGCGCGGATGGCCCGGTGCAGTTCGTCCCGCTCCGCCTGGGACAACGCGTGCAGGGCCAGGCGGGCATCCCGTCCGGCCGCGGTCACCTCCAGGTACCCCATTTCGCCGCCGATGGTCGGCTCCGGGGCCACCTCCCGGGTCGGGGCAAAGAGGCCAGCCGCCTGCATCAGGTTGAACAGCACGATCCGGGCCCGCAGGTCAGGATGGAAGGGCTCCTGCCATTCCGGTACCCCCTCGCCGGGGTAGTCGGGCCAGAAGGTGATGCGCCCTTCATCGCCCGGCCCCACGGCGATGATGTACTCGTAGTGGTGTGGGGGCGGATAGGTGCCCGCGACCCACCGGTAGGTCAGCGAGAAGTCCTCCGGGAGCAGGGAGCGGTAGAGGCCCACCCAATCGCGCTCCTCGGGGGTGGCCGGGCGGTCCAGGAACCGCTCGATCTCGGACGAGGCCACGTAGATCATCCCCTCTGGCCCCACCACCCGGCAGTCCTCGCCGAGGGAACGCCAAAGGGAGCGCAACCTCTCCCGTGACTGGTCGGGCTCCCGCATCTCCTCCACCGAGCTCCACACGCGACGCCGGGCATATTCGATCGCCAACTCCCGCGTGGGGAAGCCCTCGACCACCGTCTCGTGGTCGGGATCGTGGCTGTGAAAGAGGTCGCACACGATGACCGCGTAAGGGGAGCCTTTCATTCTATGAACTCCTGCCCGGGGGACGAAAACCGTACATGCGCGTCACTGACGATTTTACCCGGCCGCGTCCCATCGGCAAGGGGAAAAATTGCCTGCTATCGGCAGGCATTTGGGACGGGCTGGCTCCTCAACGGTGAAGAGCGGCAAGCGGTAGCGGCGCAGCATGCTGCGCCGCTACCCAGCCCGGCTGGCGGCGACTTGGAGTATAATGGGCAAGAATACCTGGCCCGGAAAGTTGGATAGCGCCGACCGCGGAGGAAGGGAGATCGCATCATGACCGATTATCAGCCTGTAGACCTGTCCACGCTCTGCAACGCGGGCGTCGAGCTCTTCGACGCCGAGATGGATCCCCCCATCGGCGTCCAGTCGTTCCACGGGCTGCCGTTCCAGGTGGGCCCCCAGGAGCCCACGCCGACGCGCTGTTTCCTGGGGTTCGGCGACCACGAGGGGCTCTACCGCGATCCCGTGACGGTGCCCATCGGGGAGACGGCCCGGCGCGTCCTGTTCGCCCACGCGCTGCTGGAATCGCGGATCCAGGAGGGCGGCCCCGTCGGGGAGGTCATCGCCCACTACGTCTTCCACTTCGCCGACGGCGAGCAGATCCGCGTGCCCATCCGGGAGCGGTTCGAGATCGCCATGACGCCATCGCCGTGGGGCGGATTCCCGTTTCTGGCGGTGCCCGATCAGAAGGAGACGCTGATGCCGCGCGACGCGGGCGAGTGGGGCGCCATGGGACGCCGCCAGACGGAGGTCCAGCGCCCCGGCCCGCGCGGCTACTGGCTGTGGGCCTGGGAGAACCCACGTCCCGACGTGCCCATCGAGTCCGTCACCATCGAGCCCGCGGGGCGGAAGTTCCTGATCGCGGCCATCACGCTCGGCCATCTCGACGAGCCCCCCTTCTACCGGACGGGCCGACGACCTGTGAAGATCGTGCTGCCCCGGCCGGAGGACGCGGAGCACCCGTTCGATCTGTCCGTGGAGGTGGATCGCGGGGTGGCCACATACCCGTTCCCGCTGCCGAAGCAGCCGCCCGACGCCTTCCTCGCCGACGATCTCAGGGGCTGGGGGGAGGCGCCGAACGAGCACGCCAGCCCGGCCTATGTGGAGATCGCCGCCATCCCCTCCGCGACCGTCTCCGTGAAGCGCGGTGACGAGGAGCTGGGCCGCGTGCGGTGGAGTGAACTGGAGGAGAAGCGGGTCGTGGAACAGCCACGCCTGCGCCTGGAGGTCGTGGATCGGGGCCGGAACTGGGTCCACGTGACGGTCCTGGACGATGACACGGGCCAGCCCGTCCCCTGCCGCGTCCACTTCCGCTCGCCCGAGGGCATCCCCTACCAGCCGCACGGCTACCATAATCATGTCAACTCCAACCTGGACACCTGGCACATCGACGTCGGCGGCGATCTGCGGCTGGGGCAGATCACCTATGCCTACATCGACGGCCGATGCCAGGGCTGGCTCCCCCGCGGCGAGGTGATCGTGGACATCGCCCGCGGGTTCGAATACGAGCCGCTGCGCACGAAGGTGGAGATCAAACCGGGACAGCGGGAGCTCGTGCTGCGGCTCAAGCGCTGGACGGACATGAACGCCCGGCGATGGTTCAGCGGCGACTCCCACGTGCACTTCCTGGGCACCCAGGGGGCGCATCGCGAGGCGGCGGGCGAGGACCTGGACATCGTCAACCTCCTGCAGTCACAGTGGGGGCACCTGTTCACCAACACGGAGGACTTCATCGGCCGGCCCACCATCTCCGAGGAGAACGGCACCATCGTCTACTGTTCCCAGGAGAACCGCCAGCACATCCTGGGACATCTGATCCTGTGGGGCCTGAAGGAGGGGGTGATGCCCTGGTGTTCAGATGGGCCAGGGGAGGCGGAGCTGGGCGGCACGCTGGAGACCACCCTGTCTCACTGGGCGGATCAGTGCCACGCGCAGGGCGGCTCGGTCATCATCCCGCATTTCCCGATGCCCAACGGCGAGCCCGCCGTACTCATCGCCACCGGCCGCGCGGACGCGGTGGAGATGATCCGACATGAGAAGTACAACCATCTGGAGTACTACCGCTATCTCAACTGCGGTTACCGGCTGCCGCTGGTGGGCGGCACGGACAAGATGAGCAGCGAGGTGCCCGTAGGGCTCTACCGGACCTATGCTTACATCCCGCCGAACGAGCCGTTCACCTACGAAAATTGGTGCCAGGCCGTGCGCCTGGGCCGCACGTTCGTGAGCGGCGGGCCCATGCTTCATTTCACCGTGGAGGGCGCCATAGCCGGCGACACGATCCATCTGCCCGGCGGCGGCGGGACGGTGGAAGTGGAAGCGACGGCCGAGTCCATCTTCCCAATCCACACCCTGGAGATCGTCCAGCAGGGACGGGTCGTGGCCTCGACGGAGGACAAGAAAGGAGCGCGGCGATTGCACCTGAAGGCGTCGCTGAAGATCGAAGGGCACACGTGGCTGGCGGCGCGGTGCGGCGGCCCCAACTACACCGCCGTTCCCCATCACGACTGCTGGCAGCGCGGCATCTTCGCCCACACGTCGCCGATCTACATCGCCTGCGGCGATGAATGGTGGCTGTTCGACCGCGACGCCGCGCAGTACATGCTCACACTCATCGAGGGCGGGCTTGCCTACATCCGCCAAACGGCGGCATACTATCCGAGCGACGCGGTCACCCATCCCCACGGCGAGGAGGATCACCTCGCCTACCTGGAGCGGCCGTTCCTGGAAGCGCTGGAGGCGATCCACCGCCGCATGCATCGGTTGGGCATCGCGCACTAAGATTGGGTTTGTGGTGGCGCCGCAGCTCCGCTGCGGCGCCACCACAAACCAATCCTCGATCCCCCTTCCCCAGCGAAGCGAGTTGGGGAGGGGGGACTACAGGGGGGAGGGGCAAGCCTATCCTGTCGCCGGACAACTTGGCAAGCACGATGGACATGGAACCTTTCGACTTGGTCATCGCGAACGGACAGATCATCACGGCGGACGAGATGTACACAGCCGACATCGGCGTGCGGGGCGAGAAGATCGCCTGCATCGGTCAGGGATTGCGCGGTCGACGCACGATCGACGCGAGCGGCTGTCTGGTCATCCCGGGCGCGGTAGACGTCCACGTCCACCTGCAGATGCCCCTGGGTGACATCATCTCGTCCGACGACTGGCGGTCGGGCACCGCGGCGGCCGCGCACGGCGGCACCACATCCGTCGTCGATTTCGTGGACCCACGGCCAGAACAGCCGCTCCTGGAGGCGTTGGAGGAGCGCCTCGCCGAGGCGGAGGGCCGGGCATGCATCGACTACGGGCTGCACATGGTGCTGTCCGACGTGAGCGGCAAGACGCTGGCCCAGCTTCCCCGGGTGATCGAGGCCGGCATCCCTACCTTCAAGCTGTTCATGGCGTATGAGGGGAAGTACCTGACCGACGATCAGCTCTACCTGGCGCTGCGGGAGATCGCCCGGCTGGGCGCGCTGGCGCTGATCCACGCCGAGAACTACCCCATCATCCGCCTGCTGGTGCGAGAGCTCCTGGCCGAGGGAAAGAGGGAGCCGCGCTGGCATCCCCATAGCCGTCCCGCCATCATGGAGGGCGAGGCGGCCGGGCGGCTCATCGCGCTGGCGGAGATGGCCGGCGCCCGCGCCTGCATCGCGCATATCTCCTGCGCGCCCGTCGTCGAGCAGATCCGGGCGGCTCGCGCCCGCGGGCTGCCCATCTACGGCGAGACATGCCCCCAGTATCTGGTGCTGACCCAGGACGCCTACGAGCGCCCGAACTTCGAGGGCGCCCGCTACGTGTGCTCCCCGCCGCTGCGCGCCGAGGAGGACCAGGCGGCGCTGTGGAACGCGCTGGCCGACGGCACCCTGCAGGTCATCTCCACCGACCACTGCCCGTGGTGGTGGCGGGACAAGGAGCGCGGCCGCGGCGACTTCAGCCGCATCCCCGGCGGCGTCGCTGGCATCGAGACGCGCCTGCCGCTGGTATACCATTTCGGCGTGCGCGCCGGCCGCCTGACGCCCCAGCAATGGGTCGATCTGTGCTGCACCCGCCCGGCGAAGCTGTTCGGGCTGCCCGGAAAGGGAAGGATCCAGGTGGGCGCCGACGCGGACATCGTGGTCTTCGACCCCGAGCGCGCCATGCCGCTCACGGCCGAGCGTTTGCACAGCCAGGTGGACTACTCCGTCTACGAGGACGTCACGGTACGGGGCTGGCCGCGGGTGACCATCAGCCGGGGTCGGGTACTGGTGGAGGATGGCCGGTTCGTCGGCCCAGACGGGCACGGGCGCTTCCTGCGCCGCCAGTAACCCTCTCCCGAAGGAGGAGAAGACCCGCGCCACGCTTCCACAGGATACCATGAAAAAGCGAGCGGCGGGCACGACCCGTCCCATGGGCGGCATCCTCCATCATTCGTCTTTCGTCCGTCGTCACATTTTCAAGACCAGGAGATATCCAGACGCTCATGGGTGACAAGGTTCTGATCGTAGAAGACGAGCCCATACTGGTAGAGACGCTGACCTACAACCTGCGGCGACAGGGTTATGAGGTTCTGACGGCGATGGACGGCCTGTCCGCCCTGACCCTCGCCCGACAGGAGCGTCCAGACCTGATCGTGCTGGATCTGATGCTCCCCAAGCTGGACGGCCTGGAGGTCTGCCGCATCCTGCGCCAGGAGATGAGCATCCCGATCCTCATGCTCACCGCTCGCGCGGACGAGGTAGATCGGGTCGTGGGCCTGGAGATGGGCGCGGACGACTACCTGACCAAGCCCTTCAGCATGCGCGAACTCCTGGCCCGGGTGAAGGCGCTGCTGCGCCGGGTCCGCATGGACCGAGAATCGATGGAGGCCATGGCGCAAACCGGGCGCCAGGAGACGCTGGACCTGGGCGATCTGGTCATCGATCTGCAACGGCGCGAGGTGCGACGACAGGGAGCTCTCCTCCACCTGAAGCCGAAGGAATACGATCTGCTCGTTTTCCTGGCGCGGAACTCGGGCGTCGTCCTCTCCCGGGATCTGATCCTGGAGCGCGTGTGGGGCTGGGATTATGACGGCGGCAGCCGGACCGTGGATGTGCACATCCGGTGGCTGCGGGAGAAGATCGAGCCCGACCCGGCCCATCCCACCCGCATCGTCACCGTGCGCGGCATCGGTTATCGTTTCGAAGGGTAGAAAGCGATCGAAGGCCGCGCCTCCGGCCGAGATCCCCAGATCATTTCTTGAAGGCACCTATGATCCATAACATCCGATGGCGTATCGCGATCCCCTATGTGGCGCTGATCCTCCTCATCATGGCCGGTCTCAGCGTGTACGTCTCCCACATCATCAGCGAGACGCAGATGGCGAACCTGCAGGCACATCTGACCGCCGAGGCCCGGCTGATCGCCGATGAGCTCGGCCCCCTCCTGGCCGCCGGTGAAGGCCACGCGGCCGTGAACGCCCTGGTGCGACATCAATCCGGCCTGCTCAACCATCGCATCACCGTCATCGACGTGGACGGCACCGTGCTCGGCGATTCCCACGCCACCCCATCCGAGATGGATAACCACCGCAACCGTCCGGAGGTGCGCCAGGCCCTGTCCACGGGGGAGGGCGTCAGCGTGCGACACAGCCGCACACTCGACGCGGAGACCATCTACGCGGCGGCCGCCATCAAGGCCGACGGGCAGACGATCGGCGTGGCCCGGGTCGCCGTTCCCATAACCCAATACGAGGCCAACGTGTCCCGTCTATATCGCGCCTTCCTGGGGGTGACGCTGCTGACGACGCCGCTGGCCATCCTCCTGGCCATATTCATCGCCGGGCGCACGACCCGCCCCATCCGCCAGCTGACCGCGGTCGCACAGCGACTGTCCCAGGGGTACCTTAGCGCTCGCCTCCTGCCCACCACCCGGGACGAGATCGGCCAGCTCACCCACGCTTTCAATCGGATGGCGGAGCAGCTCCAGGAGAAGATCTCCACCCTGACGCGAGAGCGCGGCCAGCTGATCGGCGTGCTCTCGCATATGGCGGACGGCGTGATCATCACCGACGACGAGGGACGGATCCAACTGATCAACGCGGCCGCCGCCCGTCTGCTGGATACCACGGAGGAGGCCGCCCTGGGACGCCCGTGCGCCCAGATCCTGCGCCACCACCAGCTCATCGAGTTGTGGCGACGCTGCTACGAGGCGAATCAGGAGCAGATCGAGACCATCGAGACGAGCCGGCCTCGACTGTTCCTGCAGGCGATCATCACCCCGCTGAAGGAGGTCGAGCCCCAGGGTTGCCTGATCATCCTGCAGGACCTCACCCGGGTGCGGCGGCTGGAGACGATCCGCCGGGACTTCATCAGCAACATCTCCCACGAGCTGCGCACCCCTCTGGCCTCCCTGAAGGCCCTGACGGAGACGCTGCGCGATAGCGTACGGGATGACCCACCGGCCGCCCAGCGCTTCCTGGATCACGTGGAGGCGGAGGTGGACGTGCTGACCCAGATGGTGCAGGAGCTCCTGGAGCTATCCCGCATCGAATCGGGCCAGGTCCCCATGCGATTCACGCCCACCCCGGCGCGGGATGTGGTAATGCCTCCCGTCGAGCGGCTGCGCCCTCAGGCCGCCCGCGCGGGGGTCGCCCTCACAGTGGATGTGCCCGCCGACCTGCCGCCGCTTCTGGCGGACGCGGAGCGCGTGCAACAGGTGATCACAAACCTGCTGCACAACGCGATCAAATTCACCCCCTCCGGCGGCGAGGTGAGCATCACGGCGAGGGCCTCTCACGATGAGATCGTCATCTCCGTGCGGGACACGGGCATCGGCATCCCGGCAGAGGATCTGCACCGCATCTTCGAGCGCTTCTACAAGGCCGACCGGGCCCGATCCGGCGGCGGCACGGGCCTCGGGCTGGCCATCGCCAAGCACATCGTCCAGGCGCACGGAGGGCACATCTGGGCGGAAAGCGTGGAAGGGCGGGGCAGCACGTTCTCCTTCACCCTCCCCGCGAGCCGCGCATCCAAGGGAACACACCAGTAGCCGCCTCTGCCACGTCCCGGGCAAACACCATCTCCCCCGGCGAAAAGGCAGGTATGGGAAACCTGCCCTACCCGCGCCACATCTCCCACACGACCACGTAGGGCGGCTTTCCGTAGCCGCCCTTGCCACGCCCCGGGCAAACACCGTCTCCCGCGGCGAAAGGGCAGGTATGGGAAACCTGCCCCACCGCGCCACATCTCCCACACGACCACGTAGGGCGGCTTTCCGTAGCCGCCTCTGCCACGCCCCGGGCAAACACCATCTCCCCCGGCGAAAAGGGCAGGTATGGGAAACCCGCCTACCGCCCTTCCTCCAAAAGCCATCAAACGATGACATCCCCTTAACACGACGTTAACACGCCCTTCCACGAGCGTTAACCAGGCTGGAGTACACTCCAAAGTGGTTTATCAATCCACTGAGGAGGAACAGCCATGCGCAAAACTGCAGCCCTGATCGGCATCCTCATAATCGCTGCGCTGCTGGCCGCGTGTAATCGCACCCAGCCCGTGGCCAAGCCGGCAGCCGCGTCGGCGGGGGAAACGCCCCCCCAGGAAGGGGTCGTGCAGATCACGGGAGCAGGTGCGACCTTCCCCTATCCGCTGTACTCTCGCTGGTTCCACGAATACAGCACGAACGTCGATCCCACCGCCCGCTTCAACTATCAGTCCATCGGCTCCGGCGGCGGCATCCGCCAGATCACGGCCAAGACCGTTGACTTCGGGGCCTCCGACGCGATCCTGGGCGAGAAGGAAAAGGCGGCCGCCCCCGGGCTGCGGATGTTCCCAACCGTCGCGGGAGGCGTCGTCGTCGCCTACAACCTGCGGGATGCCGCCGGCAACCCCATCGACAAGGGGCTCAGACTCTCGCCGGACGTCCTCGCCGACATCTTCCTGGGAAAGATCACCAAGTGGAACGATGCCCGACTTCAGGAGCTGAACCCGGACATCCCCCTGCCGGACGAGGACATCATCGTCGCTCATCGCTCCGACGGATCCGGGACCACCTTCCTGTTCACCCACTACCTGGCCCAGGTCAGCGAGGAGTGGAAGCGCTCCGTGGGAGCCGGGAAGTCCGTCGAATGGCCCATCGGCATCGGCGGCAAGGGCAACGAGGGCGTGGCGGGCGTCATCCGCCAACAGCCGAACAGCATCGGCTACATCGAGCTGGCTTACGCCGTCCAGAACGGCATCTCCTACGCCTTCATCCAGAATCGCGAGGGGGACTTCATCGAGCCCTCCCTGGACAGCATCACGGCCGCCTCCGATGCCTACGCGGCGGACATGCCGGAGGATATGGGGCAGCTCCTGGTCAACGCCCCGGGCGCCGACTCCTATCCCATCGCCGGCTACACGTTCCTCCTGCTCTACCAGGATATGGACGACTGCGCGAAGGCCGGCAAGATCGTGGCGTTCCTGAAATGGGCGCTGACCGAGGGGGACCCATATGCGATCGAGCTGCTATATGCCCCGCTGGGCAAGCGCGTGGAGGAGAAGGTGATCCAGAAGCTGGACACCCTGACCTGCGAGGGAGGGAACCCCATCCCGTGAAGCGCGGTCAGGCGCCGTGAGCTACCTGGCAAAGGCCACACCGTTGAATCGAGCACAGAGGGGAAACGCACAATGCGACCCTCTGCGCTCTTCACGCGTTCGCGCCCGGTCTATCGGAAGAAGCGGCGCGCAGGGGCCCCATTTTCACTTCACCGGACAGGAGGACCCATGGGGACACCCACGAATCATCCCCGCCTCTGGCAAGTGATCGCACGAGGGGAAACAGCATGGCAGCCTTGAGTACCCGGATCACGCGGCGAATTCTGAGATGTCCACCCCGTATCGGCATCGGGGATAGGATCTTCCGGGACTGGACATGGCTCATGGCCGGCGCGCTGCTCGGCCTGGTATCGCTTCTCTTCCTGGAGCTGGTGATCGGCTCCCTCCCCGCGCTGCAACGGTACGGGTGGCGGTTCATCGCCCAGAGTACCTGGGACCCCGTGACGGAAACGTTCGGCGCGTTGCCGGCCATATACGGCACCATCGTCTCCTCCCTCCTCGCCCTGGCCATCGCCGGTCCCATCGGGCTCCTCTCCGCCATCTTCCTGGCCGAGCTGGCCCCCGACTGGCTGGACGCGCCCCTCTCCTTCCTGATCGAGCTCCTGGCCTCCATCCCCAGCGTGATCTACGGGCTGTGGGGACTCTATGTCATGGTCCCCGTGCTACGGGACCTGGAGAGGGCGATCAAGGGACATGTGGACCTTCCGCTCTTCTCCTGCACGCCGCTGGGGATCGGGATGATGGCCGGCGTCGCCATCCTGGCCATCATGATCCTGCCCTACACGACGGCCATCGCCCGCGATGTGCTGCGGGCTGTGCCCAACGATCAACGCGAGGCGATGCTGGCACTCGGCGCCACCCGATGGGAGACGATCTGGCGCGCCCTCGTGCCGTACGCCCGCACAGGGATCATCGGCGGCCTCATGCTGGCGCTCGGCCGGGCCCTGGGGGAGACGATGGCCGTCACTATGCTGATCGGCAACCGCCCGGAGATCTCCATCTGTCTCTTCGATCCGGCCTACACCCTGGCCAGCCAGATCGCCAACGAGTTCACCGAGGCCACATCGGATGTGTATCTGGCCGCGCTGATCGAGCTGGGGCTGATCCTGTTCGCCATCACCCTGGTCATGAACGCCCTGGCCCGCCTGCTCGTGCTACGAGCGAATCGGGGTATAATAAGAGGACGTCGATGAGGAAAGCGTACATCTGGCGCAAGCTGACGAACGATCTCATGGCCGCGCTGACGGCGCTCAGCGCGGGGCTATCCACATCGATCCTGCTGATCATCCTGATCTACGTCGCGAGGCAGGGGATCCCGGCTCTGAGCCGGGACTTCCTCCTCCACATGCCGACGCCGGTGGGCGTCCCCGGGGGCGGCATCGCCAACGCCATCGTCGGATCGCTCATCGTCGTGGGCCTGGCAAGCCTGCTGGCCCTGCCCATCGGCATCAGCGCCGGGATCTACCTGAGCGAGTTCGGCGATAACCGGTTCGGCGACGTCGTCCGCTACCTGGCGGACGTGCTCTCCGGCGTCCCATCGATCGTGATGGGCATCTTCGCCTACACGCTGATCGTCGCCAGGCAAGGGCATTTCTCCGCGCTCTCCGGCGGGTTCGCCCTGGGTGTGATGATGCTGCCTATCATCAGCCGAACCACGGAGGAGATGCTGCGCATGGTGCCCGATTCCCTGCGCGAGGCCGGGCTGGCGCTGGGCATCCCCCGCTGGCGGGTGACGATCCGGATCATCGTCCCCACAGCCGGCCGGGGTATCCTGACCGGGGTCGTGCTGGCGCTGGCGCGGGTGGTCGGGGAGACGGCCCCCCTGCTCTTCACGGCTTTTGGCAACCCTTACTGGAGCACGGACATTTCCCAGCCCATCGCCACCCTGCCGCACACCCTGTTCACCTACGCCATCTCGCCCTACGACGACTGGCACACGAAGGCGTGGGGGACTGCCCTAGTGCTCACGGCGATCGTCTTGCTGGCCAGCCTGGCCGTCCGGTATGCCGGACGATCACGCTACCAGCCCCAGCCCTGATCCCCGGGCGACCTTGCAGGCCACCCATGGGCAGCAGGGGCAGCCCCTGTGGCTGCCCTCTGGGTGCCCACAAGGGGCACCTCTTGTGCATCAACTTAACGACGTGGGCAAGGGCTCTCGCCTACCGCTCTTCACCATTCAGAGACCAACATGCTTCAAAGAGTGTAAGGGCGAGGTATCCTGCAGCGCTGGCACCGCAATGCACGCCCTTCACACCAGATGCGCCGGCGCTCATACCGATGGTGCCCCTAAGGATGCCTCGCCCCTACAAGCTGAACTTGATGCCAGCGGGTGCCCACAAGAGGCCCCCCTACTATGCACATGACAATGAGGAGAGAACGGGAACCATGACCATCAGCGACCTGCGAGTGCAAGGTTTGATGACCCTGGAGCTAGGTGAGGGGACACAGGCCATCCCCGAATCGAAAGCCGGCCTGGTCGTCAGGAGCCTGACGGCAGGGTTCGGCAGCTTCGTGGCGATCCGGGACATCACCCTGACCATCCCCGCCCACAGGGTGACGGCCATCATCGGCCCATCGGGGTCGGGGAAGTCCACGTTCCTGCGATGCCTGAACCGCATGCATGAGGAGGTACGGGGAGCCTGGATGAAGGGGACCGTGCTGCTGGGCGGCGAGGATATCTACGCCCCCGGGACGGACCCGGTGCGCATTCGCCGACGCGTGGGGATGGTCTTCCAGAGGCCCAACCCCTTTCCCACCCTGTCCATCTTCGACAACGTCGCAGCCGGATTGCGCCTGGGCCATTGGGGCCGGGTACCCGATCTGGAGGCGCGCGTGGAGAACGCCTTGCGCCGGGCGGCTCTTTGGGATGAGGTGAAGGACAAGCTGCACGAGCCGGGGACCGCGCTGTCCGGCGGGCAACAGCAGCGTCTGTGCATCGCCCGAGCCCTGGCCGTCGAGCCGGAGGTCCTGCTGATGGACGAGCCCGCCTCCGCCCTGGATCCCATCGCCACGTTACGCATCGAGGAGCTGATGCGCGAGCTGGCCCGAGACTACACGATCGTCGTCGTCACCCACAACATGCAACAAGCCGCTCGCGTCTCCGACTACACGGCCTTCTTCATGACAGATGAACACCGCACGGGGTATCTGGTCGAATACGGGTCCACGCAGAAGATCTTCACCAATCCCCGGGACAGGCGGACGGAGGACTACATCACCGGGAGGTTCGGATGAGAAAGCGGCGCGTCCTGTTCCTGTGCACCGGCAACTCGGCTCGCAGCCAGATGGCTGAGGGGCTGGCCAGACATTTCCTGGGCGACCGATGGGAGGCACACTCCGCCGGGACGCGGCCGGCCGGGTACGTCCATCCCCTGGCCGTGCAGGCGATGGCCGAACTGGGGATCGACATCTCCCATCAGCGCTCAAGGTCCGTGGAGGCGTTCCGCGACGTCCCCTTCGATCTGATCGTCACCGTATGTGACAACGCCGCGCAAAACTGCCCGGCATGGCCGGGACAGGGCCAGACGATCCATATCCGATTCCCGGACCCGGCCGAGGCGATCGGATCGCCCGAGGAACAGCTCGCCGCCTTCCGACGGGTACGAGACGAGATCCGGGAGAGGGTGCTGGACCATCTCAGGCGATATCCCCTGGAGCCAGGGGGATGAGACAGGCACCAGGGAGCCCGTGGACCGGGCTCCCTCACATCACCGATGACTCCACGACGAGTCCGCCCATGCGTCCTGAGAACCCCATGAGGAGGGATAATGAGCTTTGAGGTACCTGCCCGACACAACGAGAAATTGCAACGACTGATGGCGCGGATCAACGCCGACGCCGAGCTCCTGCAGCTCTGGAAGTGCGCCAACGTCAACTCGGTCGATCGCTCCGGCATCAGCGACCACGGCGAAGTCCATATCCGGATCGTGGCCAACGCCGCGCTGCGGCTCCTGCGGCTGCTGGTGGAGGCCGACGTCCAGCCCAACGTGGTCACGGACTACGGATTGACCGCCGAGGACGCGGAAGTGCTCGTCGTCCTGGGGGCCTGCCTGCACGACATCGGCATCGCTGTGCACCGCGATGACCACGAGCGGTATAGCCTGATCCTGGCCTACCCCAAAGCACGCGAGCTGCTGAGCGAGCTCTACGAGGAACCCGCCCTGACGACGATGGTCGCCGAGACGCTCCACGCGGTGATCGCCCATCGCTCCGACCAACGCTGCCTGACCCTCGAAGCCGGAGTGCTCAAGGTGGCCGACGCGCTGGATATGACGGAGGGACGCTCCCGGATCCCCTTCGAGGCCGGCCAGGTGAACATCCATTCCGTCTCCGCGCAGGCGGTGGAAGCCGTCCACATCGAGAAAGGGGAGGACCGCCCCATACGGGTGAACATCAGCCTGAGCAACTCGGCGGGGATCTTCCAGGTGGACGAGCTCCTCAAGCATAAGCTCCGGAGCTCCACGCTGGCCCCCTACGTCGAGATCACCGCGCAAATCGAGGGGGAGACGGAGCGCCGGCTTCTGGGGGTCTACAAGCTGTGAGGGACGGCCCCCTCGCGTCACCCTCGAGGATCCGATCCCGCCACACGCCTCGCGCACAACTTGACGCTCTCCGCTTATTTGATAGAATCCGCCGGGACCTTTGCGTTATCCGCTCGGTGGGGCCGCACGCCCCCGGGCGGATGGCGAATTACGTCCACAACCGGGGCCAATTTGACCTGAGAAGACGAGGTTCATGACTCGACTCCGCATCCTCTCGCGAGGGACCATCCGCCTATCCCGGGCGCTCCGGCGCCCACGGCGGCCTTTCCGCCTCCGCTCACAGGCGAGCGAGACGATGGCCAGGGGAATCCACCCGTTCCTCATCCGCCTTTTCCCCACGACTCCCACAGGCTCCGCCATACATGCCCAATGGACACGATGGATCCTCACCGGCCTGCTATGCCTGGGCATCGCCCTGGCGGCGATCGGCTGCGGGCCCCAGGCCACCGAATCCGAACATGAGGCGCCGCCCCAGGCCGCGAAGACGATCGAGAACAAGGGGTCGGATACGCTGGTGAACCTGGCGCTGGCCTGGGCGGAGACGTACATGCAACTTCACCCGGAGGTGCGCATCTCCGTCACCGGCGGCGGATCAGGCACCGGCATCGCGGCCATGATCAACGGCACTGTGGACATCGCCAACGCCTCGAGGAAGATGAAGCCCGAGGAGATCGCGGCCGCGCAGGCCAACGGGATCAACCCCATCGAGTTCACCGTCGCCCGGGATGCCATCGCCGTGGTGGTCCACCCCTCTAATCCGGTGGACGGCCTCACCCTCCAGCAGATCTCCGATATCTACACGGGCAAGATCACCAACTGGCGAGAGGTGGGCGGGGAGGACCGTCCCATCGTCCTGCTCTCCCGGGAGTCGAACTCCGGCACGTACGTCTACTTCCTGGAACATGTGATCCGCATGGGCGATAAGAAGAGCGACCTGCTCTTCTCTCCCGACACGTTATTGATGCCCTCATCGGAGGGGATCAGCGCGGAGGTGCGCCAGAACCCCAACGCCATCGGGTATGATGGCCTGGGATACGTGACGCCCGATCAGAAGGTGCTGGCCATCGCCCGGGACCCGAAGGGGCCTTACGTGCTCCCCTCCGTCGAGACAGTCAACGACGGATCCTATCCCATCTCCCGTTCCCTGTACATGTATACCGCCGGGGAGCCCACAGGCCACGTGAAGGACTACCTGGACTGGATCCTGAGCGAGGGACAGAAGCTGGTCCCCGAACTCGGGTTCGTCCCGCTGAAGTGAGGGAATGACCTGATTCATCGCATTATCAAAGCGATCACGAGGAAGCATAATACTCTCAGCCTGCGGCTGTCGGAATACTTCGAGAGCCTGATCTCGCGAACGGAATGGGTCTATGATGCATGAGTCCTCGCGCGTCCGATGGAGTGAGTTCGCCATCGAAGCGATCATCCGGGTGTTAGGCTTCTCCACGATCGGCTTCGTGTTGTTGATCTTCCTGTTCCTCCTGCGCGAGGGCATGCCCGTCTTCTTCGAGGTCTCCCCGGACAACCTCTTCGGCACACGCTGGTACCCCACTTTTGGCCTGTTCGGCACGCTTCCCTTGATCCTGGGCTCGGCGCTGGTCACGGTGACCGCCATCGTGATCGCGCTGCCATTGGGGGTGGCG
Source organism: Chloroflexota bacterium (assembly GCA_024277095.1). Taxonomy (GTDB): domain Bacteria; phylum Chloroflexota; class Anaerolineae; order DUEN01; family DUEN01; genus DUEN01. The sequence continues at coordinate 24,270 of JAJRVX010000372.1, forward strand.
ACGGCCGTCTTCGTGCGGGAGGTGGCGCCAGGCTGGGCCCGAGAGGTCCTGAAGCCCACCATCGAGGTGCTGGCAGGCATCCCTTCGGTGGTGCTGGGCTTCTTCGGCATGACGATCATCGCCCCTCTGGTGCGCGAGGTCCTGGGCGCGCCGACGGGGCTGACGGCCTTCACCGGGGCAATCATCCTGGCCTACATGGCGCTCCCCACCATTATCAGCGTCGCCGAGGACGCCCTGGACGCGGTGCCCAAGAGCTATCGAGATGCCAGCCTGGCGATGGGGGCCACGCGGTGGCAGACCATCTGGAGAGTGGTCGTGCCCGCCGCGAAGTCCGGCATCGTCACGGCGATCATGCTGGGGATGGGGCGGGCCATCGGGGAGACGATGGCCGTGATGATGGTCACCGGCAACGCGGCCCGTATGCCGCTGA